>NZ_CP110678.1:3046856-3376213 GCF_026167545.1 Sphingomonas sp. S1-29 | reverse complement strand
CGCGTGCAACCCTGTCGCTGCGGGAGGTCTGTTTAGAAACTCGATCGTGAGTCGAGCAAGCCTGTGACGTCAAGAAATTGAAATATAAAACGCTTGACTCGACACCCCCGCGGAAATGCTGGAAAATCGCCTAAGTCGTTGTTTTAGAATGTTTTTCTGCGGTGTTAAGCGAGCCGACACCGCCCGACTCGTGGACTATCCTCGCTTCGCGTCGATGCATCTCGAAACGCAACGGGAAACCGTATCCTAGGCCACGCACACGACAAAAAACCCCGCCGGCGAACCGGCAGGGTTTGAGCATTCGGCAACGCGAAAGCGTTTAGGCTAGCGCGCTCAGTCGCTTGGTCAAGCGCGAGAACTTCCGCGACGCGGTGTTACGGTGCATGACGCCCTTGGCGACGCCGCGCGCCAGCTCGGGCTGCATCGCTGCCATCGCTGCGGTGGCGGCAACCTTGTCGCCCGATTCGAGGGCCGCTTCGGCCTTCTTTACGAAGGTGCGGATGCGGCTTACCCTCGCACCGTTGATTTCCGCGCGACGCTCGTTGCGCCGGATACGCTTTTTCGCCTGTGGCGTATTCGCCATGCCGTCCTCGAACCTGCTAATTGGGATGGGCGTGGAACGAAGCTCCATTGCCCGGGAAAGCGCGGCCCTTACCCAAGCTGGCCGCTGGGGTCAACCTTTAGCGCTGGCATTGCGGACAAAAGAAGGTCGATCGCCCGCCCTCGACACGCCGGCGAATCACCGTGCCGCAGCCGCATAATTCGCCCTCGCGACCATAAACGCGCCATTGTTTGGAAAAATAGCCGAGCTCGCCATCGGGGCGCGCATAATCGCGCAAGGTCGAGCCGCCGGCTTCGATCGCGGCGACCAGCACGTCGCGGATCGCCGCGACCAACGGTGCGATTCGCCTGGTGGCGATTCGCCCGCCGGCGCGATTGGGGGCGATGCCAGCCATGTGCAGCGCCTCGCAGACATAGATGTTGCCCAAGCCCGCTACGGTGCGCTGGTCGAGCAGCAGCGCCTTCACCGGCGAGATCCGATCGGCGAACGCGGCTGCCAGATGCGCGGGGGTGAAATCCTCGCCCAGCGGTTCGGGGCCGAGCGCGGCGAACGGCCCCCAATCGGCGATGTCGGCGGTGGGCACCAGATCGACCGACCCGAAGCGCCGCGGATCGTTGAGCGCGAGCCGCCTGCCCTCGTCGGTCTCGAGCACCAGATGGTCGTGGATCAGATCCTCGCTCGGATCGACCCGCCACCGCCCCGACATGCCGAGGTGGAAGACGAAGGTGTCGCCGCGATCGGTGTCGATCAGACCATATTTGGCTCGCCGCCCGAGCGACGTCACCCGCGCGCCGGTGAGCCGCTGGCCAAGGTCGACAGGCATCGCGCGGCGCAGATCGGGGCGGTTGGCGCGCACGCCGACGATCCGCCGCCCCTCGAGCACGGGGCGCAGCCCACGCACCGTGGTCTCGACTTCGGGAAGCTCTGGCATACCGGCTTTGAGCTAGGCGCGCGGGCGCGCCGCCACAAGTGTCGCCATTGGGCTTGGCAGGACAGTCGCAAACCGCCATTTGGACGGGCATGACCGACACCGTCTCCTTCGGCTACGAAGAAATCGCAGCGACCTCCAAGACCGCCCGCGTCGGCGAGGTCTTCACCAATGTCGCGGGCAAATATGACGCGATGAACGATGCCATGTCGGCGGGCATGCATCGCGTGTGGAAGGACGTGTTCGTCCGCCGCGTGAAGCCGCGCGCGGGCGAGACGATCCTCGACATGGCGGGCGGCACCGGCGACATCGCCTTTCGCATGGTCGAATCGGATGCGGCGATCACCGTTGCCGACATCAACCCGGCGATGCTCGACGTCGGCATCGCGCGCGCCGCCAAGCGCGACATTTCGGGCCTGGTGTGGACCGAGGCGAATGCCGAGACGCTGCGCTTCCCCGATCGCTTCTTCGACGCCTATACGATCGCGTTCGGCATCCGCAACGTGACCGACATCCCCAAGGCATTGCGCGAGGCGCACCGCGTGCTCAAGCGCGGCGGGCGTTTCTATTGCCTCGAATTCTCGACCACGTTGTGGCCGGGCTTTGCCGAGGTGTACGACGCCTATTCGCACCGGCTGGTGCCCAAACTCGGCAAGTTGATCGCCAGTGACGAGGACAGCTATCGCTACCTGATCGAATCGATCCGCCGCTTTCCCGACATGGCGCGGTTCGAGGCGATGATCGGCGAGGCGGGCTTCGTCCAGACCAAGGTCGAGCCGATGCTGGGCGGGCTGGTGGCGATCCACAGCGGCTGGAAGATTTGATGGGGCGCGCAATCACCCCCCTCCCTGCAAGGGAGGGGTCGGGGGTGGGTCGCGTGCTCGCGATACCGACGCGTCGCGCGGCTTGGCTGGCGTGCCTCCAGGTCTCCACCCACCCCCAGCCCCTCCCTTGCAGGGAGGGGAGCAAGCCTTGACCGCGCCTGCCATCCATCTGCTGCGGCTGCTGAAATGGGGTCGCATCCTGGCGCGTCACGGCGCGCTGACCGGGATCGAGCGCAACCCCAACACCCCGCCCGCGCTTCGCCGGGTATGCCGGGTGTTGCGGTTCGGCGCTTCGCTACCAACGGCACCCGCCTATGCCGACGCCTTCCAGGCGATCGGCCCCGCCGCGATCAAGCTGGGGCAGACGCTCGCGACCCGTCCCGATCTGGTCGGCGACGTCGCCGCGCATGACTTGTTACGATTGCAGGACGCGCTGCCGCCGGTGCCCTATTCGGTGATCTGCGAAGCGATGAAGGCGAGCTTCGGCAAGCCGCTCGAATCGCTGTTCCTCGACATTGACGAGACGCCGATCGGCGCCGCCTCGATCGCGCAGGTCCATCGCGCGACTACCACCGACGGCCGCCGCGTCGCGATCAAGGTCATCCGCCCCGGCGTCGAGACCGAATTCGTCCGCGCGATCGAAACCTATGAATGGGCGGCGGCGCAGATCGAGCAGATGGGGGGCGAGCTCGCCAGGCTTCGCCCGCGGCTGACGATCGACCAGTTCAAGCGCTGGACGCTGCGCGAGCTCGACCTGCGGCGCGAAGCGGCCTCGGCCTCCGAGCTCAAGAACAACATGCAGGCGCAGCCCGATTTCATGGTGCCCGAAATCGATTGGCAGCGCACCACCGGCAAGGTGATGACGCTCGAATGGATCGACGGCATCAAGCTGTCGGACAAGCAGGCGCTGCTCGCCGCCGGCCATGATCTGTCGGCGCTGTCGCAGACGCTGGTGAAGGCGTTCCTGCGCCAGGCGATCGCCGAGGGCTTCTTCCATGCCGACATGCACCAGGGCAATTTGTTCGCGCTGGCCGATGGGCGGATCGCGGCGATCGACTTCGGCATCATGGGCCGGATCGACCGGCGCGCGCGCGTCTGGCTCGCCGAGATCCTCTACGGGCTGATCACCGGCAACTACACGCGCGTCGCCGAGATCCATTTCGAGGCGGGCTATGTCCCCGCACATCATAACATGGCCGAGTTCGCGACCGCCTTGCGTGCGGTCGGCGAGCCGGTGCGCGGCGTTGCGACCAAGGACATGTCGGTCGGCATGATGCTCGACAGCCTGTTCAACATCACTCGCGAATTCGACATGCAGACCCAGCCGCATCTGCTGCTGCTGCAAAAGACGATGGTGATGGTCGAGGGCGTCGCGACCAGCCTCGACCCCGACGTCAACCTGTGGGACGTCGGCGCGCCCTTCATCGGCGAATGGATCCGCACCGAGCTCGGGCCCGAGGCGGCGCTCGCCGACCGGCTGATGCTCGACCTCAAGACCTTCGCGCGGCTGCCCGAGCTCATCCGCAACATCGAGCTTCGCTATCCCGCGCCGGGCGGCGCGCCGCCTGCCCCGCCGCTGCGCGACATCCAGATCGTGCGCGTCGGCGGCGGCTGGCGCTATGTGCTGGTCGCCGCCGCAGGGCTCGCGCTGGGCGCGGGCACGATGTTCGCGATCGGATGAGGCACAAGCCGCCGCTGTGGCTGCGCGCGCCCAGCCGGTTCGCGGGGCTCGGCAAGACACAGGCGCGGCTGCTGCTGGCATTGGCGCTGCTGCTGGTGCTGCTGTCGTTCCAGGCGCTGTTTCTGCCGCCGCTGATCGCCAGCGAAGGCGCGAGCAATGCGGCGGCGGGCGATGGCGACCTGCTGCTGTACGAAAGCATCGTGTCGGGGCTCCACGCCGGCGGCGATTATTACAGCGTCGCCGCCGACCTGCTGCGCGCGGGCAATTATCCGCTCCGCCCGTTCGTCACCTTCCGCCTGCCGACGCTCGCGGTGGTGCAGGCGAGCCTGCCGCCATTCCTCGTCGCATCGCTGATGATCGCGATCGCTGCCGCCGCGGGCGTGGTCTGGCTCAACCGCCTGCGCGCCGACGCGCTGGGGAGCGCGCCGGCGTTGCTGGTCGGCGCGGTGATGCTCGCGGGCGGGCTCATCGCCTTCGTCCAGACCGGCCTATGGGCCTTCCACGAATTCTGGGCGGCACCGCTGATCGCGCTGTCGCTGGGGCTGCGGCGCCCCGGACGCTGGGAGAGCGCCGCCGCGATCGGGCTGATGGCGGTGCTGATCCGCGAGACCGCGTTGGTCTATCTGGTGGTGATGGCGGTGTTCGCCTGGACCGAGGGCGAACGCCGCGAGGCGCTGGGCTGGGGTGCGGCGATCGGGCTGTTCGGCGTGGCGCTGACCTTCCACGCGATCGCGGTCGCCGGGATAACCACGCCGTTCGATCCCGCATCGGGCGGATGGTCGGGGCTGCACGGCTTCGGGCTGTTCGTCCGGTCGATCACGCTCGCGACCGCGTTGCTGGCGGTACCGCTTTGGATCGCCGCGCCGCTGGTCGCGCTCGCGCTGTTCGGCTGGCTCGGCTGGCGCGACCCGCTGGGGCTTCGCGTCGCCGCGACCTTGGCGGGCTATGCGGTGGTGATCGCCACCTTCGGCCGGCTCGATACCTTTTATTGGGGGGTGATGGCGGCGCCGTTGCTGCTCGTCGGACTGGTGTTCGTGCCCGACAGCCTGCGCGACCTGGGCGTCGCCGCGCTCGACAGGCGGCGCGTGCGGGTGCAGAGGATTGTGCGATGAAGCGCATCCTGCTGATCGTCGGCGGCGGCATTGCCGCGTACAAGGCCTGCGAGCTGATCCGGCTCGCGCGCAAGGCCGGGATCGGCGTGCGCTGCGTCCTCACCGATGGCGGCGCGCAGTTCGTGACGCCGATGACGCTCGCGGCGTTGTCCGAGGCTCCCGTCCACACCAGCCTGTGGGATCTCAAGGACGAGGCCGAGATGGGGCATATCCAGCTCAGCCGCGAAGCCGATCTGGTCGTCGTCGTCCCCGCCACCGCCGACTTGCTGGCGCGGATGGCGGCGGGGATCGCTGACGATCTGGCGACGACCTTGCTGCTGGCGACCGACAAGCCGGTGCTCGCCGCGCCCGCGATGAACGTGCGGATGTGGCAGCACGCCGCGACGATCCGCAACGTCGCGCAACTGCGCGCCGATGGGGTGGAGGTGATCGATCCCGACGAAGGCGCGATGGCGTGCGGCGAGTTCGGGCCGGGGCGGTTGCCCGAGCCGGCGGTGATCCTGGCGGCGATACAGCGCGCGATCTTCGGCGAGACGAAGGACGATGCTTCGACAAGCTCGGCACGAACGGTGGAACAGCGCGCGCGCGCGCTCGCGGGCAAACACGTTCTCGTCACCGCTGGCCCGACGCACGAGCCGATCGACCCCGTGCGCTACATCGCCAATCGTTCATCGGGCCGGCAGGGCTTCGCGATCGCGCAGGCGCTCGCCGAGCGCGGCGCGCGGGTGACGCTGGTCGCCGGGCCGGTTACCCTCCCCACCCCCGCAGCGGTCGATCGCGTCGATGTCGAGACCGCGCGCGACATGGCCGATGCGGTCGCCGCCGCGCTCCCCGCCGATGCCGCGGTGATGGTCGCCGCGGTCGCCGACTGGCGGGTCGAGGCGGCCGCCGACCAGAAGCTCAAAAAGGGCACGATGCAGCCCGCGCTCGCGCTCGTTGCCAACCCCGACATTCTCGCGACGCTGGGGGCGAGCCCCGACCGCCCGCGCCTGTTGGTCGGCTTTGCCGCCGAGACCGAGAATGTCCTCGATTACGCCGCCGCCAAGCGCACCGCCAAACATGCCGACTGGATCGTCGCCAACGACGTATCGGGCGACGTGATGGGCGGCGACGCCAACACCGTCCACCTCGTGACCGCGCTCGGCGTCGAGCAATGGGAGCGCCTGCCCAAGGCCACCGTTGCAGCGCGGCTAGCCGACAGGATCGCCGATGCGCTGCTCTAGCCTGCTCCCCGCCTTGCTCACCCCCGCGCTGCTGCTCGCGGGTTGCGCCGCCACGCCGCGCGCCGCGATGCTCGAACCGCCGCTTGCGGGCACGACCTTCGGCAGCGTCAAGCCCGCCAAGGTCGAGACGCTGGTGATCGTCGTCCATGACGATACCGAGACCGCGCCGTCGCATACCGGGTTCGCCGAGCGCGCGGCGGCGGCGATTCCCAATGCCGCGGTCGTCGCGCTGCTGCGTCCAGGCTATGGCAGCACCGGCGGCATTGTGTCGCCCGGGCTGCGCGGCGCGGGCAATGGCGATGCCTATACCGCCGAAATCGTCCGGCTGCTCGGCGAAACCGTCGCCGCGCACCGCCAGCGTTATCCGCGCGCGCGCACCATTTTGGTCGGCGACGGCGGCGGCGCGGCGCTCGTCGCCAACCTTGCGGGCACGCGGCCCCGGCTGGTCGACGGCATGCTGCTCGTCGGTTGCCCCTGCACGCTGCCCGAATGGCGCGCGCTGATGGCGAAGGCGAAGCCCGGCAAGGGGTTCAACCGCCCGGTCGAGAGCCTCGATCCGCTGCAGACCGTCGGCGGGATCGCGGTGACGACGCGCACCGCGATCATGGTCGGCGAGAATGACCGGATCACCCCGCCGCGGATCGCGGGCACCTATGCCGAGGCGCTGGCGCTGCGCGGGATCGCGATCGACTTTCGCCGGCTGCCGGGGCGCGGCCACGAGATTTTGAACGATGCCGAGACGCTGCAGGCGCTTGCCCGCCTCGCCCGACCGGTGCCAAATCAGGTAGCGACCCGATGACCGCCCTTCCCCCGATCCGTATCGCGCTCAAGCGGCTGCCGCATGGGCAAGGCCTGCCGCTGCCGGCCTATGCGACGCCGGGCGCGGCGGGGATGGACATCGTCGCGGCCGAAGCGGTCACGCTCGCGCCGGGCGCGCGGCATGCGGTGGCGACGGGCTTCGGAATCGCGATCCCTGAGGGGTATGAGGTGCAGGTCCGCCCGCGTTCGGGGCTGGCGCTCAAGCACGGCATCACCTGCCTCAACACCCCGGGCACGGTCGACAGCGACTATCGCGGGGAGGTGAAGGTGATCCTCGCCAATCTGGGCACCGAGGCGTTCGAGGTCGTTCGCGGCGAGCGGATCGCGCAGCTGGTGCCCGCGGCGGTGCAGGCCGCCACCGTCGCCGAGGTCGAGACGCTCGATGAGACCGCACGCGGCGCCGGCGGCTTCGGGTCGACGGGTCGCTGATGCTGTGGGCGCTGCTCCTGGCGCAGGCGATCGCCCCCGGCGCGCCGCCCGCGCTGCCGCTGCCCTCGCGCCCCGGCCAGACGATCGCGTGGGAAGAGCTGCCGGCGTTGTCCTATCGCGAGCCCCCGACGATGAGCCCGCAGATCACCGCCTTCGTCGTCGGCGAGGTGAAGGCAGGCCGCTGCAAGCCCAATTTGTTCGGCGCGACCCGGCAGGCGATGCAGGTCGATATCGCAGTGCTGGTCACCCCCGAATTCGGCGCGCGGGTGACGATCCCGCGCGCGATCGACTGCCCGACGGTCGAGCAATATGCCGCCGGGCTGGTGCTCGGCTTCGCGCGCAACAACCTGCCCGCGCGGGTGACCGCGGCACCGCGCTGGTACCGTGCCACCATGACCTTCGAATGGCCGATCTGACGCTTACCGACCAGCAACTCGATCGCTACGCGCGCCACATCATCCTGCGCGAGATCGGCGGCGGCGGGCAGATGCGCTTGTTGGCGGCGCACGTGGTGGTGATCGGCGCGGGCGGGATCGGTTCGCCCGCGCTGCAATATCTCGCCGCCGCCGGGATTGGCCGACTGACGATCATCGACGATGATCGCGTCGATCGATCGAACCTCCAGCGCCAGACGCTGTTCGGCACCGACGATATTGGGCGGTCGAAGGTCGAAGCCGCGGCAGCGGCGCTGCGCCGGCTGAACCCCGATGTGACCCTGGCGCCGCGCGCGGTCCGGATCGATGCCGCCAACGCCGCCGACCTGCTGGGCGGCGCCGACTGCGTGCTCGACGGCAGCGACAATTTCGCCACCCGGCTCGCGGTCGCCGATGCCGCGCTCCAGCTGCGAATCCCGCTGGTATCGGCGGCGATCGGCGCGTTCGAGGGACAGCTGGCGGTGTATCGCGGCTGGGAGCCCGATCGCCCCTGCTATCGCTGCTTCGTCGGCAGCGATCCGGACCGGGCGGACATCAGCTGCGCCGATCAGGGCGTGCTCGGCGCGATGACCGGCACGATCGGCAGCCTCGCCGCGATCGAGGTGATCCGGACGATCGTGCCCTTCGGCGAGGCCATGGTGGGCAAGCTATTGCTTGCCGACGCCTTGTCGATGCGGTTCCGAACCCTGACATTGCGCAAAGACCCAGGCTGCCCCGCTTGTGCGGTGACATAGCGGTCGCGGCACTTTATGCCCCGACATCCGTTTGGGGCCGACTCCTGACAGCAAGACCGAGATGATCCAGCGTATTTTTCGCAAGACCAAGCCCAAGCAAAGCCGGATCCCCGAAGGCCAGCGTGTCTACGCGATCGGCGACATCCATGGCTGTCTGGCCGAAACCGAAACGTTGCTCGCCAAGATCGAGCGCGACAATGCCGGACGTACGGCCGCCGAGACGCATCTGATCTTCCTGGGCGACCTGATGGATCGCGGTCCCGATTCGGCGGGCGTGATCGAAAAGCTGCGGACCTTGTCGCTCGACTGGGCGACGCCGCGTTTCCTGACGGGCAATCACGAGGAATTGTTCCTCGGCGCGCTGGCGGGCGAACGCGAAGCGCTGAAGGTATTCACGCGTGCCGGCGGGCGCGAGACGATGCAGAGCTACGGTATGTCCCTCACCCAGTTCGATGAAGCCACCTGGGACGACCTCGAGACACATCTGCCGACGCTGGTCTCCGACGAACATCGCGCGTTCATCGAGGGGTTCGAGACGATGCTGGTGTTCGGCGACTATCTGTTCGTCCATGCCGGCATCCGCCCCGACGTGCCGCTCGACGAGCAGCGGACATCGGACCTGTTCTGGATTCGCGAGCCCTTTCTGAGCCATCGCGGCAGCCTCAGCCATGTCGTGGTGCACGGGCATACCGTCACCGAGGCGGTCGACGAGCGGCGCTGGCGGATCGGGATCGACACCGGCGCCTATGGATCGGGCCGGCTGACCGCGATCGGCCTGGAAGGCACCGAGCGATGGTTCCTGTCGACGCTAGACTGACCGACATGGCGCCGGTGGCGACCGATGCCGGCGCGTTGGCGATCATCGTCGTGACTGCCGACGTCGAACGCTGGCGCGCAGCGGTGGCGATCGCGCAGGCCAATGCCGCGCTCGGACGGCGGACCGCGCTGTATCTCCACGACGCGGCCACCGGCTTGCTCGCCGAGGACGACGCTGCGATCGCGGGCATGCTCGAAATGGGGGTGCGGCTGGTAGCGTGCCAGACCGGCCTAGCCGCGCTCGGCCTGGCGTTGCCGCCCGAGATCGAAGCGGGCGGGCTGGTGTCGTTCCTCGCCGAGACCGGCGAGGAACGAGTGATCGCCGTTTAGCCCAGCAGCTGCTTCGCGAAGGCGCGGACCTTGGGGCCAATGTCGTCGCGTGCCACCGCCAGCGCCAGATTGGCCTGGATATAGCCCGCCTTGTCGCCGCAATCATAACGATCGCCGCCGAACTTGAAGGCGTGGAACGGCTGCTTGCCGATCAGCTGCGCCATCGCATCGGTCAGCTGGATTTCGTTGCCCGCGCCGGCTTCCTGCGTCTCGAGGATACGCATCACCTCGGGCTGCAGGATGTAGCGGCCGGGGATCATCAGGTTCGACGGCGCGGTGCCGAGCTTGGGCTTTTCCACCAGGCTCTTGACCTCGACCAGCTGGCCATCGACCGCGCCGGGCTCGACGATGCCATAGCGATCGGTCTCGTCTTCGGGGACTTCATAGCCGCACACGACGTTGCCGCCGACGCGATTATAGGCATCGACCATCTGCTTCATGCAGCCCGGCTGGCCCACCATCAGCTCGTCGGCCAGGAAGATCGCGAAGGGCTCGTCGCCGACGATGTCGCGCGCGCACCACACCGCATGGCCGAGCCCCATCGGCTCCTGCTGGCGGACATAGGCGACATTGCCCGGCGTCAGCCGCGTCGCGTCGAGAATGTCGAGCGACTTGCCGCGCGCCTTCATCGTCGCTTCGAGCTCATAGGCGATGTCGAAATGATCCTCGATCGCCGACTTGCCGCGCCCGGTGACGAAGATCATCTGCTCGATCCCCGCCTCGATCGCTTCGTCGACGGCGTATTGGATCAGCGGGCGATCGACGACGGGCATCATCTCCTTGGGGATTGCCTTGGTCGCAGGGAGAAACCTGGTGCCGAGGCCGCCGACGGGAAATACGGCCTTGCGAAGCGGCTTTTGCGCCATGGGAAATCTCCTGTTTACAACTGCCGCCCGCCCTAACGGTTGCGGCAGAGCGAGGCAATCACGCGGGGCAATACCGAAACGGGACTGGCGCCTGCATGCTGCGCATGCGAAGGGATCGGCATGCAAATCGTGGTCAAAGCCGTGTTCCTGGTGCTGGCCGCAGCAATGCTGTTCCTTGCGCTGACCCCTGGGCAGCTGGGGATGATCGTCGAAAGCGGCGAGCATCGGCATCTGCTTGCGTTCAGCCTGCTGCCGCTGGTTGGAAGCCTGGCCTGGCCGCGGCTGTCGCTCCGCCTGCAATTCGTCTTCTATGCGCTGCTTGGCGGGGCAATCGAGCTTACCCAGGCATGGATGGCGGTTGGCCGCGCGGGCGAATGGGATGACTGGGCGATCGATTGCCTCGCCACCGCCGCCGCACTGCTGCTCGTCGGCATCTTCCGCGGTCGGGTGTTCCCCCGTCCGCCGGCGGCACCGGAGTCGGTTCCCGCCGAATAGCTTCCCCTCGCGGTCAATCTGCGGCATTCGTCGGTGAAGCGTCGGCGAGCGGGGACGGGATTTGACGACATTGGTTACCGGCGCTGCCGGCTTCATCGGCTATCACGTCGCCGACCGGCTGCTGTCGCGCGGCGAGCGGGTGATCGGCATCGACAATCTCAACGAGTATTACGATCCCGCGCTCAAGCATGCGCGGCTCGATTCGCTGGCCGGGCGGCACGGCGACAGCTTCGATTTCCGCCGCGTCGATTTCGGCGACGATAGCGCGCTCGATGCCGTATTGGAGGACGCGAGCTTCGATCGCATCGTCCATCTCGGCGCGCAGGCGGGGGTGCGTTATTCGCTGACCAACCCGCGCGCCTATGTCCGCTCGAACCTGACCGGCCATGTCAACATCCTCGAGCTCGCGCGCGCGCGCGGGGTCGCGCATCTCGTCTATGCCTCGTCCTCGTCGGTCTATGGCGCCAATACCAAGCTGCCCTTCAGCGTCGACGATCGCGTCGATCATCCGATCTCGCTCTATGCCGCGACCAAGAAGGCCGACGAGCTGATGAGCGAAACCTATGCGCATCTGTATCGCATCCCGCAGACGGGGCTGCGCTTCTTCACCGTCTATGGCCCCTGGGGACGCCCCGACATGGCGATGTGGCTGTTCGCCGATGCGATCATGGCGGGGCGGCCGATCGCGGTGTTCAATCACGGGAAGATGCAGCGCGATTTCACGTATATCGACGACATCGTCGATGGCGTCGTTGCGTGCCTCGACCATCCGCCCGCCGACGACGGCGCCGAGAAATCGGGCGGCAGCGTCGCGCCGCACCGGATCTACAATATCGGCAACAACCAGCCCGAGCAGCTAGGGGATATGATCGACCTGATCGAGCGCGCGATCGGGCGCGAGGCGGTGCGCGAGTATCAGCCGATGCAGCCCGGCGACGTCCCCGCCACCTATGCCGATATCGACGCGATCCAGCGCGACCTGGGTTTTGCCCCACGCACCTCGCTCGCCGAGGGGATCCCGCGCTTCGTCGAATGGTTTCGCGGCTACAACGCGCGCTGAGGACGCAGGGTATGCGAGTTAGCGGTTGCTTCACCCGCAGGCGCTAGGACCCGCCGCATGACCGACCGCCGCATCCTCATCGTCTTCGGCACCCGTCCCGAAGCCATCAAGCTGTTCCCCGTCGTCGCCGCATTGCGCGCGACCCCCGGGCTGACCGTGCGCACCTGCGTCACCGCGCAGCATCGCGGGCTGCTCGACCAGGTGCTGGCGATCGCGGGGCTGGTGCCCGACATCGATCTCGACCTGATGGAGCCCGGCCAGTCGCTCGACCGGCTCACCGCGCGGCTGCTGACGGGCCTGGGCGACGTGATGGATGCCGAACAGCCCGATCGGGTGATCGTCCAGGGCGATACCGCCACCGCGATGGTCGGCGCGCTGACCGCTTATTACCGCAAGATCCCGGTCGCGCATGTCGAGGCTGGCCTGCGATCGGGCGATATCTATCACCCCTGGCCCGAGGAGGTGAACCGGCGGATCGTCGCGCCGATCGCCGACCTGCATTTCGCGCCGACCGAAACCTCAGCGGCGGCGCTGCGGGCTGAGAATATCGCGCCGGCATCGATCCACGTCACCGGCAACACGGTGATCGATGCCTTGCTGTGGACGCAGGCGCGGATCACCGCCGAGCCATCGCTGGCCGCCGCGCTCGATCCGCTGGCGGCGCGGTTCGCGGGCAAGCGGATCGTGCTGGTCACCACACATCGGCGCGAGAATTTCGGCGACGGCATGGCCAATATCGCGCGTGCGATCGCCCGTATCGCGCAGCGCGACGACGTCGCCATCGTCTTTCCGGTCCATCCCAACCCCAATGTCGTCGCGGTGATGGACGAATTACTGGGCGATCGGCCCAACATCGCGCGGATCGACCCGCTCGACTATCCGCAGTTCATTCGCGCGCTCGACATGGCGCATCTGGTGCTCACCGATTCGGGCGGAGTGCAGGAGGAAGCGCCGGCGCTGGGCAAGCCGGTGCTGGTGATGCGCGAAACCACCGAACGCCCCGAAGGCGTCGCGGCGGGGACCGCCAAGCTGGTCGGCACCGGCGAGGACCGGATCGTTTCCGAAATCTTCAACCTTCTCGACGACAAGGACGCCTATTCCGCGATGGCGCGCGCCCACAATCCGTTCGGCGACGGCCAGGCTGCGGCACGGATCGCTGGGGTTATCGCGGATGCTTTCTGATACCGAACTCAAGGTCGCGGTGCTCGGCCTCGGCTATATCGGCCTCCCCACCGCGGCGGTGATCGCGCGCACCGGCGCCAAGGTGCTCGGCATCGACGTTTCGCAGACCGTGGTCGAAACGGTCAATTCGGGGCGCGTGCATATCGAGGAGATCGACCTCGACGGGCTCGTCTCGGGCGTGGTCGCGCGCGGCAATCTGCGCGCCTCGACGCTGATCGAACCCGCCGATGTGTTCGTGATCGCGGTTCCCACCCCGTTCGGCGACGATCACGCCCCCGACATCGGCTATGTGCTCGACGCGGCGACCACCGTCGCCGCCGCGCTCAAACCCGGTGACATGGTGATCCTCGAATCGACTTCGCCCGTCGGCACCACCGAGAAGGTCCGCGACCTGCTGGCGGCGCTTCGCCCCGACCTGAAGGTGCCGGGGATGACGCCGGGCACCCCCGACATCGCGATCGCCTATTGCCCCGAGCGCGTGTTGCCCGGCCGCATCCTGGTCGAGCTGATCGACAATGACCGGGTCATCGGCGGCATCACCCCGCGTTGCGCGCGCAAGGCGCTGCAATTCTACCGCCGCTTCGTGCGCGGCGCGTGTGTCACCACGACGTCGCGCGCGGCGGAGATGACCAAGCTGACCGAAAACGCCTTTCGCGACGTCAACATCGCCTTCGCCAACGAATTATCGGTGGTGGCCGAGAATATGGGCGTCGATGTGTGGGAGGTGATCCGCCTCGCCAACCGGCACCCGCGCGTCAACATCCTGGCACCCGGCCCGGGGGTCGGCGGGCATTGCATCGCGGTCGATCCGTGGTTCCTGGTGCATGGCGATCCCGAAAACACCCCGCTGATCCGCACCGCGCGCGAAGTGAACGATGCCAAGACCGGCTATACGATCGGCCGGGCCGAGGCGCTGATCGAAAGCATGCCCGGCGTCCCGGTCGCGTGCCTGGGCCTCGCGTTCAAGGCGAATATCGACGATTTCCGCGAGAGCCCCGCGCTCAAGGTCGCGCAGGCGCTGGCGCGGCGCTTCGGCGAGCGGATGCGGATCGTCGAACCCTATGCGCAGGCGCTGCCCGCAGCGTTCGACGGCAGCGGTGCGCGGTTGATCGACATCGACACCGCGATCGAGGAATGCCCGATCTTCGTCGTGCTGGTCGACCACGACGTGTTCAAGTCGGTGCCGCTCGAGGAGCGCGCCGCCAAGCGCGTGTACGATACCCGCGGCATCTGGCCCGATCAGCCGGCCGCGCCGCAGCACGCCGCGCCGATGCTGCGGCGCGCGGGCTGAGTTCAGCGCCCGGCGAGCAGCGCGCGCCAGTCGCCGTCGAGCGGGACCGTCCGCTGCTGCAGGATCGGCGGCGCCTTGGGATCGACCCGCCCCGCGGCGATCGCTTCGCCCTCCTGCTGCATCCGCGCCGCGCGTTCGCGCCAGCCGGGATGCGTCGCGCTGCGGAACCAGCCGCCGGCGTGTTCGGGGCCGAACTTGCGCCAAAAGGTCGCGGCGGCCAGCGGCGGATAGCCGGCATTGACCAGCAGATGGACGCTCAGGATATCGGCCTCGAGCTCGGTCTGGCGGAACAGCCGGGCGTTGCGGCCGACCCCGGCGAGCAGCCCGCGCGCGACCTTCGCCGCATCGAGCCGATCACGGTGCCGCAGGATGTTGTGCGCGAGTTCGTGCGCGACGAGGACCGCGACCTCGGAATCGGGATATTCTTCGAACAACCGCGACGAAATCTGGACCATGTCGCCATCGGCCTCGGCATTCACCGCGTCGGACATCTCGAGTTCGAACCGGGTCCGGCAGACCGCGACCGGTTCGAGCGTCGTCGTTCGCGCCTGCCCGTCGCGGATCGTCTCGATCTGCACCGGTGCAGTGGCGGGCGCTTGCGCGGTGCGGTCGTATAGCGCGATCAGCGGCGCGGTGGGGGTAGCGGTCGGCAGGTCGGCGACCGCAACATCACCCCATCGTACCAGCGTTTCATCCTGCGCGATCTTGCCCGCTGCGGGGCTGTCTTCGACGGTGGCAAGGACCGCGACGGCGCCGGCAAACCCGAAATGCGCCGCAGCCGCGCGCAAGTTCGAAACATATTGCGCCGGCGCATGTACCACCAGCCCGGTCCCCGGCGCCTGACGATCACACAGCGCGCGATTGTCCCGTCCGAGGTCAAAGCCGATCGTCGCGAGCCGTTTGTCGAGCGCGCGAATCGCTTCGAACGTTGCCTGTTCGGCCTCAGTAGCGGTGACGACGTCCCTCGGCGCCGATCCCGCGCCGATCGCGGCGGTCGCCAGCAACGGGACCGCGATCAGCACGCTTCGGCGGACCAGTGATATTGCTCTGTCCATATCCCGAGCCCGGGTGCCGCAGCGGGCGCTGGCGGTCAACTGGTGCCAGCAGGCCATGGGGTCGAATGACTGGCACTTTAGCCCGCGCCCGAACACACCGGCAGATAGTCTTTGTTACTGACCGGTTCGTCGCTAAACACTTTGGACCAAAACGGTCTGACTGCCACCAAACGCGGCGAGCGGTTGTGCCAGTTCCTTGCAATTGCACGACGATTATGGTCTATCGCGACCGTTGCTACAGGGCAACAACGTGGCAACTTTTTCACGGTGGCTGTCGTTGTGCGCTTGCGAAGTAGTGGCGACTATGCGACCGTCAAATCGCGTACGATATGTTTAATACAAGGGAGTTTACCCATGCGTTTGGCCAAACTACTGACTGCCGCTTCGGCAGTTTCGCTCATTGCCACGCCCGTCGTGGCAGCCACCAACAGCGCAAGCGCTCTGTCGGTTGCTAAGTCGGCTCGCGTTTCGACCACCGGCAAGAAGTCGAACGAAGCCATTGCAGGCGGCGGCATCATCGTCGGCGTTCTCGCAGCAGCAGCTGTGATCGCGGGCATCGTGATCGTTGCAGACGGCGACGACGATTCGGACAGCAACTAATCCTTGCTGACTTGATTACGGAAACGGCGGCCCTCGCGGGCCGCCGTTTTTGTTTGTGCTTCTGACGTGACCGGTGCGGATCAGGCTGACGCAATCTTCGTACTCGCCAGGCTTAGTGCGCGAACCTTCAGCCTAGAATGTCGAGCCGCCACCTAGCGCGCTCAGCCCAGCCCGAGCCACCAGCGGATCACCATCGCGACCGCCCCGAGCAGCCCCACGCTCGCACCCCAGATCGCCGCCATCCAGCCCAGCCGCCGCCATAGCGGTTGCCGGTCGGCCTCGTTGCCCTGCATCAGTGATATCCCTCGGTACCGACCTTGCCGCGGAACACCCAATAGGCCCAGCCGGTATAGATCAGGATCACCGGCACCAGCACCGCCGCACCCGCCAGCATGAACAACTGGCTCGATTCGGGGGCCGCCGCCTGCCAGATCGTGACGCTGTCGGGCACGATATAGGGGAACATGCTGATCCCCAGCCCGACGAAGCTCAATGCGAACAGCCCCAGCGCCAGCAGGAAGGGCCGCGCCTCACGCTGCTTCTTGAGCGAGCGGTAAAAGGCGAAGGCGAAGATGCCCACCAGCAGCGGCACCTGCGCGGTCAGCAAGATGCCCGGATAGGCCAGCCAGCGCTGATAATAGGCGTATTCGAGCGTAAGCGTCGACGCACTCACCGCCGCGATCGCCGCCAGCGTGATCACCCCGAAGCGCGCCGCCAGCCGATAGGCATGCGCCTGCGTCCCGCCCTCGGTCTTCCAGATCAGCCAGGTCGCGCCCAGCAGCGCATAGCCTGCGACCAGGCTGACCCCGGTCAACATGCTGAACGGGGTGAACCAGTCGAGCCAGCCGCCGCCATAAGCGCGGCCATCGACCTCGACCCCCTGGAGCAGCGCCCCCAACGTCACGCCTTGCGCGAACGCCGCGACGACCGAGCCCAGGGTGAACGCGAGATCCCACCAGCGGCGATGCCCCGGATCGCGCCAGCGCGCCTCGAACGCTACCCCGCGGAATACCAGCCCGAGCAGCATCGCGATGATCGGCGGATACAGCGCGGGCATGATGATCGCATAAGCGAGCGGGAAAGCCGCAAACAGCCCGCCGCCACCGAGCACCAGCCAGGTTTCGTTGCCGTCCCACACCGGCGCGATCGAGTTCATCGCCTGGTCGCGCTCTTCGCCTACGCCGAACACGGGAAACAGGATGCCGATGCCCAGGTCGAACCCGTCCATCACGATATAGGCGAAGATCGCAAAGGCGATGATGCCCGCCCAGATCGTCGCAAGGTCTGTGTTGACGTACATTATTCGGCCGGCTGCAGCGTGCCGCGCTGCCCCCCGGAGGAACGGCCGCCGCGTTGCTGCCCGCCTTGCTGGGTCGGCCCAGGCATGATCCCCGCGCTGCGGATCGGCGCATCGTCCTGGATATCGGGTTCGTCGTCCTGCACGCCCTTGGCCATCAGCTTGAGGATATACCAGGTGCCGAAGCCAAACACGACGAAATAGACGAGGATGAACGCGACCAGCGAGGCACCGACCGCAGGCGCCGCGAGCGGCGATACGCTGTCGGCGGTCGTGAGCAGGTTATACACGGTAAAGGGCTGACGCCCGACCTCGGTGGTGATCCAGCCTGCGATCACGGCGACGAAGCCCGATGGCCCCATCACGATCGCCGCGCGGTGGAGCCAGGGCCAATCATAGAGCCGCTTGCGCAGCCGCGCGAACAGGCTCCACAGCCCGAGCCCTAGCATCGCGAAGCCGATGCCGACCATGATCCGGAACGACCAGAACAGGATCGACACCGGCGGCTCGCGATCGTCGGCGACGGTGTCGAGCCCCGCGAGCGGAGCGTTGAGATCGTGCTTCAAGATCAGCGAGGAGACCTTGGGGATCTCGATCGCATAGTCGATCCGCTTTTCGGCGGCGTTGGGCAGGCCGAACAGGATCAGTGGCGCGCCATCGGGGTGGCTTTTATAATGCCCCTCCATCGCCATGACCTTGGCCGGCTGATGCTCGAGCGTGTTGATCCCGTGCAGGTCGCCGGCGAAGATCTGGATCGGCGCGACGATCGCCGCCATCCACATCGCCATCGAAAACATTTTCCGCGCGGCAGCGTGCGATCGCGGCAGTTCGGGATGCGCGGTCGCCGCGGGGTGGCTGTCGCCGTCGGTTTCGATCCGGTTCTTGCCCGCGCGCGCCTTGAGCAGCTGGAAGGCGCCGACCGCGCCAACGACGAAGGCGGTGGTCAGATAGGCCGCGGTGACGGTGTGGAACAGCCGATAGGGGAAGCTGGGGTTGAAGATGATCGTCAGCCACGATCCGGCGGGCACGAACTGCCCGACATCGTTCATCGCATAGCCCACCGGGGTGTGCATCCAGCTGTTGACGCTGAGGATCCAGAATGCCGAGATGAAGGTGCCGATCGCCACCATGCAGGTGGCGGCGAAGTGCAGCTTCTTGCCGACGCGGTCCATGCCGAACAGCATGACGCCCAGGAACCCGGCTTCGAGGAAGAAGGCGGTCAGCACCTCATAAGCCATCAGCGGCCCCAGGATCGGCCCGGTGCGGTCGGAGAAGACCGACCAGTTGGTGCCGAACTGGTACGACATCACGATACCCGACACGACGCCCATCGCGAAGGCGACGGCGAAGATCTTCACCCAGAATTTGAAGAGGTCGTGGTACAGGTCCTTGCCCGTCTTCAGCCACAGCCCTTCGAGCACCGCAAGGAAGCTCGCTAAGCCGATCGAGAAGGCGGGGAAGATGAAGTGGAAGCTGATCGTGAACGCGAACTGGATTCGCGCAAGGATCAACGGGTCGAAGGAATCGAACACGGCGGCGGAACTCCGGGTCTGGCGGCCTGCTGATCGGCAGGCGTGACTTCAGCGGGTTCCGACATTCCTATTTCGCGCTATCGATCGCGCCCCGCGTCCGGTCCCGTGCGCCCTATATGGGTGCGCCGCAGCATGGCTCAAGCGCAATGCGATGGAATGCCACTACGGCTGTTGGGCGGTGCGATCGGATGCGGTTGCGCCGATCTATATCCGGGCGCCGATGGCTACCGGCGCCCTGCCCGCGACCCTAGGCCGCCGAGCAATCGTCTCGCAGTTACTGGCCGGCCGAAGGCGGTGCCGGCGGGCCGCCCGGACCACCCGGCATCGCGCCGCCCGGCATTGCCCCACCTGGCGCTGCGCCGGGGGCACCCTGCTGCATCATCTGCTGTTGCTGCATCTGGCGAACGACCGCTTCGGGGACGAAATCGACCATCTCGACGTCGAACACCAGCAATGCCTCGCCCGGAATCACTTCCTGGCCGGTGCTGGGATCGCGGCGCGGTTCGGCGCCATAGGCGAGCTCGGGCTTGATCCAGAAGCGATATTTCGAGTCCTTGGGCATCAGCTTCAGGCCTTCGCCGAAGCCGGGCACGACCTGCGTCGGCGACATCGGGGTCGGCTGCTGGCTGGCGTCGAAGGTCTCGCCGTCGCGCAGCTTGCCGGTGTAGTTCACCAGCACCAGATCGGTATCGGTGGGGCGCGCATCGCCCTCGCCCGCTTCGAGCACGCGATATTGCAGACCGCTCGCGGTCTGTTCGACCCCGGGCTGCCCTGCGTTATAGGCCAGGAACTGTGCATTGCTGCCGGTATCGGCGACGACCGCCGCGGTACCCTTCCACGCCAGCAGCCCTGCGACCAGGACCGCGACCAGCACGCCGACCCACAGCCAGATGAGATAGCCGCGCTTGGTAGGGCGGATCGGAGCTGCGGTGGTCGACATGAGCGGGTGTCCTACGCGGCCGACGAGGAAGCAACCGCTTCCTTCCGTTCGGGCTGAGCTTGTCGAAGCCCCGTCCTTCTTCGATCGAAAGAAGTACAGCCCTTCGACAAGCTCAGGGCGAACGGGAAAAATATGGTTCGCCGGCGCAAGCCGACGAACCGATCAATCAGCGTGCGCCGTCGCGCTCGACGCGCTTGCGCTCCAGCTTGCGCGCGCGACGGATCGCTGCGGCGCGCTCGCGGGCGCGCTTTTCGCTGGGCTTCTCATAGTGCCGACGAAGCTTCATCTCGCGATACACGCCTTCGCGCTGCAGCTTCTTCTTGAGTGCGCGCAAAGCCTGGTCGACGTTGTTGTCGCGAACGATGATTTGCATGAGGTCGGGAAACTCCGATTTCGTAACTGCAGAAAAGTCTTGGTCTATAGAATCATGATCGCCGGAAACGGGGTTCCCGGGCGCTGGTTGGCCACGTAGCAACATGGCGCGCGCGTATCAACCCATATGCGCGGCTTTCTCTAACCCCACCGCACGCGACTTGTCCTGCCGGGCGAAGCCTCGCTAAGCCGGGTAGCAGGACAACGAGCGCGAGCGAAGCCAAATGGCCATCATCCCCCACAGCGACGCGCCCGCCCCGCTCACCCGCGAACGGCTCCGGTCGATCCTGGGCGGGTCGGCG
This sequence comes from Sphingomonas sp. S1-29, assembly GCF_026167545.1. Lineage (NCBI taxonomy): Bacteria > Pseudomonadati > Pseudomonadota > Alphaproteobacteria > Sphingomonadales > Sphingomonadaceae > Sphingomonas > Sphingomonas sp. S1-29. The sequence continues at coordinate 3,355,329 of NZ_CP110678.1, read as the reverse complement.
GGCAATCTGGTCGAATGGTATGACTGGTACGCCTATGCCGCCTTCACGCTGTATTTCGCGCCGCGCTTCTTCCCAGGCGACGACCCTACGGTCGAGTTATTGCAGGCCGCGGCGGTCTTCGCGCTCGGCTTCTTCATGCGGCCGATCGGCGGCTGGCTGATGGGGGTCTATTCGGATCGCAAGGGGCGCAAGGCGGGACTGACGCTATCGGTTACGCTGATGTGCGTCGGGTCGCTGATGATCGCTGTGACGCCGACCTACGCCTCGATCGGGGTCGCGGCGCCGGCATTGTTGCTGATCGCACGGCTGCTGCAGGGGCTGTCGGTCGGCGGCGAATATGGCGCGAGCGCGACGTATCTTTCCGAGATGGCGGGCCGCAACCGCCGCGGCTTCTTCGCGAGCTTCCAATATGTCACGTTGATCGCGGGGCAGTTGCTGGCGCTTTGCGTATTGCTGCTGCTCCAGGCGACGATGAGCGAGGCGGCGCTCGAGGCGTGGGGCTGGCGAATTCCCTTCGCGATCGGTGGCGCGCTGGCGATCAGCGTGTTCTGGCTGCGGCGCGGGCTGCTCGAGACCGAGAGCTTCGAGAATGCCAAGGACGCCGGCGCGCCGCGATCGGGGTTCGTCGCGCTGCTGCGCCACCATCCGCGCGAGACGATGACGGTGTTGTCGCTGACCGCGGGCGGCACGCTCGCCTTCTATGCCTATTCGATCTACATGCAGAAGTTCCTGGTCAACACCAGCGGCTTCGACCGCGAAACCGCCTCGGCGATCAACGCCGCCAGCTTGTTCCTGTTCATGCTGCTTCAGCCCGCGGTCGGTGCGCTGTCCGATCGGATCGGGCGCAAGCCGTTGATGGTCGCGTTCGGCGTGCTGGGTGTGCTGCTGACCTATCCGATCTTCACCACGCTGGCGCAGACGCGCGATGCCCTGACGGCGTTTGCGATCTGTTTCGGTGCGCTGGTGATCGTCAGCGGCTACAGCGCAATTTCGGGGGTGGTGAAGGCCGAGATGTTTCCCGCGCATATCCGCACTTTGGGGGTCGCGCTGCCCTATGCGATCGCCAACGCGATTTTCGGCGGGACCGCCGAATATATCGCCTTGTGGTTCAAGGATTCGGGGTTCGAACAGGGATTCTACTGGTACGTCACCGGGATGATCGGGGTGTCGCTGGTCACCTATCTGACGATGCGCGACACGAGGCGCCACAGCATGATCCTGGAGGACTAAAGCCCTAGAGGATCATCCCGCCGTCGTCGGCCTTGCGCGCCAGCACGCTGCCGATCGCGTCGAACAGCGCGTCCATCGCCACCGGCTTGAAGATCACCGCGTCGGCGCCGATCGCCATGCAGCGCTCGGCAAGGTCGACCGCGGTGTCGGCGGTGACCACGATCAGCGGCAGATTGGCCTTGGCATCGGGGCGCGCGCGGATCCTGCCGATCGCCTCGAACCCGTCCATGCCGGGCATCCGCAGATCGACCAGCACGACGTCGAAATCCTCGGCGTCGATCTGGCGAAGCCCCTCTTCGGCGCGATCGGCCTCGGCCATCGTCGCGCCCGCGACGTCGAGCATGTCGCGCACGACCCGGCGGTTCATCGGGTCGTCCTCGATAAACAATATCTTCATCGGGCTCGCTGCTTGCGCGAGTGCGGGAAATGCGCCGGTACAGTCATGATTCGGTCGCTATCTGCCTATGCCGCACGAGAGACAACCCCGGTTGCGAGGTCGACGGGGGGAGATGCGCCGAACAGTTGTGCGGCAAGCGCGACCCCGGCGATCGGCTTGGCGATCACGAGGTCGGCGCCCGCCGCGATCAGCGCCGCGCGATCGTCGTCGCCGGGGTCGCGCCACAGCACGGCGCAGCGTGCGCCCGCGTCGTGCGCAGCCTCGGCGATGGCCGGTAGCGAGGCCTCGTCGCCTTGCGCGCGGAGGATCGAATCATCGACCAGCACGCATTCGGGCGCCGCCTTGGCGATCGCGTCGGCGGCGGCTTGGGCGCTGTCGGCGAAGTGGACGGTTCCCGCGCGCGGCGCGAGCAGCGTGCGCAGCATCGCGCGCGCGATCGGATTGCCGTCGACGATCAATAGACCACCCTTGCCGGCATCGGCGGCGATCGCGGGCGCGGCGACTTCGACCAGCGGCAGGTCGACGGTGAAGGTTGCCCCCTGCCCCGCGGCGCTGCTGACCGCGATATCGCCGCCCAGCGCCTGCGCCAGGTTGCGGCAGATCGTCAGCCCCAGCCCGGTGCCGCCATAATGGCGCGTCGTGGTGGTATCGACCTGGCGGAACGATTCGAAGATCGCCGCATGCTTCTCGGGCGGGATGCCGATCCCCGAATCGCGCACGACAAGGATCAGGCGGGTGCCATCCTCGCTCTTGCCCGCGCTGAGCCCAACCGATCCTTGCGCGGTGAACTTGATCGCGTTCGACAGCAGGTTGAACAGCATCTGGCGCAGTCGCCCCGCATCGGTTTCGATCCAGTGCGGCGCGGCATCGATGTCGAGCGTGAAGGCCAGCCCCTTGGCGCGGACCGGCTCGGCCCACATCCGCGCGACTTCGTGGAGCGTTTCGCGAAGATCGGCAGGCTCGGGCGCGACGCTGAGATTGCCCGTCTCCATCTTGGCGACGTCGAGGATATCGTCGACCAGCGCGCGCATCGCCAGGCCCGCGCTGTGGACGACGTCGACGCGTTCGCGCTGCTGCGCGGGCAGCGCGCCGTCGGCGAGCATGACCTGGGTCATGCCGAGGATGCCGTTGAGCGGGGTGCGGATTTCGTGGCTGGTAGTCGCCAGGAACTCGGTCTTGGCGGCCAGCGCCTTTTCGAGCGCGACGTTGGTGGTGCTGAGCGCGGCGTTGGCGGCGCGGACCTGGTTGCGGCTGCGCCGCAGCGTGAAGACGCCGAAGCTCAGCAGCGCCAGGATCACCAACGCCGCGGCGGCACCGCTGGCGAACAAAATCTGCTGGTTGCGAACGCGCGCGCGCTCGACCTCGATGCTGGTGCGCAGTTCGTCGGCCTTGAGCCGGGCGATGCGCAGTTCCTGATTGGCGAAATCGAAACGCGCCGCCATCAACGCGGTGTTGGTCGAGGCGGCAAGCTTCGACTGTTCGTCGGTCAGCCGGCGCAACGCCTCGAGATGGTCGAGCGCCTTGGCGCTGTCGCCCAGCTTGCGGTAGATTTGATAGGCGGTGACATGCGTGTCGCGGCGCGATGCCATGGTCATGGCGGGATCGACCCCCAAGAAACTGGCTTCGATGAGCGACTTCGCGCGGGGAAGATCGTCGGCCTGAAACGCTGCGCGTGCGGCGAACGCTTGGACATAAGGCTTCCAAGCCTCGGCTTCGGGCGATTCGGTCGTCAGCTCCCACGCCTGCTGGATGACCGAATTCGCCTGCGCGATGTCTCCAGCCTCGAGATAGACCTGGGCAAGGTTGGTCAAGATGCGCGCCTGCAGGAACGGACTATCCTGCCGCTCGGCCAATACAAGCGCCCGGCGATACTCGCGCGCCGATTCGGCGTAGCGCCCCATGTCGCGAAGGCCGGCGCCCCGATTGTTGTAGAGCGTCAGCGAAAGCCGGTCGTCGCCGTCATACACTTCTTCCGACTGGTTGAAGTATCGCTCGGCGGTCCGGTGGTCGCCACCGTCGACATAGAGGTTCGCGATATTTTGCAGCGCGATCGCCTGCCCACGCGGATAACCCGCCTGGCGAAAGGCTTCGTGTGCGCCTTGATATGCCTGGAGCGCGCGCGCGGCGTCGCTGCGCGCGGCGTGGATGCCGCCGAGCGTGGTGAGCGTGTCGCCATAAAGCTGCGCATCGCGCAGCCGCCTGGCGATCCGTCCGGCGTTCAGCGCCAGACCTTCGGCATTGTCGGCGCGGCCGAGCCGCACAAGCGCTTCGGCGCCCAGCCAGCGGACGGTTGCCAGTCCGAGGACGGCTTCGGGCGTCTTTTCCGATCCGACTATTCGCTGCTCGATGTCGCGCGAGGCGTTGAAAACGCCCGCAGGGTCGCGCAGCATCAGCCCCTTGGCGATTTCGATGTCCGACGCCAGGGAGTTGCTCGGTTGCGCGCGGGCGTTCACGGCGAAGGCCGGCAACAACAGCAACAACGCCATCCAGCGTAGCTTGCCAGTCATGCGCGACCGAGCAAGGGCCGCAGCGCGGCCGCTGGACATCGACTTATGCACGCTTCCAGAACGCTTCCGGTCGTCCGAAGGTGGGGCGCATCGAGGCCATCGCTCCCAGATGGCGATCCTGTTCGAGGAACTGGATCATCGCGTCGATCGCGATCGGCCGGCTGATCAGGAAGCCTTGCGCCATGTCGCAGCCCATGACGCTCAGCAATGCCAGCGCCGCGGGGGTTTCGACCCCCTCGGCAGTGACTTCCATGTCGAGCGCATGCGCCAGGTCGATCGTCGAGCGCACGATCAGCGGATCGCGGTTGCTGCTGGTCAGCTCGAGCACGAACATCTTGTCGATCTTGAGCTCGCGCGCGGGAAGCTGTTTGAGATAGGCAAGCGAGGAAAGCCCCGCGCCATAATCGTCGATCGCCAGCGTCACGCCGATCTGCGCGAAGGTGTGCAGATGCCGGATCGCGCTTTCGGGATCGCGGATCACCGCGGTTTCGGTGATCTCGAAGCCGATCTTGGTCGGCACGCCGCGCACCATCGTACACACTTGGTCGACGAACTCGGCATCGGCGAGCAGCATGCCCGAGATGTTGACGAAGATCGGAATGTCGAATCCCGCCGCCGCCAGCAACTGCTGGTCGGCGATGACTTTCCGGATCGTCCACAAGGTGAGCGCGCCAATTTTCCGGCTTTCCTCGGCCAGCGGGATGAAATCCGCCGGCGCGATCAGCCCGCGCGTTGGATGCTGCCAGCGTACGAGCGCCTCGACGCTGACGATCTCCTGCTGCCGCAAATGCACCTTGGGCTGATATTGCAGGAAGATTTCGCCGTTGTTGATCGCGGCGCTCAGGTCGCGGATCAACGCCATCCGATCATAAGCGTGTTCGATCTGCGTCAGGTCGCGCACGATGTCGATCTGGTCGGTGCGCGCCTGGCCGAGCGCGGCTTCAGCGGCCTCGATCAGCCGGACATCATCGTCGTCATGGATCGGCATCGCGGCGCCGGCGAACAGCATCTCGATCCGATGCGGCGCGCCATCGATATCGATCGGCTGGTCGAAGCATCGCCGCAGCGCCGCGATCGCTGCGTCGGCATCGGTGGGCGTCCTGCCCTCGAACGCGATTTCGAGCATCGAGCGGCTGACCGGCGCCAGCCGTGCCCCCGGCCACGCGGCTGCCGCGATCGCCGCGACGTCGTCGATCAAGCGGCCGGCACGCCATCGCCCCAGCGTGCGCCGCAACGCCCCGAAATTGGTCACGTCGGCCAGGATGAACAGCCGCCATCCGGGCGAACCCAAGGCGCCGCCATCGTCGCGCCGATAGCCATCGACGGCCGATTCGGTGCCGGTGGCGGGCGGCAGGTCTGGATCTTGCGGGCGCATCACGGTTCACGGTTAACGAGCGATCGTTGCGATCGCGTTAAGATACGCGCCCGCCCGTCCCGTTCCGGGCCATATCGCCGCGTTTAAGGCCTTGAAACATCCCTAATTATTTATTAACTATGTTCTGCGTGCACGTAGCAACGCTGGGAGACATTAAATGTTTGACCTGTTCCGTGAGACCTACAGCGAGCAGCTTCGCCCCTGGTAATTTTAGCTGGTCGAACCGGCGTGGCGGTGGTCGTCGCGCGCGGGTTTGATCATATCCTTCGGGTCGCCCGAGGGTGAAAGCGCATCGGAGACGGTGCGCTTTCTTGATTCTGCCGTCCGGCGCTTGCAGGGCGACCGCCGAGCGCCGTTGACCCGCTCCCGCTTTATTGCCAATCGGAGGCGCGCTTCGCCCCGAAGCATCGGCCTTTTTCCGCGTACGTCACCGCAATGCCGGCGTCCGATTGCGCGAGTTGGGATACACGGACATGCGGATTGTGATGATCGGTTCGGGCTATGTCGGCCTGGTATCGGGTGCCTGCTTCGCCGATTTCGGGCATGACGTGGTGTGCGTGGACAAGGATGACGCCAAGGTCGGCAAGCTCCAGGCCGGCGGTATTCCCATCTATGAGCCCGGGCTCGATGCGCTGGTGGCCAAGAACGTGGCGGCAGGCCGACTGTCGTTCACGACCGATCTGGCGGGGCCGGTCGGCGAGGCCGATGTCGTCTTCATCGGCGTCGGCACCCCCACCCGCCGCGGCGACGGTCATGCCGACCTCTCCTATGTCCACGGCGCCGCGCGCGAGATCGCCGCGGCGCTCAAGCGCTTCACCGTCGTCGTGACCAAATCGACCGTGCCCGTGGGCACTGGTGACGAGGTCGAGCGGATCATCCGCGAAACCAACCCCGATGCCGATTTCGCGGTAGCGTCGAACCCCGAATTCCTGCGCGAAGGCGCCGCGATCGAGGATTTCAAGCGCCCCGACCGGATCGTCGTCGGGATCGAGGACGAGCGCGCGCGCGAGCCGATGGAAGCGGTGTATCGCCCCTTGTACCTCAACAAGTCGCCGGTGATGTTCACCAGCCGCCGCACCAGCGAGCTCATCAAATACGCCGCCAACGCCTTCCTGGCGATGAAGATCACCTTCATCAACGAGGTCGCCGACCTGTGCGAGAAGGTCGGCGCCGACGTCCAGGAAGTGTCGCGCGGGATCGGGCTCGACAACCGGATCGGCGGCAAGTTCCTCCATGCCGGCCCCGGCTATGGCGGGTCGTGCTTCCCCAAGGACACGCTGGCGCTGGTCAAGACCGCGCAGGATCATGACAGCCCGTTGCGGCTGATCGAGACGACGGTGGCGGTCAACGACACCCGCAAGCGCGCGATGGCGCGCAAGGTGGTCGCGGCGCTCGACGGCGATGTGCGCGGGAAAACCGTCGCGATCCTGGGGCTGACCTTCAAGCCCAACACCGACGACATGCGCGAGGCGCCGTCGATCTCGATCATCCAGGCGCTGCAGGACGCGGGCGCGACGATCCGCGCCTATGATCCCGAGGGCATGGCGGCGGCGCGGCCGATGCTGGGCGACGTCACCTATACACGATCGGCCTATGACGCCGCCGACGGCGCGGCGGCGGTGGTGATCGTCACCGAATGGGACGCGTTCCGCGCGCTCGACCTCCATCGGCTGAAGGCGACGATGGAGAGCCCGGTGATGGTCGACCTGCGCAATATCTATAGCGCGGCGCAGGTCGAGCGCGCGGGGCTGCGGTATGTCAGCGTCGGTCGCCCGACGGCGGAGCAGCCCGCCAAAAGCTGAGCTTGCAGGCGGGGCGGCAAAGCTCGTTGGCGCAAAGCCGCCGCCGCCCCTACCTCCCTTGGCATGCACTCCACCGCCACGCCCCCGCTGACGCATCTCGAACGGCTCGAAGCCGAGAGCATCCATATCCTGCGCGAAGTCGCCGCCGAGGCCGAACGGCCGGTGATGCTGTACAGCGTCGGCAAGGATTCGGCGGTGATGCTCCATCTCGCCAAGAAGGCGTTCTTCCCCGCGCCCCCGCCCTTCCCGCTGCTGCATGTCGACACGACGTGGAAATTCCGCGCGATGTACGACCTGCGCGCCAAGGCCGCTGCCGATGCGGGGATGGAATTGCTGGTGCACCATAATCCCGACGCGATGGCGCGCGGGATCAATCCGTTCGATCATGGCGCGCTGCACACCGATCTTTGGAAGACCGAGGGGTTGAAGCAGGCGCTCGACCTGCACGGCTTCGATGCGGCGTTCGGCGGCGCGCGGCGCGACGAGGAAAAGAGCCGCGCCAAGGAACGGATCTTCAGCTTCCGCTCGGCCAGCCATCGCTGGGATCCCAAGCAGCAGCGCCCCGAATTGTGGCGGCTGTACAATACGCGCAAGGCCAAGGGCGAGAGCATCCGCGTCTTCCCGCTGTCGAACTGGACCGAGCTCGACATCTGGCAGTACATTCTGGCCGAGGGGATCGAAATCGTCCCGCTCTATTTCGCCGCGCCGCGCCCGACGGTCGAGCGCGACGGGATGCTGCTGATGGTCGATGACGACCGCTTCCGGCTGCTGCCGGGCGAGCAGCCGGTCGACCGGTCGATCCGCTTCCGCACGCTCGGCTGCTATCCGCTCACCGGCGCGGTCGAGAGCGAAGCCGCGACGCTGCCGCAGGTGATCCAGGAAATGCTGCTGACGACGACCTCCGAACGCGAGGGTCGCGCGATCGATCGCGATCAGGCGGCGAGCATGGAAAAGAAGAAGCAGGAGGGGTATTTCTGATGGCGACCAACCCGGCCTTGCCCACGCGCGACTATGTTCCCGACACGCTGATCGCCGACGACATCGACGCTTATCTGGCGGCGCACCAGCGCAAGTCGATGCTTCGCTTCATCACCTGCGGCTCGGTCGACGACGGCAAGTCGACGCTGATCGGGCGGCTGCTGTATGATTCGAAGCAGATTTTCGAGGATCAGCTCTCGGCGCTCGAAAGCGACAGCAAGCGCGTCGGGACGCAGGGGCAGAATATCGATTTCGCGCTGCTGGTCGATGGGCTCGCCGCCGAGCGCGAGCAGGGGATCACGATCGACGTCGCCTACCGCTTCTTCGCGACGCCGGCGCGCAAGTTCATCGTCGCCGATACGCCGGGGCACGAGCAATATACCCGCAACATGGTGACCGGCGCGTCGACCGCCGACCTCGCGGTGATCCTGATCGACGCGCGCAAGGGGGTGCTGACGCAGACGCGGCGGCACAGCTATCTCGCGCAACTGGTGGGGATTCGGCACATCGTGCTGGCGGTGAACAAGATGGACCTGGTCGGCTATGACCAGAGCCGGTTCGATGCGATCGTCGAGGAATATCGCGCCTTTGCCAGCGAGATCGGCATCGACGCCTTCACCGCGATCCCGATTTCGGGGCTCGGCGGCGACAATATCGTCGATCGATCGACCGCGATGGACTGGTATGTCGGGTCAACGCTGATGCACCATCTCGATACCGTCGAGATCGACGCCGATCGCGAGGCGGCGCGGCCGTTTCGCATGGGCGTCCAGTGGGTCAACCGCCCCAATCTCGACTTTCGCGGGTTCGCGGGGATGATCGCCAGCGGATCGATCAGTGTCGGCGATCCGATCCGCGTGCTGCCGTCGGGGCGCAGCTCGACCGTCGCGCGCATCGTTACCTTTGGCGGCGATCTGCCCAGCGCGCGCGCGGGCCAGTCGGTGACGCTGACGCTGGCCGACGAGATCGATTGCTCGCGCGGCGACATCATCGCCGCCGCCGATGATGCGCCGCAAGTCGCCGACCAGTTCGAGGCGAAACTGGTGTGGCTCGATGCCGAGCCGCTGCTGCGCGGCCGTGCCTATTGGCTCAAGATCGGGACGCAGACCGTCAGCGCGACGGTGCAGGCGCCCAAATGCACGATCGACGTCAACACGCTGCAAGCGCTCGCGGCGACGACGCTCAACCTCAACGATATCGGCGAGACCGAGATCATCACCGATCGCCCGATCGCGTTCGAGGCCTATGCCGACAGCCGCGAGCTGGGCGGCTTCATCCTGATCGACCGGATGACCAACCGTACCGTTGCGGCGGGGATGCTGCGCTACGCGCTGCGCCGCGCGCAGAACGTCCATTGGCAGGCGCTCGAAGTCACGCGCGAGGCGCATGCGCGGCAAAAGGGGCAGACCCCCAAATTGCTATGGTTCACCGGGCTGTCGGGATCGGGCAAGTCGACGATCGCCAATCTGGTCGAAAAGCGGCTGCACGCGCTGGGCAAGCACAGTTTCCTGCTCGACGGCGACAATGTCCGCCACGGGCTGAACCGCGACCTGGGCTTCGGCGATGCCGACCGGATCGAGAATATCCGCCGGGTGGGCGAGGTCGCCAAATTGATGACCGATGCCGGGCTGATCGTGCTCACCGCCTTCATCAGCCCGTTCCGCGCCGAGCGCGAACTGGTGCGCAGCCTGTTGCCCGAAGGCGAGTTCGTCGAGATCTTCGTCGATACGCCGCTCGAGGTCGCCGAGCAGCGCGACGTGAAGGGGCTGTACAAGAAGGCCCGCACCGGCGAAATCCCGCACTTCACCGGCATTTCGAGCCCCTATGAGGCGCCCGAAACCCCCGACATCCATATCGACACCACGCGGCTGACGCCCGAGGAGGCTGCCGAGGCGATCGTCGAGCGCGTCGTCGGGGTATGGAGCCCGATGCTGTGAACGACGCACGATTGGCCGCCGATATCGCCACCGAAGCCGGCGCGTTGCTGCTCGCGCTGCAAGGCACGATGGCGCCCTGCCGCGAGCTCGGGACGGCGGGCGATGCGCAGGCGAACCGGCTGATCCTCGATCGGCTGCGCGATGCGCGGCCCGAAGATTTCGTGCTGTCGGAGGAAGCCGCCGACGATCCCGCACGCTGCGCCGCGCGGCGGCTGTGGGTGGTCGATCCGCTCGACGGCACGCGCGAATATGCCGAGGGACGCGACGATTGGGCAGTGCATATCGGGCTGTCGATCGACGGCGTCGCGGTCACCGGCGCGGTGGCGCTGCCGGGGCTGGGGGTGACGCTGGCGAGCGACGCACCGCCGCCGCTCGCCCCCCTGCCCCAGCGCCCGCGGATGGTGGTCAGCCGCTCGCGCCCGCCGGTCGAGGCGGTGAAGGTCGCCGAAGCGCTCGGTGCCGAGCGTATCCCGATGGGATCGGCAGGCGCCAAGGCGATGGCGGTGGTGCGCGGCACCGCCGACATCTACCTCCACGCCGGCGGCCAATATGCCTGGGACAATTGCGCCCCGGCAGCGGTGGCGGCGGCGGCAGGGCTGCACGTATCGCGCATCGACGGTTCGCCTTTGGTCTACAATTGCATCGACGTCTCGGTGCCCGACCTGCTGATCTGCCGGGTCGAATGGGCCGATCGCGTGCTGGAATTGCTCGCGAGCGGTTAGGCGGTTCAGCCGCTGGCTTCGCTCGCGATCCCCGGTGCGACGGGCAGCTTGATCACCGCCGGGCTCATATAGCGCTGATGCGCGATGTCGGCGGCGGCATCGGCTTCCAGCGGGCGCGACAGATGATAGCCCTGGAGGTGCGAACAGCCGGCGATCCGCAGCGCCTGCACCTGTGCGGGCGTTTCGACCCCCTCGGCGACCACCTCGAGCCCCAGCGCGCGTGCCAGATGGATGATCGATTGGACGATCGCGGCGCTTTCGCGCTCGCGGCCGATGCCGTCGATGAAGCTCTTGTCGATCTTGAGGCAATCGAGCGAAAAGCGGCGGATATTGTACAGGCTAGAATAGCCGGTTCCGAAATCGTCGAGCGCGATGCGAAAGCCCATCTGGCGCAGGCGGTACAGCGTTTCGGCGGCGCGTTCGGCGTCGTCGGCGATCGCGGTTTCGGTGATCTCTATCTGTAGCCGCGTGGGGGCGATCCCCGCATGCTGGACGCGCTCGACCACATGCGCGACGAAATTCTGCCGCCGGAACTGGCGCGGGCTGAAATTGACCGAAACATATTGGTCCGGCCAGCGCTGGAGCATCTCGAGCGCCTGGGTGAGCACCCAATCGCCGAGTTCGTGGATCAGGTTCGATTCCTCGGCGATCGGAATAAACAGCCCGGTGGGAATCGTGCCGTAATCGGGGCTGTCCCAACGCAGCAGCGCTTCGAAGGCGACGATTTCGAGATCGCCGCGCTCGACGATCGGCTGATAGACCAGCCGCAATTCGTCGTTCGCGATCGCCTGTGCCAGGCCGCCCTCGATCCTGCGGCGAAAGCGGATCGATTCGTCCATCGCTTCGTCGAACAGCCGGATGATCCCGCGCCCGCGCCGCTTGGCCTCGGTGAGCGCGAGGTCGGCGCGACGCATCACGTCGATCGGGTTGGGCGGCTGCCCGCCTTCGACCAGCACCAGCCCGATCGACGCGCTGGCGTGGAGGCTGTGATCGAACACCTGGAAGTTGGACGCGCAGGCAGCCAGCAGCCGGTCGCAGACCATTCCCGCGGCCTGTTCGCCCGGCGCGGTGAACAACACCGCGAATTCGTCGCCGCCCAGCCGCGCGACGACGGCGTCCTCGGGCGCGTTTTGGCGTAGCGCCGCGCAGACCTGGCGGACCAGTTCGTCGCCCGCCCAATGGCCGAAGGTGTCGTTGACCAGCTTGAAGCGGTCGAGATCGATCAGCGCCATCGCGAAGTCGTTGCCGGTGGCGGCCTCCTCGCCCAGCGCGCGCAGGAAGGCATGGCGGTTGGGCGCGTCGGTGAGCGGATCGTGATTGGCGATATGCATCGCCTGGCGCGCAAGCTCGGCGAGCTCGCGCTGCTGCAGTTCGAGCGCGGCGGTCTTGGCGGCGAGCTCGGCGCGCGCGAGCGCAAGCAGGCGATCGGACGACCATCGCCGACCGAGCACGCCCGCGATCTGCGCCACCTGCGGTGCTTCGAACGGCTTGGCGATATAGCAAATCTTGTCGGGCGGGCCCGCGACCAAGGCGGTCTCGGCATTGCCGATAGCCGAAGGTTCGGTGATGATGACCAGGTTGATGTCGGGGTCGATCGCGCGCAGCTGCGCCGCGGTTTGGCGTCCGTCGACGCCCGATGCGCAAATATCGATCAGCGCGACGGCGAACTGGTCCTCGCCCGCGTTTGCGAGCTGGTCGACCGCGTCGCCGCCCTGGTCGACAAGCACCAGCTCGAACTCGCGCAGATCGTTGGTGCCGGCTTGCGCTGCTGCCGGATCGGTGGCGTCGGGCGCGCCGAAGCATTGCCGATAGCGGGCGTGCATCGAAGGTTCGTCATTGACGACCAGAATGCGCACGAGACCTCCCACTGCGAGCTATGTGTTGCTGCGGTGTATGCGGGCACGGTTAAGCGGAAATGAAGAGAGAGTGAACGATTTTACACGGCTGGTGAAAACACCAATCAGGTCGTGAATTACGCTATTCCACTCAGCCAGATAGCTGCCATACCAAAAATTCCATAATATTCGTTTCAGCAGATACTATCGTGTGGCGAAAGCCAGCGAAAGATTACCGACCGCTTCCTGTGCCCGCCGACTCGACTCACTCGACCGTCACGCTCTTGGCAAGGTTGCGTGGCTGATCGACGTCGGTGCCCTTGGCGACGGCGACATGATAGGCGAGCAGCTGCACCGGAATCGCATAGACGATCGGCGCGATCAGCGGGTGGACCTTGGGCATCTCGATCGTCGCGACCGCATCGTCGCCGGCTTGTGCCAGCCCGTCGGCGTCGGAGATCAGCACCACTTGCGCGCCGCGCGCCTGTGCTTCCTGCATGTTCGACACCGTCTTGTCGAACAACGGGCCCGAGGGGGCGAGAACGATTAGCGGCACATGCTCGTCGATCAGCGCGATCGGGCCGTGCTTCATTTCGCCCGACGCATAGCCTTCGGCGTGGATGTAGCTGATTTCCTTCAGCTTCAGCGCGCCTTCGAGCGCGAGCGGGTAATCGGGGCCGCGACCGAGATACAGCACGTCGCGTGCACCCGCGATCGTGCCCGCCATCGCCTTGATGTCGTCGTCGTGCGCCAGCGCGGCGTTGATCGCCGCGGGAACCTCGCGCAGGTGATGGACAATCTCGCGCTCCTCGGCGGCGTCGAGCTTGCCCTTGGCGCGCGCCAGGTTGATCGCCAGTGCCGCCATCACCGCCAGCTGGCAGGTGAACGCCTTGGTCGAGGCGACGCCGATCTCGGGGCCGGCATGGGTGGGGAGCAGCAGATCGACCTCGCGTGCCATCGAGCTGGTCGGCACGTTGATGATGCCCGCGGTGGTGACGCCGTGCTGCTTCATGTGACGAAGCGCGGCGAGCGTGTCCGCGGTCTCGCCCGATTGACTCACCACCACGCCGAGCGTGTTGGCCAGCAACACCGGGTCGCGATAGCGGAATTCCGACGCGACATCGACCTCGACCGGCAGCCGCGAGAAGCGCTCGATCCAATATTTGCCGATCATCCCGACATAGCTTGCGGTGCCGCAGGCGACGATCGTCACGCGCTCGACGCTCGACAGGTCGAAATCCATGTCGGGCAGCGCGACCTGCTCTTCGAGCGGTCGGATGTACGAGCGCAGCGTCTGCGCGACGACGATTGGCTGCTCGTAGATTTCCTTCAGCATGAAATGCCGATGGTTGCCCTTGTCGATCAGCGCCCCGGTGACGCCGCTGATCGTGATCGGCCGCTCGACGGCCAGGTTGTCGCGATCATACACCTGCGTGCCCTCGCGCGTCAGCACGACCCAATCGCCTTCTTCGAGATAGGCGATACGCTGGGTGAGCGGCGCCAGCGCCAGCGCATCCGAGCCGAGGAAGGTCTCGCCCCCCTCGTCCTCGCCGCCATAGCCCACCACCAGCGGCGAGCCGAGCCGCGCGCCGATCAGCATGTCGGGATGGTCGCTGAACAGGATCGCCAGCGCGAACGCGCCGTGCAGCCGCGGCAATACCGCGCGAACCGCCGCCTGCGGATCGCCGGTCGCGTCGAGCGCCGAATCGATCAGGTGCGCGACCACCTCGGTGTCGGTCTGGCTGAGGAATACCCGACCCTGCGCCTGAAGTTCCTCGCGCAACGGCTTGAAATTCTCGATGATTCCGTTGTGGACGACGGTGACGCGGCCGGCGGTGTGCGGGTGCGCATTGTCCTCGGTCGGCGCACCATGCGTCGCCCAGCGGGTATGCGCGATGCCGACCCGGCCGGGCAGTGGCTCGGCGACGAGGAGCCGGCCGAGGTTGACGAGCTTGCCCTGCGCGCGGCGGCGTTCGAGCCGGCCCTCGTGCAGCGTCGCGATCCCCGCCGAATCATAACCCCGATATTCGAGCCGCTTGAGCCCGTCGAACAGCCGGTCGGCGACGTCCGACGTCCCCAGAATGCCTACGATGCCGCACATATTATCTGGTCGCCTTTCTAGCCTGCATCGTCGTGCGAAACCGTACCGCCCATCCCGCGCGTGCTTCCTGCGGTGCCCTTGCCAGTGCGAGCGCGCCGGGGTCAACATCGGTGGTCACCACCGATCCGGCGCCCACGATGGCACGGTCGCCGATCGCGACAGGCGCTACCAATGCGCTGTTCGAACCGATGAACGCGCCTTCGCCGATCTTCGTACGATATTTGAAGAAGCCGTCGTAATTACAGGTAATCGTGCCAGCGCCGACATTGGCGTCGGCACCGACGTCGGCGTCGCCCAGATAGGTCAGGTGGCTGGCCTTGGCCCCCTCGCCCAGCACCGCATTCTTGATCTCGACGAAATTGCCGACCTTGGCGCCGCGTCCGAGCACCGTCCCGGGGCGCAGCCGGGCGAACGGGCCGACGCTGCATTCCTGCGCTACCGTGGCGCCTTCGAGATGCGAAAAGGCGTGGATCGTCACCCGATCGGCGATTGTCACACCGGGGCCGAAGACGACATTGGGTTCGATCACCACGTCGCGACCGATCACCGTGTCGTGCGCGAACCACACCGTCCCGGGCGCGAGCAGCGTCGCGCCGTCGGCCATCGCCGCGGCGCGCCGCTTGGCTTGCCAATCGGCCTCGACCGCCGCCAGCTCGCCGCGGCTGTTGACCCCGGCGACTTCGGCGGCGTCGGTCTCGATCACCGCCGAGGCGCGACCATCGGCGGCCGCGAGCATCACGATGTCGGGCAGATAATATTCGCCCGCGGCATTGTCGTTGCCGACGCGCGCGAGCAGGTCGAACAGGTCTTCGGAGCGCACCGCCATCAGCCCCGAATTGCAGAGCGTCACCGCGCGCTGCGCTTCGCTGGCGTCCTTGAACTCGACCATCCGCTCGATCCGCCCGGCGGCATCGGCGATCACCCGGCCATAGGCGCCCGGATCGGCGGGGCGGAAGCCCAGCACCACGCTCGCGGGGGCATCGTCGCCGTGCAGCCGGTCGATCATCCGCTGCATCGTCGCCGCGGTGACCAGCGGCACATCGCCATAGAGGATCAGCACATCGCCCGAAAAGCCGCCGAGCGCCGCCTGCGCCTGCGCGACCGCATGGCCGGTGCCGAGCTGTTCGGCCTGGTGCGCGATCGAAAGGCCGTGCGGCGCCACCGCCGCCTCGACCTGCTCGCGCCCCGCGCCCACCACCGCGACGATCCGGTCGGGCGCCAATGCGCCAACCGACGCGACGAGATGCAGCAGCATCGGCCGCCCCGCAATTGGGTGGAGTACCTTGTGCAGGTCGGACTTCATTCTGGTGCCCTTGCCGGCGGCAAGGATGATGGCGGCGATTGGTCGCGTGGTCATGCGGCTTCCTTGTTTCGCCGCGCCGATTGCCACGAATGGCTTGCCAATTCCATAGCGCGGCTGGCAGGCAGCCGGCATGACCGGATTTCCTTTCGATATCGTGGGCTTCGACCTCGACGGCACCCTGCTCGACACCAGCGGCGATCTCGCGGCGGCGGTGAACCATGTGCTGGCGCTCAACGACCGCGCGCCGCTGGCGGTCGAAGCGGTGAAGCCGATGGTCGGGCTGGGCGCGCGGCACATGCTCAAGCAGGGGCTGGCGGCGTCGGGCGGGTTCGACGAGGCGATGCTCGATATCGGCTATCCGCTGCTGCTCGAACATTATGCCGCCAATATCTCGGCGCACACCGTCCCCTTCCCCGGCCTGCTCGATACGCTCGACGTGCTGCAGGCGAGCGGCGTCACGCTCGCGATCGTCACCAACAAGTTCGAGCATATGGCGGTGAAGCTGATCGGCGAACTCGGCCTTTCGGAGCGTTTCGCCTGCATCATCGGCGGCGACACGATGGGCAAGGGCAACGCCAAGCCTTCGCCTTTGCCGATCCACGAGATGATCCGCCGCACAGGCGGCGGGCGCGCCGCGTTCGTCGGCGATTCGATCTTCGACATCGACGCGGCGAAGGCAGCGGGCATTCCCTCGATCGCGGTCAGCTTCGGCTTTCTGTGGCAACCCGTCGAGGAATTGGAGGCCGACGCGGTGATCGATCATTTCGACGAGCTGGTCTCGGCGCTGCACCGCTTGGCTTAGTCGATCAACATCGCTGCGGAGTCGATCCGGTATCCGACAAGCTGCGCTTCATCCTGGGTAATACGCCATACAAAAGTTTCGGGTACGGCGCCGCCTCTCGCAAAGGTTGTGCGTTGGCCGAGGGTAACGAATGTTCCCTTGTTACCCACCTGGATATTCCATCCCGTATTCTGGCTTATGCCCGCAGTGCCGATTTTTCGTGACACGGCGCGCAACACTTGGGGAAACATGGGCTGGCTACGCAGTTCAGGGCCGGCTTCAGCAACGATCGTCGTATAGTCTCCAACGTTCAGCCTCGCATGAAACTTCGGCACCGCCTCTTTGGCGATGTCGACCGTTTTTTGCGACGAGCATGCTGCCAGCATGACAGTTGCCGGCATCAATACCCAACCTAATTTCATAGTGCCTCCCCCAACCAACGCCTATCTTCATGGCGACTCAGCCGGGCGGGCGATAGCCCTTGCGCCATTTGGTCCACAAATGGCGCGCGAGCATTGTGGGGGGCATCCGCAGATAATGGCCGCGCAGGTAGAAGGCGAATTCGCTGAGCTTGCGCCGCTGGACGCCCCAGCCGTCGCGGCCCAGTAGGCGGCGGCGGTAGAGGCGGTCGGCGAAACCCAACCCGCTGGCTCCCAGGGCGGGAGTCGCAGAGTATAGCGCATCGGCTAGCCGCACCGCCCTGGCCATTTCGCGCGCGAGCCCATGGTGCGCGGCGCGCGCGATCAGCGCATCGCGGAACCCGGGCGCGTCGAATTCATCGAGCAGGCAATGGATATCCCACAGGTTGCGCAGGCCGCCCGCCAGATCGCCATCGGCGAACAGATGCGCGGCGGCGTGGACCAGCACATCCTCGCGGCTGAGCATCGACAGCCCGTTGCCGATCTCGATGCTGTCGGCGATCAGCCCCGCGGCATCGGGCCGCACCCGCGCGGTGAGCGGCAGGATCGTGTGGTGGACGTCGATCATCCGGTCGCGCTCGCGGTGGATCAGCGGCGGGAGCTCGTGCATCCATTTGCGGTAATAGGCGTCGTCATAGGGATCGGGCTTCACCCATTCCCAGCCCGCGCGCAGCAGTGCCGCCTCGACCGCGTCGATCGAGTCGCGCGGCACGAGAATGTCGAGATCGCCGATCGAGCGGCCAACGCCTGCCGACAGGCCCGCCGCGACGAAGGCGGTGCCCTTGAGCAACACCACCGGCACCCCGAGGGGCGCCAGCGCGCGGCGGGCCATCTCGGCCTCCCACAACGCGGCAATCCGCCCCTGATCGGCCGACAATCGCGCATCGGCGAGGATCCGCGCCGCCGCATCGGGCATCGGCAGACCGTGCAACCGATAGGCGAGCGTGCCGATCATCTGCTCGGCGCGCGCCGCACCGATCAGCGCGGTCCAGCCGTCGGCGTCGAGCGCGGTGACGCTCGATGGATCGCGCAGCGCCTCGACCAGCAGCAGCGCGCTCATGCCGCCACCGCTTCGACCTGCGCGACCGCGGTCGCAGCATCGGGATAGTCGATCCCGACCGCCGGAACACCGCGCACCAGCGCGGTCAGCGCATCGAATCCGCGCTCGCCCATCGCGACATAGTTGGTCGATGCCTGGGTCAGCCGGACGAAGGTCTCGCTCGGCAGCACCGAACGCTGCGCCGCCTCGAACCCGAAGCGCGGGAACAGGATCGCGGCGGCGCGCGCAGGCTCGGCCATTCGCGCGATCGAATCGGCATCGGGCACCAGGTGGCGGATATCGCCCTTGGGTGTTTCCGATTGCAAAGGGCCGAAGCGCGCGCGCGGCAAGGCTGCCTCGACCACCGCCACGCTTTCGTTCTTCAGGCTGACCAGCCGGGGAAAGCCGTGGACCAGCCCGGTCTCGGGATCGACCAGCGCGAATTCGTCGCCCATCAGCCGCCAGCCGCGCGCCATCAGCAGCGCCGCCAGCGTCGATTTGCCCGCGCCCGAAATCCCCGTCATCAGCACCGCGCGGCCATCGCGCTCGACGCACGAGGCGTGGAGCAGCAGGTAGCGTCGCTGCGCCAGCGCCATCTGCAGGTTCATCCCCATTTCGGCGGCGAGCAACCCCAGCGACAGCGGCAACGGCGCCGCATCGGGGATGGTATAGTCGCCGCCGATCATCACCGCCGGACGCACGAAGCGCCGCCACGGCCGCGCCGCGAACAGCCGGACGCTGAAATCGGGGATGCCGTGATCGGGCTTGGGATAATCGCGATACAATGTTTCGAGCTGCGCGATCGGCTGGCGCCAATCCGATCCGACGCGAAAGCCGACCGGCCCGATCCTGACGTGAAAGACGTGCCTCACCCGCGTTCGACCAGCCCGACCGCCGCGAGTTCGTCGAGCCGCGCCGCAAGCGCCTCGGCGTCGGCATCGCCCAGGTCATAGTCGGCGGTGAGCTTTGACAGCAGCGCGAAGACGTCCATCGCCTCGTTCGCCAGCGTCTCGAGGATTTCGGGCACCGGCGAAGCGACGACATGCGTCTGCCCCGAAGCACGGTGATAGATCAGCGTCAGCAGGTCGAGCGGCACGATCCGCAGCGCTTCGCGCGCGCTTGCCCGATAGCGTGCGGGCACCGCCGGCTCAGCCGCGCGGCATCTGCAACGAGGCGAAGCAGGTGAAGCCGCTGGTACCGGTCTGCAGCCGGCGGATGTAGTTGGTGTAGGCCTTGCTCTGCGAATAATCGGCACCGGGCAGCGACCCGCCGTTGAGCGCGCGCTTCACTTCCTCGCCGGTGAACGGGCGCGATGCCGGCGGGAAGGCACCCGCGGTACCCGCGGGCACGACCTTGCCGTTCTGCGCGATGTAGTTTCCCGCGCGCCCCGGATCGGGCACCGGGATCTCGCAGGTCGACAGCGACGCGGCGGTCTGCGCCAGCGCCGGGCGGATCGAGACGATCGCCGACGCCCCGACCGCGCCCAGCATCAGCGCGCGGCGGCCGGGTTCGGCTGGCTTGGACGGTTCGTCGGTCATGCTGCCACCTTTGTAGGCTTGGATGCCTTACGCAATGGTAAAACAGGGTTAACCCAAGCAGGTGCTACCCCAAAGCGTCCCGGATCGGGTACATGGCGGGAATGTTACAGGGGTCGGGGATTCGGGCGGCGCTTGCGCTGGGCCTGGCAGCGGTGAGCGCGCTCGCTGGTTTTGTCATCGGTGGCAGCATCGAATCGGTCGCGGTCGCGCTGGTCGGCGGGATCGCCGCGGTGCTGGTGGCGATCGGCACCGGCGAGGACGAGGCGCCGCCGCGGGTGCCCGAACCGCTCGCCCCGCCGCCCGCGACGCCCGAGCCAGCGATCGCCGACGTGATCGCGGCGATCGGCGAGCCGATGCTGGTCGTCGCCGAAAAGCGCGTCATCCGCGCCAACGCCGCCGCCAAGACATTGCTCGGCCAGCATATCCTGGGCGAAGACGTGCGGCTGGCGATCCGCCATCCCGCCGCCTCCGAACGGCTGGTCGCCGCCGCCGGATCGCGCGGCGACGAACCAATCCATCTGGTGGGGCTGGGCACGCGCGAGCAGCGCTGGGAAATGCGCGTGCGCGAACTCGGCGACGATGTGCGGATTGTCCATCTGGTCGACCGCACCGGCAGCTACGCCACCGATCGCATCCGCGTCGATTTCGTCGCCAATGCCAGCCACGAGCTGCGCACCCCGCTCGCCTCGATCCTGGGCTTCATCGAGACGTTGCGCGACGAAGCCGGCGACGATGCGGGTATCCGCGACCGCTTCCTGAAGGTGATGTTCGACGAAGCGAACCGGATGCGCCGGCTGATCGACGACCTGATGTCGCTCAGCCGGATCGAGGCCGAGAAATATCGCGAGCCCGATACGCTGGTCGACCTTGCCGACCTGGTCGAGGAGGTCCGCTCGGAGATCGCCGCCGCCAGCAACGGGCGCGGCGGTGACCTGTGCTCGGCGATCGCCGACGTCGCGCCGATCAAGGGCGACCGCGCGCAATTGAGCCAGGTGCTCCACAATATCGTCGGCAACGCGATGAAATATGGCCGGCCGGGCACCCCGGTGACGATCCAGCTGCGCCACGACGGCGGATCGATGGTCCGCCTGTCGGTGACTGACGAGGGCGAAGGCATCGCGCCGCAGCATCTGCCGCGGCTGACCGAGCGATTCTATCGTATCGATTCGGGACGCAGCCGCGCGATGGGGGGCACCGGGCTGGGCCTGTCGATCGTCAAGCACATCGTCGAGCGCCACCGCGGGCGGCTCGACATCGCCAGCACGCCGGGCGCGGGAACGGTGGTCACGGTATTGCTGCCGGCTGGACCCGTGTCATCAAAACGCAACGTCAATGTAACAGAGGCTCCGTGACAGGGTGCTAACCCACTCTCAGCGCAATCCGCGCGACCGCCAGGGGCAAGTCCACATGCTGCGTATCGTCGCCATCGCGAGCCTGAGTGCGCTCGCACTCGCCGCTTGCAGCGACAGCCGGGCCGCGCGCGAGGAAATCCGCGTCGTCGGCTCGTCGACCGTCTATCCCTTCACCACCGCGGTGGCCGAACAGTTCAACAATGCGCGCCCCGACATGAAATCGCCGGTGATCGAATCGACCGGCACCGGGGCGGGCATCAAGCAGTTCTGCGCCGGGATCGGCCCGCAATTCCCCGACATGCTCAACGCCTCGCGTCGGCTGTACCGGTCGGAATATGATGATTGCCAGGCCAATGGCGTGCGCGACATCCTCGAAATCCAGGTCGGGATCGACGGCATCGCGCTCGCCGAGTCGCGCAATGGCCCGGGGCTGTCATTCACCCTGGCCGACATCTATCGCGCGGTCGCCGCCAACCCCGGCGGCAAGCCCAACACCGCGCGGCTGTGGTCCGAAGTCAATCCCGCCTTCCCCGCGATCCCGATCCAGGTGCTCGGGCCGCCATCGACCAGCGGCACGCGCGACGCGTTCGTCGAGCTGATCCTCGAGCCCGGCTGCAAGGCGGCGGTGCCCGAGGCGGCCGCGCTCGAGGAGAGCGACGAAGAAGCCTATGACAAGATGTGCACGCGGATGCGCAACGACGCGGCCTATGTCGACAAGGGCGAGAACGACAATTTGATCGTGCAGAATCTGGTGACCAATCCCAATGCGATCGGGATCTTCGGCTTCAGCTACCTCGAAGAGAATATGGGCCGGTTGAAGGGCAGCGCGTTGAACGGCATCGAACCGACCTATGAAACCATCTCGTCGGGCGCCTATCCGAGCGCGCGGCCGCTCTATCTGTATGTGAAGAAGCAGCATATTCGCCCGATCCCCGGATTGCAGTCGTTCCTCGACGATTATGTCGCCGCCTGGGGACCCGATGGCCCGCTGGTGCGCAAGGGGATGATCGCCGCGCCGCGCGACATCCGCGAACGCTCGGCCGAGATCGTCAAGCGCGGCATTCCGCTCGATCCCGCGGTGCTCAAATGACCGCTACCGCATTACTGTTGCTGATCATCGGGCTGGCGCTGATCGGCTGGCTCACCGCGCGGGCGCGCGCCACCCGGCTACAGGGCGTCGGCGGCAAGCGGCTCCACTCGCTGCCCGGCCAGCATGGCTGGTATGTCGCGATGTGGGTCGCGGTTCCTGCGCTGGTCTTCCTCGCCTTCTGGTCGTGGCTGAGCCCGCAGCTGGTGAACGATGCGGTGCTCGCGACGCCGCAGGCGCAGTCGCTGCCCGCTGCCGGGTTCGAGCGTTCGGCGATCCTCGGCGAGGCGCGCAACCTTGCGGGGACCGAAGGGCTGGGCGCGTTCAATCCCGAGGCCGAGCTGCTCGCCCCGGTCTTCGACAGCTATATGACCAGCTATGCCTGGATCGGTACCGCGATCGCGGTGCTGCTCGCCTTTGCCGGTGGCGCCTTTGCCTATACGCGGATCGCCACCGATTTCCGCGCGCGGACGCGGGTCGAGCGTGCGGTGATGCTCGCGCTGCTGGTGGCGTCGCTGATCGCGATCCTGACGACGCTCGGCATCTTCCTGTCGCTGCTGTTCGAAAGCGCGCGTTTCTTTTCGATCGTGCCGATCACCGATTTCCTGTTCGGCACCAATTGGGCGCCGCAGGTGATCAACCCCGCCGACCCCGGCGCTGACCTTGGCGCAGTGCCGCTGTTCTGGGGCACCTTCTTCATCGGCGCAGTGATCGCGATGCTGGTCGCCATCCCGTTCGGGCTGATGAGCGCGATCTATCTCACCCAATATGCCGCGCCGGCGGTGCGCAAATGGATGAAGCCGATCCTCGAAATCCTCGCGGGCGTTCCCACCGTGGTCTATGGCTATTTCGCCGCGCTCACCGTCGGCCCCGCGATCCGCGATCTTGCGGTGTCGCTGGGCTTCACCTTCGCGAGTTCGGAAAGCGCGCTGTCGGCGGGGCTGGTGATGGGGGTGATGATCATCCCCTTCGTCTCGTCAATGGCCGATGATTCGATCGCCGCGGTGCCAACCTCGATGCGCGACGGCAGCCTGGCGATGGGCGCGACGACGTCGGAGACGATCGGCCGCGTCTTGCTGCCCGCCGCCCTCCCCGGCGTCGTCGCCGGCGTGCTGCTCGCGGTGTCGCGCGCCATCGGCGAGACGATGATTGTCGTGATGGCCGCCAGCGGTGCGGCGACGATCACGCTCAACCCCTTCGACAGCGCGACCACCGTCACCAAGCAGATCGTCGACTTGCTGACCGGCGAGGCCGAATTCGACAGCCCCAAGACGCTCGCCGCCTTCGCGCTGGGGCTCACGCTGTTCGTGATCACGTTCCTCTTGAACATCGTCGCGCTTCGCGTCGTGAAGAGATACCGGGAAGCGTATGAGTAGCACCCTTGTAGCCCAGTCGCTCGCGGGGGGGCACGAGCCCGCCGAGCGCGCGCCGACCGATTGGAAGACCCAATCGATGCAGCGCCGCATCCGCCGCCGCTACGCCGCCGAACGCCGCTTCCGGCTGCTCGGCCTCGCCGCGGTGACGATCTCGGCGGGGTTCCTGGCGTTCCTGCTGTGGACGATGCTGTCGAACGGGCTCGCGGGCTTCAGCCGGACCGAGGTTCGGCTGCCGCTGAACTTCGCGGCAATGAACCTCGACGTCACCCCCGACCAGCTCGGGCGACGCGGGGCCGATCTGGCGCTCGCGGGTGCCGGGCTGCAGAACGCGGTCGGTGTCGCCGCGGTCGAGGCGTTCGGCGAAGAGGGCGAACGCTATATCTCGGACAGCGCGTGGGTGACGGTGCGCGAGGCGGTGAAGGACGATCCGAGCCTGCTGACCAAGCAGGCGACGATCACCGTTCCCGCATCGAGCGACATCCACACCGCCGCGACCGAGGATGCGACCCCCGAGACCGAAGCCGCCGCGGCGATGCTGACGCAGCGCGGCGCGCTGACCAGCGGGTTCAACTGGACCTTCCTCACCGGCGCCGATTCGACCGATCCGACCGCGGTGGGCATCTGGGGCGCGCTCAAGGGATCGTTCCTGACGATGCTGGTGACGCTCGCGCTCGCCTTCCCGATCGGCGTGCTCTCGGCGATCTATCTCGAAGAATATGCCCCGCGCAATCGCTGGACCGACCTGATCGAGGTGTCGATCAACAACCTCGCTGCGGTGCCTTCGATCATCTTCGGCCTGCTCGGCCTCGCGGTGTTTCTTGGCACCTTCAACATGCCGCGATCGGCGCCGATCGTCGGCGGGGTGACGCTGGCGCTGATGATCATGCCCGTCATCGTCATCGCGGGGCGCAACGCGGTGAAGGCGGTTCCGCCCTCGATCCGCGACGCGGCGCTGGGGGTCGGCGCGAGCCGGATCCAGGTGGTGTTCCACCACGTCCTGCCGCTCGCGCTGCCCGGCATCCTGACCGGCACGATCATCGGCATGGCGCGCGCGCTGGGCGAGACCGCCCCGCTGCTGATGATCGGCATGCGCGCCTTCATCTCGACCGCGCCCGACGACCTCACCAGCCCGGCGACGGTGCTGCCGGTGCAGATCTTCCTCTGGTCCGATCAGGTGAGCCGCGGCTTCGTCGAAAAGACCAGCGCGGCGATCATCGTGCTATTGATGTTCCTGCTCGCGATGAACGCGCTCGCCATTTATCTCCGCAACCGATTCGAGACCCGCTGGTAATGACCGACGTCCACGTCAAACCCTCTGCCGAAGCCGCGACCAACGCGCCGGCGCGCCCGATCAAGATGGCGGCGCGCGACGTCAACGTCTATTATGGCAAGACCCACGCGATCAAGGACGTGTCGATCGATGTCGACATGGACAATGTGACCGCATTCATCGGCCCGTCGGGCTGCGGCAAGTCGACCTTCCTGCGCACGCTCAACCGGATGAACGACACGATCCCGATCGCGCGGACCGAAGGCGACATCACGCTCGACGGCGAGGATATCTATGCGCCGTCGATGGACGTGGTCCAGCTGCGCGCGCGCGTCGGCATGGTGTTCCAGAAGCCCAACCCCTTCCCCAAGTCGATCTACGAAAACGTCGCCTATGGCCCGCGAATCCATGGGCTGGCGCCGTCGAAGGCCGATCTCGACCATGTCGTCGAACGCTCGCTGCGCCGCGCCGGGCTGTGGGAAGAAGTGAAGGATCGGCTGGCCGATTCGGGGACGGCGCTGTCGGGCGGCCAGCAGCAGCGGCTCTGCATCGCGCGCGCGATCGCGGTCGACCCCGAAGTGATCTTGATGGACGAGCCGTGCAGCGCGCTCGATCCGATCGCCACCGCCAAGATCGAGGAGCTGATCCACGAACTGCGCGGCCGCTATGCGATCGTGATCGTCACCCACAATATGCAGCAGGCGGCACGCGTGTCGCAGCGCACCGCGTTCTTCCATCTCGGCAATCTGGTCGAATATGGCGTGACGTCGGAAATCTTCACGAACCCGCGCCAGGAGCGGACCAAGGACTATATCACCGGCCGCTACGGCTGACCCCTTCGCCCCGAGGCACAACGACATGAACGAGCATACGGTCAAGGTTTTCGACGACGAACTGGGGCAGCTGCGCGGGCTGATCGCGCAGATGGGCGGACTTGCCGAACAGGCGATCACCGGTGCGATCGAAGCGCTGGTGCGCCATGACCTGGATGCCGCCGCCAAGGTGATCGAGGGCGACAAGAAGATAGACGTGCTCGAGCACGAGGTCGAGCGGCTGGCGGTCCAGTTGATCGCGCTGCGCGCGCCGATGGCCGACGACCTGCGCGAAGTCGTCGCGGCGATGAAGATCTCGAACACGCTCGAGCGCGTCGGGGACCATGCCAAGAACATCGCCAAGCGCGTCGCCGATATCGAGGGGCACCGGCATATCGAACCGCTGTCGGTGCTCCCCGCAATGGCGGGCGTCGCGAGCGAAATGCTCCACGACGTGCTCGACGCCTTTGCCGCGCGCGACATCGAAAAGGCGATGTCGATCGGCGAGCGCGACCGCGCGGTCGACGATTTCTACAATTCGATCTTTCGCGCGCTGGTGACCTTCATGATGGAGAACCCCGCCAGCATCAGCCAGGCGGCGCATCTGCTGTTCGTCGCCAAGAATCTCGAGCGGATCGGCGACCAGGCGACCAACCTGGCCGAGATGGTATATTACGCGGCAACCGGCGAGCAGATGGGCGAACGCGAACGCATTCCCTCAACCGCAGCCAACTGAAAGTGGCGACGATGGCACGAGTGAAGATGCTGCTGGTCGAGGACGATGCCGCCCTCGCCGAACTGCTCACCTGGCATTTCAAGCGCGAGGATTTCGAGGTCAAGCAGACCCCCGATGGTGAGGAAGCCTTGCTGCTAGCCAAGGAAGCGACTCCTGACATCGTGCTGCTCGACTGGATGGTCGAGGGGCTTTCGGGGATCGAGGTGTGCCGCCGGCTCCGCCGGATGCCCGAGACCGCCAATGTGCCGATCATCATGCTCACCGCGCGCGGCGAGGAAGAGGATCGCGTCCGCGGCCTCGAAACCGGTGCCGACGATTATGTGACCAAGCCCTTCTCGCCGCGCGAACTGGTCGCGCGTGTCGGCGCGGTGCTGCGCCGGGTCCGGCCGGCGCTCGCGGGCGAGCAACTGGTCTATTCGGACATCGAGATGGACACCGTCGGCCACAAGGTGCGCCGCGGCGGCGAAGTCGTGCCGCTTGGCCCCACCGAGTTCCGGCTGCTCAAGCATTTCCTCGAACATCCCGGCTGGGTCTTTTCGCGCGAGCGGCTGCTCGACGCGGTGTGGGGGCACGACAGCGACATCGAGAGCCGGACCGTCGACGTGCATATCCGCCGGCTGCGCAAGGCGATCAACGGCACCGACCGGCCCGACATCATCCGCACCGTGCGATCGGCGGGCTACGCACTCGACTC
Organism: Sphingomonas sp. S1-29; assembly: GCF_026167545.1. Lineage (NCBI taxonomy): Bacteria > Pseudomonadati > Pseudomonadota > Alphaproteobacteria > Sphingomonadales > Sphingomonadaceae > Sphingomonas > Sphingomonas sp. S1-29. The sequence continues at coordinate 3,328,038 of NZ_CP110678.1, read as the reverse complement.
GGGGGCGTAACGGGGCGCCCTGCCGCCGAATCGGACAGGATCGGAAAGATTCGCGAGTCAGCGCGTTCCTTGTGCCAGCGCACCCTTTCGCGCTTCGGTATCGAGCAGGAGAGCACGCATGAAATTCATCGCAATGACCGCCGCGCTGGCGCTGAGCAGCGCCGCATTCGCGCAGACCGCCCCCACCAACTCGGGCAATATGCCGCCATCGGGCGCCGACGCGCCGATGAGCAGCGCCGACGCCCCCGCGAGCCAGGGCTCGACGATGCAGCCGACCGCGCCCGACGCGACGCAGGACGCGCCGCCCATGACGACCCCCGATTCGACGATGCCCCCCGCCAGCCCGGCAGGCCAGCCGATGGAGCAACAGCCGACGCAGCAGCCGATGGCGAGCGGCGGCGGTTCGATGACCGCTGGTGGCTATATGCCCGCGCAGCCGCCGATGTCGGGTCCGGCACAGGCGGGCGCCACGGTCCGCGTCCAGGCGTCGATGTCGCCGACGCAGGCGTTCCCGCCGCCCGCACCCAAAGCCGAATATCCGGTGTGCAAGCGCGGCCAGACCGATGGCTGCCGCAACCGCGGCGAGTAATCGCCGGTCGCGTCGGCACTAGGATGAGGGGCGCAGCAGCAATGCCGCGCCCCTTTTCTTTGCCTACCAAAAACCCTCCCCCTTCAGGGGAGGTGGCAACCCGCAGGGCTGACGGGGGGCTGCGCCACGAACGCACCGCCGGTTGGACCCCTGGCAACGCAGGACGAGTACGCAGGGCATTGGTTCAATCGCGAGCCTGTTTACGGCGCGGAGCCACGGCCTTGGCGCCGCCGCGCCGCTCCCCGCCCTGCCTGTTGCCTATTTGTAACAGCCGCCGACAACAAACACGTCTTGCACGCTATCTCGCCGCACTGCGTCAAAAACCGCCTTGAGACTTTATAACATCGCAGTATGAAAGAGGCGTTCCTCACGACGACGGGTCTTTCCATGCTTTTGCGTACCTTGCTTGCGACCTCGACGATGCTGGTTGCCGTTCCCGCGCTGGCGCAGCCTTCGAACGACACCGACCGCGCCGCGCCGGCATCGGTGCCCGCCCCCGCGGCCGCCGCCGAGCCGCAGCGCGGCGATCACACCGCGCAGCCCAACGACATCATCGTCACCGCCCCCTATCAGCGCAACCGGCTCGACGTGCTGTCGGGTACCTCGGTGCTGTCGGGCGAGGTGCTGACGCGCGAATTGCGCCCCACGATCGGCGACACGCTCGCGCGCCAGCCGGGCGTCTCGGCGACCTCGTTCGGCCCCAACGCCTCGCGCCCGGTGCTCCGCGGCTTCCAGGGCGACCGCATCCGCGTGCTGATCGACGGCATCGGCAGCATCGATGCCTCGACCAACTCGGTCGATCACGCCCCCGTTATCAATCCGCTCACCGCCGAGCGGATCGAGGTGCTTCGCGGCCCCTCGGCATTGCTGTTCGGATCGTCCGCGATCGGCGGCGTGGTCAACGTGATCGACAGCCGGATCCCGCGCGCGCTGCCCGACGAGGCGATCCATGTCGACGTGCTGGCCAGCTATGGCTCGGCCGCCGAGGAACGCTCGATCGCGGGCGAGGTCGAGGCGCGGATCGGCGGCAATCTGGTCGCGCATGTCGACGGGACGTATCTGCGCACCGGCGATTTGCGCACCGGCGGCTATCTGCTCTCGCCGAGCCTGCGCGGCATCGCGCTGACCAGCGACGAAGCCGAGGTTCGCGAGAATGCGAATTTGCGCGGTCGCCTGCCCAACAGCGCCGCCGAAACCTGGGAAGTCGCGGGCGGGCTGTCGGTGGTCACCGATCGCGGCCATCTGGGCTTTTCGGTCACGCGCTACGAGAGCACCTATGGCGTGCCCTCGCGGATCGAATTCCAGCATGAAGACGGCGATGACCATGATCATGGCGACGAAGATCATGACGGGGAGGAAGGCGATGAAGAAGGCCATGGCCACGAGAATGTCCGGCTGAACCTGAAGCAGACCCGGTTCGATATCCGCAGCGAGATCGAGACCGATGGCGGCTTCCTCGATCGCATCCGGCTGCGGTTGGCGGCGGCCGATTATCGCCACGACGAGATCGAGGAATCGGGCGAGATCGGCACCAGCTTCTTCAACCAGGGCTATGAAGGCCGGCTCGAGCTGGTGCAGGCGCAACGCGGCGGGTGGCAGGGCGCGACCGGCGCGCAATTCTTCATCCGCGACTTCAACGTCGTGGGCGAAGAAAAGTTCGTGCCGCGCAACACGACGCAGCAGCTCGGGCTGTTCACGCTGCAATCGTTCGATTTCGGCGCGGTGCGCGCCGAAGTCGGGGGCCGCTTCGAGAATACCCAGCTCAAGGCGCAGCCCGATGCCGATTTGGACACGCCGCTCAACCGCCGCGAGTTCAACGCCTTTTCGGGATCGGTCGGCGCCAGCGTCGGGCTGAGCGACACCGTCCGCGTCGGCCTCAACGCCTCGCACACCGAGCGCGCGCCGTCGGCCGAGGAATTGTTCGCCAACGGCCCGCACGCGGGCACCCAATCTTTCGAGATCGGCAACCCCGACTTCGACAAGGAAACGAGCTGGGGGTTGGAGGGCACGCTGCGCGGCACCGCCGGCCCGCTGACCTTCGGCGCGGCTGCCTATTACAACTGGTTCGACGACTATATCTATCAGTCGCCGACCGGCGAGGAAGCCGACGAGCTGCCGGTGTTCGTGTATGCGCAGTCCGATACCCGCGTCTGGGGCTTCGAGGTCGAGGCGGCGGCGAAGCTCGCCGAGGTTTCGGGGGTGGCGATCAACGTCGATGGCCTGGCGGATTATGTCCGCACGACGATCTCCGGGGTCGGCCCCGCGCCGCGCATCCCGGCGGCCCGCTTGCTGGGCGGGCTCGAAGCGCAGGCCGAGCAGTTCGGCGGCCGCGTCGAGGTCGAGCATGTGTTCGAACAGAACCGCGTGACCGATTTCGAGCTGCCGACGGCTGACTATACGATGGTCAACGCCTCGCTGTCGTTCCGGCCGTTCGGGCGCGGCAATGCGACGACGTTGCTGCTGCAGGCGACCAACTTGTTCGACGTCGAGGCACGCCGCCATGCAAGCTTCCTGAAGGACTTTGCGCCGCTGGCAGGGCGTGACCTGCGCGCGACGGTGCGGTTCCAGCTGTAGCTGGCTGGGCCGGGAAGCGAGCACCCCTCCCCTTCTTGCTCCCCTCCCTGATCAAGGGAGGGGCTGGGGGTGGGTCGGTCTGTTGGCAAGCGCGTCGCCCTACAAGCAGCCAACCCACCCCCAACCCCTCCCTTCCAGGGAGGGGAGAAATAACTACCGCGCCGCCGGCAACCTGAGCCGCACCATCAACCCGCCCAGATCCTCGCTCTCCTCGAGGCTCACCGTGCCGTCGTAAATCTCGGCGACGTCGCGCACGATCGCGAGCCCCAGCCCGGTGCCGGGCTTGCCGCTGTCGAGCCGCACCCCGCGATCGAAGATGCGGATGCGGTCGCTTTCGGCAATCCCCACCCCGTCGTCTTCGACCAGGATTTCGACGAACCCCGCCTCGGCGCGTGCGGTGATGAACACGCTGCCGCCGCCATATTTCGCGGCGTTCTCGACCAAATTGCCAAGCATTTCGTCGAGATCCTGGCGCTCGATATGCGCGACGAGGTCCTTGCGCCCGTCGACGTCGATCCGGACATGCTGGTACAGCCGCGCGACCGCGCGCTCGACCGCCTGGATGCTCGGCCACACCTCGGCGCGGCTATGCGCGCTGCCGCGGCGGCCGACCGCGCGTGCGCGCGCGAGATGGTGATCGACCTGTCGCCGCATCGTCCGCGCTTCGCGTACCACCGTCTCGGGCAAATCGTCGGCGCCAGCGGTCGCGGCGTTCATGATCACCGTCAGCGGGGTCTTGAGCGCGTGCGCGAGGTTGCCGGCGTGGCGCCGCGCCTCCTCGGCCTGGCGCTCGTTGTGCGAGATCAGGTCGTTGAGCTCCTCGATGATCGGCGCGACTTCGGCGGGCATCGGCCCGTCGATCCGCGCCGCCTTGCCGCCGCGCATCTTGGCGAGCTCGCGTTGCAGATGGCGCAGCGGCAACAGCCCGTACCAGGTCTGGAGCGCCGCCATCAGGATCAACCCGACCCCGAGCAGCAGGAAGCTGCGGATCAGCGTTTCGCGCAGCGCCAGGATCTGCGCGTCGAGCAGTTCGCGCTTCTGCGCGATCTGGAAGCGCCACCACACTTTCGATCCGGGCAGCCGCACGTCGCGCTCGGCAACACGGAGCTTCTCGTCGGCAAATTCTTCGGAATCATAATAATGCGCCGACCCCTTGGGCGCGTGATCGGTCACCCGCAGCCGGCGGTCCCAGAGCGAGCGCGAAGGCTTGGGGTCGAACCCCGCGCCGCTGACCTGCCAATACAGCCCCGAATAGGGTTCGAAAAACCCCTGGTCGGCAAGCTCGCGGCTGAACTCGACCTGGCCATCGGGGCCGATCTCGGCCGACACGATCATCGAGGTCAGCAGATAATCGAGCTGTTCGTCGAAACTGCGGGTGATCGCGCTCGACAGCACACGGTCTAGCGCGAAGCCGCCGCCCGTCAGCAGCAGCAGGATCCACGCGCTGGCGATGACGATCATCCGCCGGCTTAGCGACCCGGTCACGCGGACATAGGGTCGCGGCCGGTCGTGTGGCGCGGCGGCGGCCCCGTCTTCGCCAGGGAGCGTCGACGCCATGATCAGGCCGGCGGCGGCGTGCCAGGCTCGTCGAGGCTGTAGCCCATGCCGCGGATCGTGGTGATGACGTCCGAGCCCAGCTTCTTGCGGATTCGCGTCACGAACACCTCGATCGTGTTCGAATCGCGATCGAAATCCTGGTCGTAGATATGCTCGATCAGCTCGGTGCGGCTGACGACCTTGCCCTTGTGGTGGAGCAGATAGCTGAGCAGCTTGTACTCCTGCGCGGTCAGCTTCACCGGCTCGCCCGCGCGCGTGACCTTGCCGCTGCGCGTGTCGAGGCGGATGTCGCCCGCGGTCAGTTCGGCCGAGGCGTTGCCCGACGCGCGGCGGATGAGCGCGCGCAGGCGGGCGATCAGTTCCTCGCTCTGGAAGGGCTTGGCGACATAATCGTCGGCACCGGCGTCGAGCCCGGCGACCTTGTCCGACCAGCTGTCACGCGCGGTGAGCACCAGCACCGGCGTCGTCTTGCCCTCCTTGCGCCAGCGATCGAGCACCGTCAGCCCATCGACCTCGGGCAGCCCCAGATCGAGGATGATCGCGTCATATTGCTCGGTCGAGCCGAGATAATGGCCTTCCTCGCCGTCGCTTGCCTGATCGACGGCATAGCCTGCCCCCACCAGCGTGTTGCTGAGCTGCTGGCGCAGATTGGGTTCATCCTCGACGATCAATACGCGCATCGTTGTTCCTTCCGCGTGGGGGTTGTCAGTTGCCCGAACGCCCGAGGACCTGCCCCGAACGCCCGTCGACCGACACCCAGATCACATTGCCATCGCGCAGGAACTTCAGCGTGTAAACCGAACTTCCCGAATCGAATTCAAAGCCGAGATAGCGCGCACCGCGCAGCTGCGGCACCACGCGCCGCTCGATCTCGCGCAGCGGAAGCAGCCGTCCCTGCATCCGCGCCTCGCGCACCGCGTCATGGTCGCGCTGCCGCTGCGACGGTTCGCCGGCTACCGCGCCGAACGGAACCAGCAGGCACGCTATGCCAAGAAAACCACGCATCGCCGACATTGTCATCGGCTTTGCATAGGGTTCGGGCGTTGAACAGCCTCTGAATGGAAACGTCGCCATTCGGCAACGTGCGCGTGGCGAAATGGCAACGCGGTACGCACCCATTGCCGCTAAACCGTCCGCGCCCTAGAGCGTCCCCATCATGGCAGCACCCCTTCTCGCATTCGAAAATCTCGGCCTCGTCCAGGGCTCGGGTTGGCTCTTTCGCAACCTCGACATCCATATCGGCGCGCGCGACCGCATCGCGCTGATCGGCCGCAACGGCGCGGGCAAGACGACCTTGCTCAAATTACTCGGCGGACAGGTCGAGGCCGACGAGGGCCGCCGGGTGATCGTGCCCGGCACCAACGTCGTCACGCTCGAACAGGAGCCGCGGATGACCGGCTGCCTGACGCTGATGGACTATGTGTTGTCGGGCGACGATGCGCCGGCGCGGCACGAGGCCGAATCGATCGCCGACCAGCTCGGCATCGACCTGAGCCGCGAGGCCGCGACCGCGAGCGGCGGCGAACGGCGGCGTGCTGGCATCGCGCGCGCGCTGGCGCAGGACCCGGATGTGCTGCTGCTCGACGAGCCGACCAACCATCTCGACATCCACGCGATCGAATGGCTCGAGGAATGGCTGAACCGCTATCGCGGTGCCTTCGTGGTCATCAGCCATGACCGTACCTTCCTGACGCGGCTGACCAAGCAGACCTTGTGGCTCGATCGCGGATCGATGCGCCGCGCCGAGATCGGCTTTGGCGGGTTCGATGCCTGGACCGAGCAGGTCTATGCCGACGAACAGCGCAATGCCGAAAAGCTCGACGCGCGGCTGAAGCTAGAGGAGCATTGGCTCCAGCGCGGCGTGACCGGGCGGCGCAAGCGCAATCAGGGGCGGCTGACCAAGCTGTACGAAATGCGCGCCGAACGCGCGGCGATGACCGGGCCGGCGGGCGCGGCGAACCTCACGACCGCCGCCGACAATTCGAAGACCAAGGTGGTGATCGACGCCAAGGGCGTGACCAAGGGGTACGGTGATCGCACGATCATCAACGACCTGACGCTGCGGATCACCCGCGGCGACCGGATCGGCATCGTCGGCAAGAACGGCGCGGGCAAGTCGACCTTGCTCAAGCTGCTGACCGGCGAGATCGAACCCGATAGCGGCCACATCCGCCTCGCCAAGACGCTCGATCCGGTGATCATCGATCAGCAACGCAGCAAGATGGCCCCCGAAAAGACGGTGCGCGAGGTCGTCGCCGATGGCGGCGAATGGATCGACGTGCTGGGGGTTCGCAAGCATATCCACGGCTATCTGAAGGAATTCCTGTTCGAACCAACGATGGTCGAGGCCAAGATCGGCACGCTGTCGGGCGGCGAGCGATCGCGATTGCTGCTGGCGCGCGAATTCGCGCGGCCATCGAACCTGATGGTGCTCGACGAGCCGACCAACGATCTCGACCTCGAAACGCTCGACCTGTTGCAGGAAGTGATCGCCGATTATGACGGCACCGTGCTGATCGTCAGCCATGACCGCGACTTTCTCGATCGCACCGTGACGATGACGATCGGACTCGACGGATCGGGAACGGTCGACATGGTGGTCGGCGGCTATGCCGATTGGGAAGCCAAGCGCAAGGTGCGCCAGGTCGCGGCGAAAAAGGCGGGCAAGGCGAGCCCCGACGCTCCGAAGTCCAAGCCGGTAAAGCTCAGCTACAAGGACCAGCGCGACTATGAGTTGCTGCCCAAGCGGATCGAGGAACTGGAAGTGACGATCGCGCGTGACGAGGAGCGGCTGGCCGATCCCGAGCTATACGCACGCGACCATGACGGTTTCGACCGGCTGATGGCAACGATCGCCCGCGCGCGCGAGGAAAAGGAAGCCGCCGAGGCACGCTGGCTGGCGCTGGCCGAGCAGGTGGAAGCGCTCGCGGCTGGGTGATAGGCTGGCCCGCGATGGAGGCTGATGATGGGTGCGATTCGCAAGATCACGATCGAGCTGGCCAACGAAGTGGCGGTCAATATCGATCGCGCGGTCGCGACCGGGCAGTATGCTGATGTCGATGCGGTAGTGCAGCACGCGCTACGGTTGTTTTTGCAGACCCGCGAAGACGAGAACGCCCGGCTTCGCGCTGCGTGGGAGGAAGGTCTGGCGAGCGGCGAGCCGATCGACATGCCCGATGACTTTTTCGAAGACATCATCCGGCGGGGCAATGAACGGCTGGCCGCGCGCGCCGCTGAATGAAGCTTCGCTTTCAGCGCCGCGCGCGAAGCGATCTCGACGCGATATACGAATATGTCGCCACTTTCGACGCGGTTGCCGCCCAGCGGCTGCTCGACCGGATCGGGGCGTCGATCGCCCGGCTGCGCGACCACCCGCGAAGCGCACCCGCGCGTGACGAGGCCGCTATCGGTATGCGGGTGCTGTCGGTGGCCAAGTACAATATCCTTTACCGGATCGACCCGGATGCGGTCGTCATCGTCCGCATCATCCATTCGGCGCGCGATTTGTCGCGGATCGACCTGGCCTAAACCGCCCGCCCCGCGCGCCCGGCGACCTCGGTGACATATTGCCACGCCACCCGCCCCGACCGGCTGCCGCGCCGCGTCGCCCATTGCACCGCGTCGTGCGCGTCGAAGGGCAGGCCTTCGGCTTCGCAATAGCCGCGCACGATCGCGAGGTAACCGTCCTGGTCGAGCGCGTGGAAGCCGAGGCTCAGCCCAAAGCGATCGGCGAGCGCCAGTTGGTCGTCGATCACGTCGCGCTGGTTGATCGCGTCTTCCTGGTCGGCGAGGTTGCGCGGGATCAAATGGCGGCGGTTCGAGGTCACCACCAGCCGCGCATTGTCGGGCCGCGCTTCGGCCCCGCCTTCGAGCAGCGAACGCAGCGACCGCGCATCGGCGGCGGTGTCGAAGCCCAGGTCATCGACGAAGATCACGAACGCGCGCGGCGTGCCGTCGATCGCGGCGAACAAGGCGGGCAGGCTCGCCACTTCGCCCGCCCCGGCTTCGACGAGCGCCAGCCCGCCGCCTTCGGCCTGCACCGCGCCGACCGCCGCCTTCACCAGCGCCGACTTGCCAGTGCCGCGCGCGCCCCATAGCAAAGCGTCCTGCGCCGCGTGTCCCGCGGCCAATCGGCGAAGATTGGCGAGCAACGTCGCCTTTTGCGCATCGATCCCCACCAACCGGTCGATCAGCAGCGGGGCGAACGACCGCGCCGCTGCGAGCGCCCCACCGCGCCAGACATAGGCGGCGTGCGCGAGCGGATCGGCGGTGGCGGCGCGCGGCGGCGCCAGCCGGTCGAGTGCGTCGGCGATGCGCCCCAGCGTTTCGGCATTTCCCATGCCGGTTCGTTTCGGGGCAAGTCGCGAAGCGGTCAAGCGAGACGCCGGATCACGACGCGCGCAGCTCGGCAATCGCCTGCGCCAGATGCGCGGCAATCCCGCGATGGCCGGGCGCGATCGACGCTGCCTTGCGAAGCAACTGTACCGCCCCCTGGCGGTCGCCGCTGGCGCGCAACGCCTCGCCATAGGCATCGGCGACCATCGGGTTCTGTGGCTGCAACGCATAGGCGTCGCGCGCGAATGCTAGCGCGCGGTCTATCTCGCCGATCGCGAGATGCGCCGTCGCCGACCCCAGCAGCACCGCCGCATCGCGATTTCCTGCCACGGCTCGGATCGCCGCGAACGTGTCGATCGCGGCGCCGGGTTCGCCACCCGCGAGCTGCCACGCCGCGGTCAGGCGAAGCGCCGCCAAATTGCCCGGATGCTGCGACACGAACAGCGCGAGCGTGTTCGCCGCCGGGCCGCGCTGCCCGGCGGCATCCTGCGCCTCTACCAGCCGGAGCATCGCGGGCTCGTCGAACCGCAGCGAGGCGGCGCGGGCAAAGGCCTGCGCGGCAAGCGCCGGCTGGCGCGCCAGCATCGCCACGTCGCCGATCGCGATATGCGCCGCGGGCAACCCCGGATAGCGTCCGGCCAGCGCGCGCGCCTCGGCAAGCGCGCGCGCCAGATCGCCGCTGCGCACCAGTGCGCGAACATAGGCGATCGTCGGCCCCGGCGCCCCCCGCGCCTGCCGAGCGCTCGCCAGCGCAGCGCCGAGATCGGTCCCACCGGCAAACGCCCCCGATCCGCCCCGCGCAGGCACCGCGGCGCGATCGAGCAGCCCGGCGGCGGGGCCGCGCTCGCCGATCCGCTCGAATGCGCGCGCGGCGGTGACCAGCGCATAGCTGTCGGCATCGCTGCGTTCGATGACGGGGCGCAGCACGTCGATCGCGGCGCGCGAAGCGTCGGACCGCGCGAGCGCCGCCGCCAGCAACCGGCGCGCGGTGAAATTGCGTGGCTGGCGGTCGATCAAGCTCCGCAGCGTCGCGATCGCCTGTTCGAGGCGGCCGGTCTGGAGGTCGATCACGCCCTTGAGCAGCAGCACCCCGGGCATCGATTCACCCGCGCCGCCCAGCCGCTGGACGACCGACTCAGCGAGGGCAAAGCGTCCTGCGCGCGCCGCCAGCACCGCCTGCAGGTACAGCGCCTGCGGGTCGCCGGGCCGAACCGCCTCGGCGCGGCGCACCATCGCCAGCATCTCGCGCGTGCGCCCGATATCGCCGAGCGTCGCGGCATAGGCGATCAATGCCCCGAAATGCGCCGGATCGCGCGCTACCGCCTGCGCGAACCAGGGCAAGGCCGCGACCGGTCCGAACTGGCTGCGCACCATCTCGCCGCGCAGCCGCAGCGTGTCGACTTGCCGCCGATCAGCGGCAATCGCGCGTTCGCTCGCGGCGATCGCCCCGCCTTCGTCGCCGATATCCTGCCGGAACCGAGCAAGCGCCACCCACCCTGCCCAGTCGCCGGGCCGGGCAGCCGTCGCCGCCTCGAGCAACGCGCGCGCGCGATCGGTGTCGCCTTGATCGGCGAGCGCCGACGCGCGAATGCGATCGGCATAAACGGCGTAGCGCGGATGGCTGCGACCAAGCTCGGCCAGCGCCGCTTCGGCATCACCCTGGAGATAGCTCGCATGCGCGCGCAATTGCGCGACGCGGCGCATGTCGAACCCTGCCTTCGCCGCGCGATCGAGCGCCGCCGCCGCACCGACCCCGTCGTCGATCGCCAGCAACGTCCGCGCGAGCACCGCGTGCGCCAGTCCGTGCGCGGGATCGGCGAGCACCGCTTCATGCGCCGCCGCTACCCCAGCGCTGGGATTGCCGGTCTTGAGCTCGGCCAGCGCGCGCGCGATCGCCGCATCCGATCCGGCGCGGTCGCTGCGCTCGGGCCACACCACGCGCGCAACGAAGATGGCGGCCAGCAGCGCGGCAACCACCAGCACCCCGATCGCCATCCGCCGTCGCAGCGTCCGGCGGGCGCTACGGCTGGAGGCCATAATTCTTCATCAGGTCGTACAATGTCGGCCGGCTGATCCCTAGCAACCGCGCGGTGCCCGAGATGTTACCCTCGGCGCGCGCCAAGGCCTGCGCGATCGCGCCGCGATCGGCGGCCTCGCGCACCGCGCGCAGGTTGACCGGCAGCGCGGCGTCGCGCTCGCCGAGGTCGAGGTCGGCGGCGGTCACCCGCGTGCCGTCGGCCATGATCACCGCGCGCTTCACGCGGTTCTCGAGCTCGCGGACATTGCCCGGCCAGCCCCAGCCCTCGATCGCGCTCACCGCATCGGGGGCGAAACCCTTGACCCCGCTCTTCATCGCTGCGGCATGGCGGCGCAGGAAATGCCGCGCCAGCAGCACCGCATCGCCCGCACGCTCGGCGAGCGACGGGATCCGCACGACGATCTCGGCCAGCCGGTAATAGAGGTCCTCGCGGAACCGCCCCTCGGCGACCATCACGTCGATATCCTGATGCGTCGCGCAGACGATCCGCGTGTCGACCGCGATCGGCTTGCGCCCGCCGATCCGCTCGACCACGCGCTCCTGCAGGAAGCGCAGCAGCTTCACCTGCAGCGCCAGCGGCACGTCGCCGATCTCGTCGAGGAACAAGGTGCCGCCCGATGCCTGCTCGATCTTGCCCTCGGTGGTCTTGATCGCGCCGGTGAACGCGCCCTTTTCGTGGCCGAACAGCTCGCTTTCGAGCAGCGTTTCGGGGATCGCCGCGCAGTTGATCGCGACGAATGCGCCCTTTCGCCGCGGCGATGCATCGTGCAGCCCGCGCGCGAGCACCTCCTTGCCGGTGCCGCTTGCGCCGAGCAGCATCACCGAGACGTCGGCAACGGCGACGCGCTCGATCGTCCGCGTGACCTTGAGCATCTCGGGCGCCGCGGTCACCAGCCCGCCCAGCGCCGCGCCGCCATCGACGCGCGCCGCGAGCCGCCGGTTCTCGGCCTCGAGCGCATGGACGTGGAACGCGCGCGCGACGATCAGCCCCAGCGCGTCGATGTCGATCGGCTTGGCGTAGAAATCATAGGCCCCCTCGGCGATCGCCCGCAGCGCGCTTTCGTGCGCGCCATGGCCCGATGCGACGATCACCTTCAGATCGGGCTTGAGCGCGAGCATCTCGGCGAGCGCGGCAAAGCCCTCGGTGGTGCCGTCGGGATCGGGGGGCAGCCCCAGGTCGAGCGTGACGACCGCGGGTTCCTCGGCGCGAAGCAACGTCATCGCCGCGGCGCGGTCGCCCGCGACCAACACCTCATAGCCTTCATAGGCCCAACGCAGCTGGCGCTGGAGCCCGGCATCGTCCTCGACAATCAGCAATTTGCGCATCGACTCGCTCACGCCGCGCGCTCCAGCGTGCCGGCGGTCGCGATCGGCAGCGTCAGGCGGAAGCAGCTCCCCTCGCCCTCGCGGCTGGTGACATCGAGCGTGCCGCCCATCGCCACCGCATGCTGGCGTGCCTCGAACGCGCCGATCCCGAAGCCGCTCGCCTTGGTCGACACGAACGGCTTGAACAACCGGTCGCGCACGAACGCCGGTGACATGCCGCAACCGCGGTCGATCACCTCGATCACCACGCGATCGGGGTGATCCGATATGGCGATCCCTACCGGCTCACTTGGTAGGCTTGCCTCGATCGCGTTCTGGACGAGATGATTCAGTATCTGTTCGAGCCGGATCGGATCGGCGAGCGCGAGCACGTCGCGCGGGCCGGTCACCACCACCGGGCGGACCAGCCGCCGCGCGCTGGCGACACGCTGCGCCAGGGCGAGCACCGGCACCGAGCGTGGCGGGTCGGCACGTTGCGGCTGCGATTGCGACAGGCGGGCTAGAAGATCGTTCATCCTAGTCGCCGATTCGTTGAGCGTCGCGACCATGTCGGCGCGGAACGCCGGATTGTCGGCATGCCGCTCGGCATTGCGCGCGACCAGGCTGAGCTGGCTGACGAGGTTCTTAATGTCGTGCAGGATGAAGGCGAAGCGGCGGTTGAATTCCTCGAACCGCTCGGCCTCGGTCAGCCGCGCCTGCGCGCGCGCTTCGGCGAGGTAGCTCGCGACTTGCCGGCCGACCACCTTGAGCAGGTCGAAATCCTCCCAATCGAGCGCACGATCGATCGGCGGGCGCGCGAGCACGATCACTCCGGCCAGCGTCGTCAGATGCGGCAGCGGCACCACCACCCAGGCGTCGGGCTGGTCGATCAGCCATTGCGGCATCGCGTCGCTATCCTCGGCGGGGCTGCGCCCGGCGCGGACCTCGTCGAGTTCGATGATCCGCCCGGTGGCTTCGAGATGGCGGACCAGTTCGGGAGCGGTGGCGGTGGCGGGCAGCGCGCCGACATCCCAGTTCCAAGTGGCCCCGATGCCGAGCCCGCCGGCGTCGGGGACGAGCAACAGCCCCGCGGGCGAATCGGTTAGGTCGGCGATCGCCTTGACCATCCGCTCGTCGAGCGGCGCGATGTCCTCGGGTTTGCCCAGCGTATCGGTGAAGCGCAGCCATTCGGCGCGATAGTCATAACGGTGACGGAACAGATGCTTGGCGAGCTTCACGCGAGTCCAGGCGCGGAGCCATCCGGTCGACAGGACCGCCAGCGCCGCTGCGGTCGATCCGCAGACGAAGGCGGTCTGCCACAGCCGCGCATGCCCGCCGCCGATCATCTGAAGCCCGCCGGTCACCGCGGCGAGCAGCGCGAAATAGCCGAGGATCGCCAGCAGCGAGAGCGATTGCATCGCCGCCGCGCGCGACAATTGCACCGGACGTCCGCCGCCGCGCTGGAGCGCCACCGCGAGCACCGCGGCGAGCCCCACCAGCACGATGCCGCGCGCCGCCACCAACTCGGGCGGCCAGCTATCGGTCGCCCAGGCGAATGTCAGCAGATTCACCTCGACCAACCACATCGCAGCCGCCACCCGCGCCAATGCCCGCGGTGCACCGCTGGCAAACGCGGCATATGCATTGCGCGTCATCACCAGCGCGCCGATCGACCCCAGCAGCCGCAGGATATAGCCGGCTTCGAGCATCGCGGCGGCCAACGCCGCGCTGTCGCCTTGGGCCGCCATCGCGGTCAACAGTCCACCGATCGCCAGCACCGCCGCCACGGTCAGGTGAAACACGGTCGCTGCCGGCGCGGCTGCAGCGTGCCCGCGCCGGTATAGCCAGTGGACGACGACCAACCAGGCGAGGTTGCGAGCAATATTGATCAGCTGGGTAACCGCAGCGTCGCCGCCGATGCCCGCTACCGCCAACGCCCACAAGCCAGTCGCCGCAAAGGCGGCCGCGAGCAAGATGCGCCCCGCCCCCGCCGGCTGCCGGGTGGTGGACAATGCGAGCGCTGCGAACGCCAGCGCTGCCAGCGCGTGGCTCCAAAGAACCAGAAATGCGATCATCGCCGGGTCACCGCGCGCCCTCGGGCCACAGCACCACGCGGATCGTCTGCAGTAGGATCAGGATGTCGAGAAAGGGCGAGTAATTCTTGGCGTAATACAGGTCGTATTCGAGCTTCTGCCGCGAATCCTCGATCGAGGCACCATAGGGATAGTTGATCTGCGCCCAGCCGGTGATGCCGGGCTTCACCATGTGGCGCTCGGCATAATAAGGCAGCTGCTGTTCGAGATCGTCGACGAATTGCGGGCGCTCGGGCCGCGGGCCGACGAAGCTCATCTCGCCCTTTAGCACGCTCCAGCATTGCGGCAGCTCGTCGATCCGCGTCTTGCGGATGAAGCGGCCGACCGCGGTGATCCGCGGATCGTCCTTCTCGGCCCATACCGCCTGCCCCGGCACCTCGGCATCGACTCGCATCGATCGCAGCTTCACGATGTCGAAGCCCTGGCTGTACAGCCCGACGCGGCGCTGGCGGTAGAAGGCCGGCCCCTTGCTGGTGAGCTTCACTACCAGCGCCATGAACAGGATCACCGGCAGCGTCAGCGCGAGCAGGATGAGGCTGGCGGTGAGGTCGAACAGCCGCTTGAACACGCTCGAAAACATCCGCCCCGACGAAAAGCCGTCTGAAAAGATCAGCCACGACGGGTTGAGGCTGTCGAGGTCGACGCGGCCGGTTTCGCGTTCGAGGAAGGTCGAGATTTCGTTGACATGGACGCCGGTGGTCTTGATCCGCACCAGATCCTTGAGCGGCAGCGCGTTGCGGCGCTCCTCGAGCGCGAGCACGACTTCATAGGCGTTGAGCAGCACGACATGATCGGCGAGGTTGAAGATCGCATCGCGCGCGATCGCCTCGGGGATCACGCGGTTGGCTTCGCTCATCGAGACATAGCCGACGACGACGAAGCCCGCGCCGGGCGCGCGCGCCAGCGCCTTCAGCCGCGCCGCGCGCGGCCCCGCCCCGAGCACCACTACACGGCGTTTGAATATTTGCCCGCCAAGCGTCTTGCCGATCAGCAGCCGCAGCACGAACAACAGGCCGATCGCCGCGATCATCGCGTAAAGCAGGTTCGAGCGCCAGAAGGTGAGCGCGGGTACCAGGAAGAACAGCACCGCCAGGAAGATCGTCCCCAGCGACACCGCGACGATCAGCCGCGCGGCCGCCACGCGCATCGATGTCAGCGCCTCGGGGCTGTATGCGCCGACCGCGATCATCGCGGTGCCGAGGCTCGCGGCGAAGCTCAGCAATTGCGGGATGCGTGTCGTGAACGCCTCGGGATCGAGCCCTAGTTCGCGCACCCGATATTGCCAGCCGAACTCGGCGGCGGCGATCAGACACAGGAAATCGAGCAGCGCCAGCAGCAGCACCGCGTTCGGCACATAATGCTTGAACAGGCGGATCATCGCGCTCGCTCCGCAGGCAGATATGTAAGGTTGGCCGACACATGTCGGAGATGCCAACAATTGACGAAGAAAAGCTGAACGCCGCGCGTTTGGTACCAGCCTTGGCCGCTTTCCCTGCGCCTTTGGTCCGCCTATAGCGGCGGCACCCTAAAGAAAGACTGTTGCATGACATCGTCGAACCCGATCATCCCCGTCATCCTTTCCGGCGGATCGGGCACCCGGCTATGGCCGATGTCGCGGCCCGAAATGCCTAAGCAGCTGCTCGCGCTGACCGCCGACCAGACGATGCTCCAGCTCACCGCGCAGCGCGCGGGCATCGCCGAGCGCTTCGCGCCGCCGATCGTCGTCGCCAACGCCTATCATGCCGACCTGATCGACGCGCAGCTCGCCGCGGTCGACGCCGTCGCGGCGTCGCTGATTCTCGAGCCCGCTGGCCGCGACACCGCGCCCGCGATCGCGCTGGCGGCGATCGCCGCGGGCGGCGGCGCGCAGCCGCTGTTGGTGATGCCGTCGGACCATGTCATCGCCGACCTGCCCGCCTTCCACGCCGCGATCCACCGCGCGATTCCGATGGTGGCCGAGGGTTGGCTCGTGACTTTCGGGATCGCCCCCGACGCGCCCGAGACGGGCTATGGCTATATCCAGGTCGGCGAGGCGATCGCCGACGGGGTCCACCGCGTCGAGCGCTTCGTCGAGAAGCCGCCGCGCGAGCAGGCCGAGGCGATGGTCGCGAGCGGCGACCATGCCTGGAACGGCGGCATCTTCCTGTTCCGCGCCGACATGTATCTGGAAGCGCTTGCGGCGCACGCCCCCGAGATGCTCGCCGCAGCCGAGCAATCGATGGAAAAGGCGCGGCGCGAGGGCAACCGGATCTGGCCCGATGCCGAAGCCTTCGCCGCCTCCCCCTCTGATTCGATCGATTATGCGGTGATGGAAAAGGCCGATCGCGTCGCGGTGGTGCCGGTGGCGATGGGCTGGAGCGACGTCGGCAGCTGGGACGCGCTGCACGCGATCAGCGAAGGCGATGCCGGCGGTAACGTCTGCCGCGGCGACGTGGTGGCGATCGACACCGCCAATTGCTTCGTCCGCGCCGACGGCAAGCGAGTCGCGCTGGTAGGCGTGTCCGACCTGATCGTGGTCGCGAGCGGCGACGATGTGCTGATCCTGCCGCGCGGGCGCAGCCAGGAGGTCAAGCGGCTGCTCGAAGCAATGAAGAAATAGCTGGCCGGTCTAGCCCGTCCCGTGAATTTCGAGCGGATACTCCATCCCGTTCGTTTCGAGCGTAGTCGAGAAACCGCCGCGTAACATCCGGGTCGTGGTTTCTCGACTTCGCTCGAAACGAACGGAAGTTAGATCGTTCCCCCTCCCGCTCGCGGGAGGGGAAGAACGTCAGTCGCCGGCGCCGGGTTCGGGCGAGAAATGCTCTTCGAACTTGTTCGCGACGCCCTTGAACGCGTCGGCATCGTCGGGGGTCTGGCCGGCGTTGCGCGTGACGTTGGGCCATTGCGCCGAGAAGGTGTTGTTGAGCTCGAGCCATTGCTCGAGCCCGCTCTCGGTATCGGGCAGGATCGCTTCGGCTGGGCATTCGGGCTCGCAAACGCCGCAATCGATGCATTCGCTGGGGTTGATCACCAGCATATTCTCGCCCTCATAGAAGCAATCGACGGGGCAGACCTCGACGCAATCCATATACTTGCAGCGGATGCAGGCGTCGGTGACGACGTAGGTCATTGGCAGTGTTGCTCCAGAAGGCGGGTCGGGGATGCTGCTATGCCGCACCATGCTGAACGTCAACGCCCTTGGGGCTGGCAAGGTCCAGTGCGGTGTAATGCAGGGCGGCCTCGGCGGGCGGTCCGCGGCGTGCCGGCAGCGCCTCGATCCGGACCACCCGGACGTTGCCGTGCAGCGGAAACGCCAGCACCGACCCGACGCGGACGCAGGCCGAGCTGCGCTCGATCCGCCGGCCGTCGAGCCGCAGGGTACCCGCCTCGGCGATTCGCTGCGCGATCGATCGCGACTTGGCGAAGCGCGCATACCAAAGGAACAGGTCGAGCCGCATCTCGGCCCCCGCCGCCGCGCCAGCCCCCATGCTAGCCATTCCCGGCGACCAGTTCGCGCAGCGCGGCAAAGGCATTGCCCGGGCTCGCCGCCACCGGCGCGGGGCGCGGCGTGCGGCTGCCGCGCCATTTCCAATGCGGCGGCCCCTCGGGCTGCGCCTCGCCGCGGAAGCCCAGCAACACCATCAGCCTGGCGAAGCTTTCGGACGACAGCCCGATCGAGGTAGCAAGCGCGGGATCGGGGATGAACGGCGCCCGACCCGCGCGCGCGTCATGCGCAGCGCGCGCGATCCGTTCGACCAGATCGACTCGCACCGCCTGGCCGCCGATCGGGCGGAAGCCGCTTTGCAGCGACGCATCGCCCGACGGCAGCACCGTCGCGCCGACCGGCACCGCCGCGCCGATCGCCTCGCCGCGCCGCGCAGCGAGCAGCGCCAGCCGCCAGCGCGCGGGCACCGGCTTGAGCAGGCGCGGGTCGAACACATCGAGCGTGCCGATCACCAGCCCCGCCTTGCGCAGCCATTGCCGCGCCTGCCCGTCGAGCGCCGCCACCGCCTCGGCGATATCGGCGCGCGGCGCGATCCCGCCCGCCTCGCCCAGCGCGGTCGCGACCGCACGCAGCGCCGCGGGGGCGGCAGGATCGCGGGTGATCTTGTCGAGCCATACCAGGGCGGGGACGTGGCGGCGCAACTGCTCGGTAACCCAGCGCTCGATCCGCGCCGCCACCGCATCACGCCCCGCGCGTTCGAGGCAATCGAGCGTCCGATCGAGCCGGACCACCGGGCGTGCGGTGGCAGCACCGCCCAAGAGGCGCGCAACGACATGCCCGTCCCAGGCGATCGCGGGTTGCTCGCCCGCATCGCCCACCAGCGCCAGCGCGCGATCGTCGGCGGCGACCAGCGCGTCACCGCGCCGCTTCCATTCGCCCGCGAGCCGTTTCTCCGCCGCCGCCAGCAACATCCGCTTGTCGCCCGCGCGCGCATCAGGGGCGACGGTGAAGCGAAACCCGTCGAGCCGCCCGAGCAATTGTTCGTCGACCAGCACTTCGCCATCGCCGCCGATCGTCACCGGCAAGGCGCTGGCATCGGCGCCGATCTTGCGCAGCAGCACCGTCGTCCGCTTGTCGACGAAACGCTGTTGCAGGCTGGCGTGGAGCGCGTCGGACAGCCGCTCCTCGATCGCGCGGGTGCGCTCGGCCCAATGCGTCGGATCGAGCAGCCAGTCCTTGCGATGCGCGATATAGGCCCAGCTTCGCGCACCCGCGATCCGCCCCGCGAGCGTTTCGACATCGCCCTCGGTCCGGTCGAGCCGCGCAATCTCGTCGGCGAACCATTGGTGCGGCAAATGGCCATTGCCCTCGGACAAATGCCCGAACACGCGACCGACGAAGCGCGAATGCGGGTCGAGCCCCAGCTTGCGGAAATCGGGCAGGCCGCACGCCGCCCATAAACGCTGCACCATCGCGGGCGATCGCGTGCGGGCGCGGACCCAATCTTCGTCGGCCAGCCGCTTGAGCACCGCCAGGTCGATCGCCTGCGGCGCGGCGCGCAGCATCGGGTGCGCCGGGCGCATCTCCAGGCTGGCGATCAGGCCGTCGAGCGAAGCGAAGTCAGGTTCGCCTTCGCGCCAGTAAAGCTGGCGCAGCGGCGGCACCTGATGCTCCTCGATCGCCATCACTTCCTCGGGACCGAAGGCGCTCGGCCCTTCCTCGTGCAGCGCGCCGAAGGTGCCGTCGCGCTGGTGCCGCCCCGCGCGCCCCGCGATCTGCGCCATTTCGGCGACCGTGAGCCGGCGGGTGCGCCGCCCGTCGAACTTGTGGAGCGAGGCGAAGGCGACGTGCGCGACGTCCATGTTGAGCCCCATGCCGATCGCGTCGGTCGCGACCAGATAATCGACCTCGCCCGCCTGGAACATCGCCACCTGCGCGTTGCGGGTGCGGGGGGAAAGCGCGCCCATCACCACCGCGGTGCCGCCGCGCAGCCGCCGGATCGCCTCGGCAACGGCATAGACTTCCTCGACCGAGAAGGCGACGATGGCGCTTCGCTTGGGCAAGCGCGACAATTTGCGCGCGCCGGCATAGCTCAACGTCGAAAAGCGCGGGCGGCCGATGATCTCGGCCTCGGGCACCAGCGCCTTGAGCATCGGCTTGAGCGATGCCGATCCCAGGATCATCGTCTCCTCGCGCCCGCGCGCGCGCAGCAGGCGATCGGTGAAGACATGGCCGCGCTCGGGATCGGCGCTCAACTGCGCTTCGTCGAGCGCGACAAAGGCCACGTCGCGGTCGGTTGGCATCGATTCGGCGGTGCAGAGGAACCAGCGCGCCTTGGGCGGCAGGATCTTTTCCTCGCCGGTCAGCAACGCGACCTCGCTCGGCCCTTTCAGCGCGACGATCCGATCATAAACCTCGCGCGCCAGCAGCCGCAGCGGAAACCCCATGATACCGCTGGAATGCGCGACCATGCGCTCGACCGCGAGATGGGTCTTGCCGGTGTTGGTCGGGCCAAGCACGGCGGTAACGGGGCTACGCTCGGACTGGCTCATCGCCCGAACAACATCGGGGGTGCGAAGGCCATGCGCAAGCGTACATTCGTGCCGACTCCTGCCCGCCCCAAAATCCTCCCCCGCCAGGGGGAGGTGGCGGGCGCTCGCGCCCGGCGGAGGGGGCGGATGGGGGGACCTTGGTGGGGAATACCGACGGGCATCGCTTCCCTCCCCCTCCGTCAGCCGTTGGCTGACACCTCCCCCTGGCGGGGGAGGATCACGTTGGTGCGCGCTTCGCTTCGGCCCGGCGCCAAATGCACGAGCTGCCGCCCACCCCAATCCTCTCCCGCCAGGGGGAGGTGGCGGGCGCTCGCGCCCGGCGGAGGGGGCGGAGGGGGGGCCTTGGTGGGGAATGCCGACGCGTGTCGCTTCCCTCCCCCTCCGTCAGCCTTTGGCTGACACCTCCCCCTGGCGGGGGAGGATCACGTTGGGGCGCGCTTCGCTTCGGCCCGGCGCCAAATGCACGAGCTGCCGCCCACCCCAATCCTCCCCCGCCAGGGGGAGGTGGCGGGCGCTCGCGCCCGGCGGAGGGGGCGGATGGGGGACCTTGGTGGGGAATACCGACGCGTGTCGCTTCCCTCCCCTCCGTCAGCCTTTGGCTGACACCTCCCCCTGGCGGGGGAGGATCACGTTGGGGCGGGATTCGGGGCGCCTGCCGCCCGTGCAAAACGCCTTGTCGCAGTTCGTTCCCCTGCCGCGCCGGGTTAATTTGACTTTAAACCTCTTGTTCCACAGTCGCCTTCTCAGCGGCCGGAGCGGGGCGGTCGCATCTGTCTGGGGCGGCCACACTCTTGTTCTTGCGCAACGACCTTGGATTGACCGGCGGTGGCGGTGCCAGCGCGCTGGCATTCGGCCGCGCACACGCGACGCTCCCGCGCGATCGGGCGACAGGCCTGCGCACGCGGCTCCTTGCACGACTCGACGAAATCAACTTCGTTCCCGATCTCGGATCGCAAATCGGCTCGCGGCAATGGGTTCGCGGTGCCGCCACCTGCGCGGCCCTGTGCAGCTTCGCCATCCTGCTTTCGCCGGGGTTTGAGCGGCGGCTGGTCGCGCAGATCCCCGACGGCATCACCACCACCGATCGCGACGAACTCGCGTCGCAATCGATCGCGCCGCTGGCGTTCGGCGCAACCACCGGCCGCCGGATGGGCGCGACCAACGCGGTCGCGGTCCTCGCCGACACCCCCGAGCGGCCGATCATCGAATTGAGCGCGACGCTGGGCACCGGCGATGCGCTTCGCCGGGCACTCGCGCGCACCGGGGTCGGTGCCGCCGAGGCCGAACGCGCCGCCGATCTGGTCGCCAGCACCGTCGCGCTCGAGGCGATCCGCCCCGGCACCCGGCTCGACGTGACGCTCGGCCGCCGCGCGTCGAAGACGGTGCCGCGCCCGCTCGAAAAGCTGGCGTTTCGCGCGCGGTTCGATCTCGCGCTCGAACTGCTGCGCACCGGCGACGGGCTCGCGCTGCGGCGGATTCCGATCGCGATCGACAACACCCCGCTGCGGATTCGCGGGCGGGTGGGTTCGAGCCTCTATCGCTCGGCGCGCGCCGCGGGGGCGCCGGCACGCGCGGTCGAGGCGTTCATCAAGTCGATCTCGGCCAAGCTGTCGATGACGCGGATCGCCGCCGACGACGAATTCGACCTGATCGTCGAGCGCGCGCGCGCCGCCACCGGCGAAGTGCAATTGGGCAACCTGGTCTATGCCGGGATCGACCAGGGCGCGCGCGACGTGCGGCTGGTGCGCTGGGAGCAGGACGGCAAGACCGTGTGGTACGACCCCAGCGGCACCGGCGAGCGCAAGGGCACGATGCAGATGCCGGTTTCGGCGCGCATCTCGTCGGGCTTTGGCTGGCGCCGCCATCCGGTGCTCGGCTTCCGCCGGCTGCACAAGGGCATGGACTTCGCCGCCCCTTATGGCAGCGCGATCCGCGCGGCGAGCGACGGCGTGGTCAGCTTCGCCGGGCGCAACGGCGGCTATGGCAATTTCGTGAAGCTCAGCCACGGCGCGGGGCTGGCCACCGGCTATGGCCATATGAGCCGGATCGCGGTGCGTTCGGGGACCCGCGTCGCGCGCGGCGAGGTGATCGGCTATGTCGGATCGACGGGCTTGTCGACCGGGCCGCATCTCCATTACGAATTGTGGCGCAGCGGCACCCCGATCAATCCGCAGTCGGTATCCTTCTCGACCGTCCAGCGGCTGACCGGCAGCGACCTGTCGGCGTTCCGATCGAAGGTAGCCAGCCTGATGGCGGTGCCGGTGGGCGCTGCCCGAAAGGCCAGTAGCGAGGAATTGCGGCCCGAGTAGAGTGTGGGCCGGGGCAGCGACGGGCGGCCTGTTGCCGCGCACCGCCGCTGCCTGAAGTGGTGGGGAGAGAGGCGAACTGATTGCTGTCCGTAGGCCCCTCTCCCGCCCGCACCCAGAAAGGGGACGGGATTCGTGAAACTCTTTAGTGCCGTTGGCTGCGCCAGCGGCGGATGGTGCGATCGATCACACCCTCCTCGCCGCCGCTCTCGCGCCACAATAGGGCGAAAGAAGGGTCAGCCGAGGCCGGACGACGATTTTCTTCCAAATCGTCGAACAAAACGCGGATCGGGGTCGAAACGCCTTCGCCGCAGATGATGCTCTCGCGGTTGCGCAGCGCGGGGATCGAATCGAGGAACCCGCGCGCACCCTCGGGCATCGCTGCCCTTACATACGCTTGGTCGCGATCATTGTTCAGCCGCATCGCTATGATGGTGCCGCACTGCGACAGGACGCCTTCGGCGAGGTCCGACGGCCGCTGTGTGATAAGCCCCAACGACACGCCGTATTTACGCCCTTCCTTGGCGATCCGGCTAAGGATCCTGCCGACCGAAGACCCGTCGGCGTTACGCTCGTTGGGCACATAGCGATGCGCTTCCTCGCACACCAGCAATATGGGACGAACCGTTTCGCCGCGTGACCAGATCGCGAAATCGAACACCATCCGGCTCAATACCGACACGACGACCGAGGTGATTTCGGACGGTACGCCCGAGACGTCGATGATCGAGATCGGCTTGCCTTGCGCGGGCAGGCGGAACATCCGCGCGAGGAAGCTCGCCATCGTATCGGCGACCAACATGCCCGAAAACATGAACGAATAGCGCGGATCGGCCTTGATCTCGTCGATCTTGGTCTTGAGCCGCAGATAGGGCGCGCTGTCGCCCGCGCGGTCCATCTTGCCCATTTCGAGCTGCACCAGATTGGTGAGGTCGCTCAGCAGATACGGGATCGGCGAATCGACCGTCAGCTTGACGTCGGCGGCCAGGCGGTTCTTGCCGCGCGCCGCGAGCAGGCATTTGGCGAGGATGTCGGCATCGACCTGCCGGTCGTTGCCATCGCTGGTCAGGAACACCTCGCAATGTTCCTCGAAATTCATCAGCCAATAAGGCATCGCGAGGTTGCCGACGTCAAAGATCGCGCCGTTATGCTTGAACGCCGCGGCATATTCGCCGTGCGGATCGACCATCACGATATGCCCCTGCGGCGAAGCTTCGCAGATGCGGTGAAGGATCAGCGCGGCGGCGGTCGACTTGCCGGTGCCGGTCGACCCGAGCAGCGCGAAATGCTTGCCGAGCATCGCGTCGATATACAGCGCGGCACGGATGTCGCGCGAGGGGTACACGGTGCCGACCTCGACATTGGGGCGGTCGTCGGTCGAATAGATTTGCTTGAGGTCCGAGGTCGAAACCGGAAACACTTCGCAGCCCGGCGTCGGATAGCGGGTGACGCCGCGGCGGAATTTGTAGAGCTTGCCCGTCAGCCGCTCCTCGTCACCCTCGCCCAGGAAGTCGATCTGCGCGGCGATGTCGCCATGGCCGCCGCTCGCCAGCTTGAGCGATCGGATGTTGGCGACCAGCCAGGTCATGCCGACGCGCATCTTCACCTGCGCCCCCACCTGCCCCGCGCCCGCGATCGCCGGATCGGCATCGCCGCGCAGCGCCTCGATCGTCGTGCGGTCCATCACGATCTGGCTGCCCGCGCCGCCGATATCGGTGACCAGGCCGATCGGCGCGGCCAATACGCGCCCCGGCGGGACCGGGGCGGCATCGTCGCTCATCGCCCGCGCCAGATCGCGCCCTGCCGGCATATCCATCGAAACACTCGCCCAACTAACAACGAGCGAGGATCATAGGCGGGCGTTAGTAAAGATTGCGTTCGTACCTCGGGCAAAAGATCGGCGGTGAACGATCAGAATCGCCGCCACAATGCGCCCGCGCCCCAGCCGAACAACACCGACAAAGCGACCGCGATCAGGCCGTACAGCACCGACTGATTCTCGGCGGCGCGCGCGACGAATCGCTCGAACCCCGATTTGCGGATGTCGATCTCGCGCACCGCCGCGGCGAGCACGCGGCCGTCGCGGATCAGGAAGGTTTCGGCGGTGAAGCGCCCCACCGGCACCCGCGCGGGGATCGCGATCCGCGCGCGATAGAGGACGCCGTCGGTGATCTCGACCGCTTCGGGGGCTTCGGCGAACAACCCGGTGCGGCGGCGCAGGTCGATCAGCCCCTGGACGAAACGCGTCTGCAGGTCGGCAGGCGCGCTGGTGATCGGCGACAATTGCAGACTGTCGAGCCCGAGTTCGTAGATCGCGCGGGTGCGCTCGTCGACGATCCGCTCGATCGGCTTCGACGAGGCGATCGCGTAGAAGGACGGCACCGATCGATAGCGCATCGATTCGGCGTTCACCCAGATGCCCGCGATCTTCTCCTTCTGGCGCATCATCACCGATTGCACCGGCCCGCGTACCACCACGACTATCTCGGCGGGGTCGGCATCGGGATCGGGCAGGCTGCGATCGGGATAGAGGATCGCGCCGAACAGCAGCAATTCGGCGCCGGTGAACGAATAGACGATCTCGATATCGCGCTGCGAGACGTCGGGCACCAGCACCGGCTTGGCGCCGCCGAGCAGCAGCGCCGCCAGCACCAGCCCCAGGATCCGCGCGATCATGCCGCCTCGACCGAGTAGAGCTCGCCCGGACGCCAGGCGAGGCCCAGCCCCATCCGGATTGCGACGATCAGCACCAGCAGCGCAAGCGCCAGGCGAAGATATTCGGGCCGCATCTTCTGCGCCAGCCGCGACCCGATCTGCGCGCCCGCGACCGATCCCAACAGCAGCAGCACCGCGAGCACGATATCGACCGCCTTGGTGGTGGTGGCATGCACCATCGTCGCCGCGGCGGTGGTAAACACGATCTGGAACAGCGAGGTGCCGACGACGACCTGGGTCGACATGCCGAGCAGATACAGCATCGCCGGAATGAGGATGAACCCGCCACCGACGCCGAGCAGCATCGTCAGGATGCCCGTCAACACGCCCAGGATCAGCGGCGCGAGCGGCGAAATGTACAGCCCCGATCGATAGAAGCGCCAGCGCATCGGCAGCGCGGCGATGAGCGGATGATGCCGCCGCCGCCGCGCGGGTGCGGGGCGATGCCCCTTGGTCACGCGGATGCTGTCGACCGATTCCTTGAGCATCAGCCCGCCGATCGACCCGAGCATCAGCACGTACAGGATCGCGATCACGGTATCGATCAGCCCAGTCGCGCGCAGCACTTCGAACAGCCAGGCGCCGATCAACGACCCCAGCACCCCGCCCGCGACCATCACCCCGCCGATATGGTAATCGACCCCCTTGCGCCGGCTATGCGCGAGCATCCCCGACACGCTGGCGCCGGTAACCTGCGACGCCGCCGAAGCCGCCGCGACGGTCGGCGGAATGCCGTAGAAGATGAGCAGCGGCGTGGTGAGAAACCCCCCGCCGACGCCGAACATCCCCGACAGCAGCCCGACCCCGAGCCCGAGCGCGATGATGACGAGCGCGTTGACCGACAGGTTGGCGATGGGAAGATACAGATCCATGGCTGGTCAGAGCGTTACACGTGGAAGCCAAGAAGGCGAAGGGCGGATGGCGCAAAAACGCCCATCCCTGAAAGGGAGGGGCTGGGGGTGGGTCGATTGCTCGCGATACGGCAACCCCGGCCGCGCGAGTAGCCGTATCTACGAGGCCCCCACCCACCCCCGACCCCTCCCTTTCAGGGAGGAGGGAAGAAAAAGGCCCTCACCCTTCCGCGGCTACGCCGCTCCCTCCCTCTCCCGCAGGCGGGAGAGGGAAGAGGCGCGAAGCGCCGATAGGGTGAGGGCCTGTGAAGGCGCGACGTACTACCCCTCCAACGCCTTCGCCCGCCGGCGCTGCACTGAACTCCCGATCCCCAGCGCCTCGCGATATTTCGCCACCGTTCGCCGCGCGATGTCGAAGCCGCGCGCGTTGAGCAGCTCGACCAGCGTGTCGTCCGACAGGATCTTTGCCCCCTCGCCCGCGATCAGCGCGCGGATCGCCGCCTTGACCGCCTGCGCCGACACCGCCTCGCCGCCATCGGCCGACTGGATCGCCGAGGTGAAGAAGAATTTGAGCTCGAACAGGCCGCGCGCGCAGCTGAGATATTTGTTGCTCGTCACCCGGCTGACCGTCGATTCGTGCATCTCGATCGCCTCGGCGACGCGCGCTAGCGTCAGCGGGCGCAAATGCGCCACGCCATGGAGGAAGAACGCCTCCTGCTGCTTCACGATCTCGCTCGCCACCTTGATGATCGTGCGCTGGCGCTGGTCGAGCGCCTTGACCAGCCAATTGGCGCTGGTGAGGCAATCGGCGAGCCAGGTCTTCGACGCCTTGTCGTGGCTGCCCCCCGACAGTTCGACATAATAAGCGCGGTTGACCAGCACGCGCGGCAGCGTCGCAGCGTTGATCTCGACCGCCCAGCCGGTGCCGCGCCGCGCGACGAACAGGTCGGGCACCACCGCCTGCGACGGTTCGCCGCCATAGCGACAGCCGGGCTTGGGGTCGTAGCTGCGCAATTCGCGGATCATGTCGGCCATGTCCTCGTCGTCGACGCCGCACATCCGCTTGAGCTGCGCCAACTGCCCGCGCGCGACCAGGTCGAGATTGTCGATCAGCCGCGCCATGCACGGATCGTAGCGATCGGCCTCCTTGGCCTGCAGCGCGAGGCATTCGGACAGGTTGCGCGCGCCCACCCCGGTGGGATCGAAGGTCTGGATCACCCCCAGCACCGCCTCGACCCGCGCCAATGCGACGCCGAGCCGGTTGGCGACGTCGAGCAGCGACACCGTGAGATAACCGCATTCGTCGATCTGGTCGATCAGATGCGCGGCGATGAACAGGTCGGCGCCCGCCACCGCGGTGCCAGCCTGCGCCATCAGGTGATCGGCCAGGCTCAGCTCGCCGCCGGCGAAACTGTCGAAGTCGAGCCCGTCCTCGCCCACCCCGCCGCCGCCGCTCGCGCCGTTGAGCCCGAGCCCGCCATCGAGGCTGCCGATCGAATCGGCGGCGCTGTCGTCGGTCACGTTGGCGAGCGCGAGTTCGCCGTCGAACACCGGGTCGGCGTCGCTGCCGCCGGCGGGCAGCTCGTCGGCGGGTACGGGATCGCCGCCGACGGGCACCGCGACGATCGGCTCGCCGCCGTCGCCATCCTCACCACCCGCGCTTTCGAGCAGCGGATTGCGCTCGATCTCCTCGGCGATGAAGCCCTCGACCTCGAGGTTCGACAGCGCCAGCAGCTTGATCGCCTGCTGGAGCTGCGGCGTCATCACCAGCGATTGCGACTGGCGAATGTCGAGGCGCGGCGCGAGGCTCATGCGATGAAGCCCCCCTCACCCGGCCCGTCACCCCAGCGAAAGCTGGGGTCTCCCCGAAGAGAAGCCCCCGCTTGCGGCACGAGACCCCAGCCTTCGCTGGGGTGACGCAGGGTCGGGGCGAACCGCGCGGCCATGGCTAAAGCGAGAAACCCTCGCCCAGATACAGCCGCCGCACATTGGCGTCGGCCACCAGCTCCTCGGGCGACCCGGCGAACAACACCCGCCCGTCGTAGATGATATACGCGCGATCGACGATCTCGAGCGTCTCGCGGACATTATGGTCGGTGATCAGCACGCCGATGTCGCGCTGCTTCAGGTCGCGCACCAGATCGCGGATATCGGCGATCGAGATCGGATCGATCCCGGCAAAAGGCTCGTCGAGCAGCATGATCGACGGGTTCGCCGCCAGCGCGCGCGCGATCTCGGCGCGCCGCCGTTCGCCGCCTGACAGCGCCATCGCCGGCGAATCGCGCAACCGGGTCAGCCCGAATTCGTCGAGCAGCGTATCGAGCCGCGCCATCCGCTCGGCCTTGTCCGGCACCGCCAGTTCGAGCACCGCCAGGATATTCTTCTCGACGGTCAGCCCGCGAAAGATCGAGGTCTCCTGCGGCAGATAGCCCAGCCCCAGGATCGCGCGGCGGTACATCGGCAGCGCGGTGATGTCCTCGCCATCGAGCATGATCCGCCCGGCATCGGGCTTCACCAGCCCCATCACCGAATAGAAGCTGGTGGTCTTGCCCGCGCCGTTCGGCCCGAGCAGCCCGACGACCTCGCCGCGCCCGACGCTCATCGAAACGTCGGAGAGCACGACCTTCTTGTCATAGGCCTTGGCGATCGAGACGACCGACAGCCCCGCATCGACCGGGGCTTCGACCACCGGCTCGATCGTTTCCAAGGTGGTCAAATCGTCCATCGATATCCCCTGCGCGCTCGGTGCGACGACCCTTTCTCGCGCATCGGCATAGCGGTTGGCAAGCTTCGTGCATGGCTTGATGCAGCACGATCAGCGAATCGCAAAGATCGCGAGCGGCAAGGCGGGCATCCTTCACGTCCTCCCGCGACCTGCCGGGCCTTCCCGATCCAGATATTCCTCCCCCGCCAGGGGGAGGTGGCGCGCAGCGCCGGAGAGGGAGGTGCCGCCGCGCTCACTGCTTCCTCCCCCTCCGTCAGCCTGCGGCTGCCACCTCCCCCTTGCGGGGGAGGATGCTCGACACGCCGTTTACCGCTGCGGCACCGTGAAACGCCCGGTCACCCGGCCCTGCCGCCGTTCGACTCCGTTCTCGGCAGGTGCCGCGGCGCCGCCCGCACCCGCGGTCGACCCGTCGAGCGTCGCGCGTCCGGTGTCGAGGTTGATCGACAGCCGTCCGCCGCGCAGCGTGTTGTTGCCCTGGATCAGCGATACGTCGCCCAGCATCGTGATGACGCGCTTGTTGAGGTCGTACACGCCATATTGCGCGCGCGCGCGCTGCGTCGGGCGTACCACCGTGACCCCGCCCGAGGCGTCGAGCCGCGAAACCTGCGGCGTTCCGCCGATCACCTGGCCGGTATAGGCGACGGTCACCCGCGCCGCGGTCAACGTCAGGTCGGCCTGGCGAATGGACACCCCGCCCGACAGTACCGCGCGATTGGCGCGATCCTGCAGCTCGAGATTCTCGGCGGCGAAATCGATCGGCGCGTTGGTGTTGTGGCGCTGCGCCGCGGCGGGGGCTGCCCACAGGCTAGCGGCCACGATAAGGGCGGGCACGATCAGGACGGACAGGGCGGGCGCGCGTTTCATCATCGCCTATTTGCGCGCTCGGGGACGATCCGCAAGCGGGCATTGCCACTCATCTTCACCGTCCGCGCTTCGAGATCGGCTTCGAGCCGGTCGCCGCTGAAGGTGCCCTGCGGCGTCGTACCGCTGACCGGTCCCGCCGATCGCAACTGCCGCGTCTTCAGATCGATCGTCGCGTCGCGGGTGTCGAGCGCATAGCCATCGGCAGCGCGAAACTCGATCGGGCCCGCCATCGACACCTGTTCCTGCTCCATATCGTAGCGCCCGCGATCGGCCTTGAGCGTCGCCGGGCCGTCGCGCATGCCCAACGCCGCGGCCAGCCGGTTCAGCTCGACGACGCGCTCGGCCGAGCTTTTCTGCACCGCCGAACCGGCGTCAAGGACGAACGGCTTGCCCTCGCTGTCGGAGCCTTGATAGCGCGCCGCCTGGATCCGCATCCGCTCTTCGGCGACCTCGACCTTGTTCTTGTCGAGCACGAACGAGACGTCGCCGCCCATGAAAAGCGGCGCCATCACCAGGAACGCCGCGAGGATGCCGATCCCCGTCGGCAGCACCACCTGCGCGATCTTCACGAACGAATCGTGGCTGCCGCCGGGGGCCGCCCAGCGCTGCCGCTGCGTTCGACCGCGGCGGGCAGCGTCAGACATGCGCGAAGATGTCGGTTTCGGGCCAGCCCGCCAGGTCGAGATCGGCGCGATGCGGCAGGAAGTCGAAGCACGCCTGCGCCAGCGCGGTGCGACCCTCGCGCGCCAGCCGGCGATCGAGCTCGGCCTTCATCGCGTGGAGATAGCGGACGTCGGACGCGGCATATTCCTTCTGCGCGTCGGTCAGCACCGAATTGCCCCAGTCGGACGATTGCTGCGCCTTCGACAGTTCCTGCCCGAGCAGTTCGCGCACCAGCTCCTTCAGCCCGTGGCGATCGGTATAGGTGCGCACCAGCCGCGAGGCGATCTTGGTGCAATAGACGGGTGCCGCGACGGTATCGAGATAATGGCGGATCGCCGCCAGATCGAAGCGCGCGAAATGATACAGCTTCAGCCGGTCGGGATCGCCCAGCACCGCGCGCAGATTGGGCGCGGCATAGTCGCTGTCGGGGCCGAAGCGCACCAGATGCTCGGTGCCCGAGCCGTCGGAGAGCTGGACGACGCACAACCGATCGCGCGGGGTGATGAGCCCCATCGTCTCGGTATCGACGGCGATAGCGGCGCCGGGGGCGAAAATGCCCGCGGGCAAGTCTTCTTCGTGGAGATGAACGGTCATCGCGCTCGCATAGGCGGGCGCGAATGAACGCTCAATGGCCGATGCGCTTTATTCGGCCCCGCCCCGTGTCGCCTGCACTTGCGCGTCCTTGCGCAGCTTGGCGCGGCGGTTGAAGATGTTGAGCATCTCGACCAGCGCCGAGAACGCCATCGCGGCATAGATATAGCCCTTGGGCACATGCACCCCGAAGCCCTCGGCGATCAGCACCATGCCGATCATCAGCAGGAAGCCCAGCGCGAGCATCACGACCGTGGGGTTCTTGTTGATGAAATTGCCCAGCGGATCGGCGGCGAGCAGCATCACCGCGACCGCGACCACCACCGCGACATACATGATCTCGACATGGTCGGTCATGCCGACCGCGGTCAGGATCGAATCGATCGAGAACACGATGTCGAGCAGCACGATCTGGACGATCGCCGCGCCGAACGCGGTTTCGGCGACTCGCTTCTTGTCGAGCAGGTCGTCGGACACCCCGGTATCGACCGAGTGGTGGATTTCCTTGGTCGCCTTCCACACCAGGAACAGCCCGCCGACCATCAGGATCAGGTCGCGCCACGAGAACGAAGTTTCGAACGCCGGCCGGCCATATTCGTCGAGCGGCCCGGTGATCCCCAGGTCGAACACCGGCGTGGTCAGCCCGACGATCCACGCGATCATCGTCAGCAGGATCAGCCGCATCACCAACGCCAGCCCGATGCCGATTCGCCGCGCCTTTTGTCGATAGGCTTCGGGCAGCTTGTTCGAAATGATCGAGATAAAGATCAGATTGTCGAGCCCGAGCACCACCTCCATCACGATCAGCGTAACCAGGGCCGCCCAGGCGGCGGGATCGGCGAGCAGCACAGCGACGTTTTCCATAAGTGTCGCTCCTACCCGGGCATTTCGTCGCCGGGCAAGCATCGTTCGCCGCAAGCGCCATAATTGAGACGATTTTGTTCGCCCACCTGGTATTTTTGGGATATATATGGCGCGTGGCGTGAGGTTAGACGCGCCCAAACACTTGCGTTTTTCGTCCGGCGCCAGGGTTTCAGGATATGAATCGGGCGATCGGGAAGACGAACAGGGCAATGAGTTTCGATCGAGGGCGCGGCAACGGGCGCGGTGGGCGCGGCAAAGACAAGCGCGAATTTTTCGGCGATGAAGGCGGCGGCGGTGGCGGCGGCTTTCCGAGCTACGGCGGCGGCGGCGGCGGTGATCGCTTCGGCGGCGGTGGTGGCGGCGGCTTCGGCGGCGGCGGCGATCGCTTCGGCGGCGGCGGCGGCGGTGGTTTCGGCGGCGGTGGTGGCGGCGGCTTTCGTGGCGGCGGCGCTGGTGCCGGCGGCGGCGGCGGTGGTCGCGGCATGCCGCCCCAGGTCGTCGGCGAGGCGACCGGCGTGGTCAAGTTCTTCAACGCGCAAAAGGGCTTCGGCTTCGTCGTGCGCGATGACGGCGGCGAAGACGTGTTCGTCCACATCTCGGCAGTCGAGCAGGCCGGGCTTGCCAGCCTGGCCGAAGGCCAGCCGATGGGCTTCACGCTCGTCGATCGTGGCGGCCGCATCTCGGCGACCGACCTCAAGATCGACGGCGAGCCGATGGCGGTTTCGGATCGCGGCCCGCCGCGTGACGCAGCCCCCGGCGGTGCCCGTGGTCCGGCAGGTGCCGGCGCAGGTGCCGGTGGCCCGCAGCGCCAGCTGACCGGCGAGCGTTCGAGCGGCACGGTCAAGTTCTTCAACGCGATGAAGGGCTTCGGCTTCATTCAGCGCGACGATGGCCAGCCTGATGCGTTCGTGCACATCTCGGCAGTCGAGCGTGCAGGCATGATTTCGCTCAACGAAGGCGACCGGCTCGAGTTCGAACTCGAGGTCGATCGTCGCGGTAAGTACGCCGCGGTCAACCTGAACCCGCAGCAGTAACCGGCGCGCAAGCGTCGGCGCCGTCATGGTGCTGAACCGACTATCTCATACCGCCGCGTCGATCCTCGTCGGCGCGGCGTTATGCTGTCTGGCGCCGGCGCATGCACAGGAGGCTGTGCCTGCCGCCGCTGCCTGCACCGTGCCGGCGGTCGAGGCGGCCAGCATCGTCGCGCGCTTCCCTCACGACCCCGGCGCCTTCACCCAGGGGCTGTTGTGGCATAACGGCGCGCTGTTCGAGAGCGTCGGCCAGCCCGGCCGCTCCGAAGTCCGCCGCGTCGATCCCGATACCGGCCGCGTGCTGGCGCGCCGGGCGATCCCGCCGCGGCAGTTCGGCGAGGGGCTGGCGCTCATCGGCGACGAGCTGGTGCAGCTCACCTGGACCAGCGGAATCGCGCATCGCTACGCCGCTCGCGACCTGCGCCCACGCGGCAGCTTTCGCTACGGTGGCGAAGGCTGGGGCCTGACGACGCTCGGCGACCGGCTGGTACGCTCCGACGGCAGCGACGTCCTCACCTTCCACGCCCGCGCCGACTTCGCCGAAACCGGGCGGATCGCGGTGCGCCTCGGCGAGCGTCGCCTCAAGAACCTCAACGAGCTCGAGGCGATCGACGGGGCGATCTACGCCAATGTGTGGATGCAGCCCGCGATCGTCGCGATCGACCCTGCCACCGGCTGCGTCACCCGCCGGATCGACCTGGCGCCGCTGGTCGCCGAAGTCGGGCTCAGCGACAGCGACTCGGTGCTCAACGGCATCGCCTGGGACGCGGAGCGCCGAAGGCTGTTCGTCACCGGCAAATATTGGCCGACCCTGTTCGAGATCGCGTTGCCCTGACGTGAAACCCTGCGTTTCCGCCCCCTGCGGGGATCGCTCGCCCCGCTCGCCGGTTCGTTCTTCATAGCCATAGGAGAATGACGATGGGTCAATTGACCGACGGACGCTGGAGCAACGAACAACCGGTCGCGCCTACCGACGAGAAGGGCGATTTCCAGCGCGCCGATTCGACCTTCCGCGACTGGCTCACCGCCGACGGCTCGCCCGGCCCCGATGGCCAGCGCGGCGTCCGCGCCGAAGCCGATCGCTTCCACCTCTATGTCAGCCTCGCCTGCCCCTGGGCGCACCGCACCTTGATCGTCCGCGCGCTCAAGGGGCTCGAGGAGCTGCTGCCAGTCACCGTCGTCGGCCCGATCATGGGCGAACATGGCTGGAGCTTCCAGGACGAGTTCGGCGGCACCGGCGATCCGCTGTACGGCTTCGATCACCTTCACCAAATCTACACCCGCAGCGATCCGAAAATGTCGGGCAAGGTTACCGTACCGGTACTCTGGGACCGCCACGAAGCGCGGGTCGTGAACAACGAATCGTCCGAGATCATCCGCATGTTCAACACCGCGTTCGACGATCTGGGCGCCAAGCCCGGAGACTTCTACCCCGCCGAACTCCGCGGCGAAATCGATGCGCTGAACGACCGTGTGTATCAAACGGTGAACAACGGCGTCTACCGCGCGGGGTTTGCCAAGCAGCAGGCGGCGTATGAGAAGGCCGCCCGCGCGCTGTTCGAATCGCTCGATTGGCTCGAGCACCACCTCGACGGTCGCGAATGGCTGGTCGGCGACCGGATGACCGAAGCCGATATCCGACTGGTCACCACGCTGATGCGTTTCGATCCGGTCTATCACGGCCACTTCAAATGCAATTGGCGGCGGATCGTCGACTATCCGCGCTTGCACGGCCTGATGGAGCGGATGATGGCAGTGCCCGGCATCGCCGAGACCGTCGACCTCGACCACATCAAGACGCATTATTATCGCAGCCATCCCGACGTGAACCCCACCGGCATCGTGCCGATCGGCCCCGCCTCCATCTGAGGCCACCTCAGGTCGCGAGGCGCAGCAGCGTTTCGATGTGATCGGCTTCCCCCGCAGGCTTGTCCTTGCGAATTCGGGCGATGCGGGGGAAGCGCATCGCAACCCCCGATTTATGCCGCTTAGAGGCGTGAATTGAATCGAACGCCACCTCGAGCACCAGTGTCTTTTCGACCTCGCGTACCGGGCCGAAGCGCGCGACGGTGTTGTTGCGGACAAAGCGATCGAGCCATTTCAGCTCCTCGTCGGTGAAGCCCGAATAGGCCTTGCCCACCGGCAATAACTGGCCGGCGGGGGTCCAGCATCCAAAGGTGTAATCGCTGTAGAAGCTCGACCGTTTGCCGCTGCCGCGCTGCGCGTACATCATCACGCAATCGGCGACGAGCGGATCGCGCTTCCATTTATACCACAGCCCCACGCGCCGCCCGGTGATATAGGGCGAGTCGCGCCGCTTAAGCATCACCCCTTCGATCGCCGAATCGCGCGCGCCGTCGCGGATCGTGGTGAGTGCGGCGAAATCGGCGGCGTCGATCACTCGGCTTAGGTCGAAGCGATCGGGGTCGAGGGCAGCGACGAACGGTTCGAGCCGCGCACGCCGCGCGTGCCAGGGAAGGTCACGCAGATCTTCGGAGCCGTCGAACAAGATGTCGTACAGCCGGACAAAGGCGGGATATTCCGCCTGCATCTTGGCCGAAACCGTCTTGCGCCCCAGCCGCTGCTGCAGCGCGTTGAAGCTCGCCGCGCCGCCGCCCTCATCGAGCGCAGCGCCCTGCGCCTCCCCCTTCACCAGCAATTCGCCGTCGAGCACGCCGGGGGTGCGATAGGCCGCCGCGACTTCGGGAAAACTCCCGGTGATGTCGTCGCCAGCGCGACTATAGAGTCGCGTCTCGCCCGCGACGTGGACGATCTGGACGCGGATGCCGTCCCATTTCCATTCAACGGCATAGTCGGCCATATCGACCTGCGTGTCTTCGAGCGGGTGCGCGAGCATGAAGGGGCGGAACACCGGTATGTCGGTCGTGCTCGGCTGGGTGCCCCGCCCCTCGGCCCAGGCGAACAGCGTGTCATAGGGCGCGTCGAGCCCGTGCCAGACTTCCTCGACCGCCTCGACATCGATGCCGAACGCTTGCGCCAGCGCGGTCTTGGCAAGCCGCGCCGATACCCCGACCCGCAACCCGCCGGTGGCGAGTTTGAGCAGCGCATAGCGTTCGTCCGAATCGAGCTGGTCGAGCATGTCGGCAAGGATCGCCGGCGCATCGGCGCGGCTAAGGCTGCCCAGCCGCTCGATCACCCGCGCGACGGTCAGCGGCTCGGCCTCGACCGCGCGCGCCGGATTTTCAGGCCACAGCAGCGCAACGGTCTCGGCGGTGTCGCCGACGAAATCGCGGCTCATCGCGAACAGCACCGGATCGGTGCGTTCGGCGATCAGCCCACGGACGGTGCCAGATTTGACCGCGGGCAAATCGAGATCACCCGTCAACGCAGCGAGCGCCCAACCCCGGTCGGGATCAGGCGTCTCGCGAAGATACTGGCCAATCAACGCCAGCTTGGCGTTGCGAGACCGGGTATAGATCAGCCGATCGAGCAGATCGGCAAAGGCGCGCATCGCTACCTAGATCAGGACAAGGTGTCCTTGACCTTTTTGCCCGCGATCAGTCCCAGCACCAGCAGGATCACGAAGATCGCAACCGCGATGAAGAACACGATCTTGGCGATCTCGATGAACGCGCCGCCGATGCCGCCGAAGCCGAGCACCGCCATCACGAGGCCGATCACCAGAAATATAACTGCCCAACGAATCATGTGTATTCTCCCTGTTGCGGACAAAACCAACCGTGCCAGCGCCGCGAAAGTTCCCCGCGGCGCGCGATCGGCTTGGCGGGTAAGCGGCGACCCTCCCCGTCCGTTCGTGCTGAGCTTGTCGAAGCACTGTTCTTTCTTCTCGCCCGGCCGGCGCAAGAAGTACGGTGCTTCGACAAGCTCAGCACGAACGGTGGGCATAGGGGCCAGACACACTTACCCCCCGGCTGCCGGGCAACCGGGGGGCGTGTCAGCACCAAACGCTTCGATCAGCCCTTGCGGCTGGCCTCGAACAGGAACCAGGCGCGCTCTTCGGCCTGGTCGGTCCAGTCGTCGAGGATACCGCTGGTGGCATTGTCCTTGGCTTCGTCGACGATGTCCTTGGCTTCGCGCAGCAGTTCGACCAGCGCGAGATTGTCCTCGCGCAGTTCGGCGAGCATGTCGGTCGCCGAGACGAACTCCTTGTCATTGTCTTTGATCGTCTGGTGGCGCGCGATGTCGCCGATCGAGCGCAGCGTCGTGTTGCCCGTCTTGCGCACGCGCTCGGCGATGTCGTCGGTGGTGGCGAGGATCTGCGCCGCCTGGTCGTCGAGCATCAGATGATAGTCGCGAAAATGCGGGCCCGAGACGTGCCAGTGGAAATTCTTGGTCTTGAGATACAGCGCGAAGCTGTCGGCAAGGATGCCGTTAAGCGCCTGCGCGACGGTCTTGGCGTCGTTGGGCTTGAGGTCGGTCGGGGTCTTGAGCGCAGGATTGGGCGTGTCGGCCATGGGATGCTCCATCTAGTGCAAAAAAATCGGTTCGGATCGACAACGACCGGACCGGCAATTTGCTCCATCGGACGCGGCGGATAAGTCGTGCCGGCGGTCGGGCGACGGCGATTGACTGTTTGCCGCGATCGCTCGACGATATGCGGCCTTGTCCGTTTCAGGAACCCCCCGCGCGATGACCGCGATATCGTCGCCTTCGGCGGCAGTCCCCCACCCCGCGACGATGCCGCCGATTGCGCCCGGGAAAGCCCGCATGGCGCTGTTCGGCCTGCTCGGCTTTTCCGCCGGGCTGCCCTTCTACATGTTCTCGACCGTCCTCGCGCTTCGGCTCCAGGCGCATGGCG
This sequence comes from Sphingomonas sp. S1-29, assembly GCF_026167545.1. Classification (NCBI taxonomy): domain Bacteria; kingdom Pseudomonadati; phylum Pseudomonadota; class Alphaproteobacteria; order Sphingomonadales; family Sphingomonadaceae; genus Sphingomonas; species Sphingomonas sp. S1-29. Next base: position 3,290,181 of record NZ_CP110678.1, on the reverse strand, counting down.
TGGCATTGGTGGTGATCGGCTTCTTCGCCTGGGTGCAATTGCTCCCCACCTTCAAATTCCTCTGGGCACCGTTGCTCGATCGCTACGACGTCCCCGGCTTCGCGCGCTTCTGGGGCAAAAGGCGCGGTTGGATCCTGCTGTCACAGCTCGGCATCTTCACCGCGATGGTCGGCATGGCGCTCACCGCCGGCGACGACAGCCTGGGGGTCACCGCATTGTTCGCGGTGCTGCTCGCCTTCTGGACCACCACGCTCGAAGTCGCCGCCGATGCCTGGCGGATCGAGCTTGCGCCTACGCAGGACGAGCAAGGCCCGATCGTCGCGGCGAACCTTTGGGGCTATCGCTCGGCGATGGTCGCGGCGGGCAGCGGCGCGCTGCTGATCGCCGATGCCAGCGGCTGGTCGGCGGCGTATCTCGGCATCGCCGCCGCCGCGATCGCGCCCTTCCCGCTGCTGCTGGCTACCGCTCCCGATCGCCCCGGCACGCACGGGCGCTGGACCGCCCTTGCCCACGGGCTGGCCGCCAGCGCCGCGATCCTCGCCCTGGTGCTGGTCGTCACCGCCGCGCTCGGCTGGGTCGTGCTCGAAGCCGCGTCGGCGGCGGGGATCGGCAGCCAGAGCAACGTCACCCCCTATGTGCTGGGCATCTGCATGCTGCCCTTCATCGCAATGGCGATCGCGCTGCCCAAAATCCGCCGCGCCGCGCCCACCTCGCGCCTCCGCCGATCGACCGCGATCGGCCCCTATGTCGATTTCTTCTGGCGCTATGGCTTCGGCGCGATCGTGCTGCTGGGCTTCGTGTCGATCTATCGCATGGGCGACGTCCTCGCGCTCAACCTGTCGAAGCCGATGATCCGCGACCTTGGCTACAGCCTCGTCCAGATCGGCCGCGCCGACAGCATCGTCGCGCTCGCCGCGAGCATCATCGGCGTCGGCGTCGGTGGCTTCATCGTCACGCGCTGGCCGATGGCATGGACGCTGGCGCTGGGCGCGGTGTTCGCCGCGATCGGCAATTTCGGCTTCGTCTGGCTGGCATGGCAACCGCCGAGCGAGGCGTTGCTCTATATCGCCACCGGCGCCGACCAGTTCGGCAACGGCATGGCGGGCGCGATCTTCGTTGTCTATCTCTCGCTGCTGGTGAACCCGCGCTTCCCCGGCGCGCAATATGCCTTTCTGTCGGGCTTCGCCTTCCTGCTCCCCCGGCTGCTGTCGGGCGCGGGCGGTGCGATGGTCGGGACGATCGGCTATAACGGCTTTTTCGCGCTGTCGGGCATCGTCAGCCTGGCGGCGATCCCCTTCCTCCCCGCGCTGTCGCGTATCCGCCCGCGCGCATCGGATTTGCCCGCATGATCGAAGCCATCGCCGACCAAGCCTTCGCCGCCGCCGCTGAGGCGGTCGCCGCGGGCCGCATCCCCGGCGCGACGCTCGGCATCGTCACCGCCGATGGCCGCCGCGCGACTCGCCTCGCCGGCCTTGCCAGCCGCGAGCCGCACGAAACCGCGCTCTCCGCCGATCACTGGTTCGACCTCGCCTCGCTGACCAAGGTGATCGCCACCACCACGATGATCCTGCGGCTGGCCGATCAGGGCGCGCTCGATCTCGACGCGCCGCTCACCACCGCCATCCCCGACCTTCGCCAGTATGACGTCGCGGGTGCCGCCGAACGCCGCCTCACCTTCCGCGCCTGCCTCGCGCACAATACCCACCTGCCCGCGGTCGAGCCGATCTACACCTATGGCGACGATCCCGACCGGCTTCGCGCCTTCATCCTCCAGCGCGAATGGCGGCATGGCCCGCCGGTCTATTCGGACATCAATTTCCTGCTGCTCGGCATCGCGATCGAGCGGCTGACCGGCGGCCCGCTCGACGCACAGCCGCTGGGGCCGGGCCTAAGCTACGGTCCACCCCCCGGCCCCGCCGTCGCCACCGAACGCTGCAGCTGGCGCGGGCGGGTGTTGCAGGGCGAGGTCCACGACGAAAACTGCTTCGCGCTGGGCGGGCGCACCGGTCATGCCGGGCTGTTCGGCACCGTCACCGGCGTGCTCGATTTCGCAGCCGGCCTGCTCGACGGCTCGGGCGCATCGCCCGCAATGCTCGCGGCGATCCGCACCCCCGTCACGCAGCGCCGCACCTGCGGCTGGGAACGGCGGTTCGACGGCTGGCCCGGCGGCAATGCCTGCTCAGCCGAGACGATCGGCCATACCGGCTTCACCGGCACCGGCCTGTGGATCGACTTCGCCCGCGGCATCGGCTGGACCTTGCTGACGAACCGAGTGCATCCCACCCGCCATGCCGACAGCGGCATCGTCGCGCTACGTGCGGCAACGGGGGATGCGGTGGTCGCGGGGTTCGATGCCTCGCACCCGTCCAATCCCTGACCGTTCGTTTCGAGCGTAGTCGAGAAACCGCCCTCCGCGCTTGGCTCCGTTTTTCGACTTCGCTCGAAACGAACGGGGGGAGGTTTGGCTTGCACTCCCCGCCCCCCAACCGTTCGTGCTGAGTAGCGACCGAGTAGCCCGAAGGGCGTAGCGAGGGCGCGTATCGAAGCACCGGCCCGCTTAGGGCAATGTCCTTCGATACGCGTCTTCGCTAGGCTCAGCCGCTACTCAGGACGAACGAAAAGGCTCAAACGGCAGGACACCCCGCAGGCCTTGCCCTCAGCAACGCCCGCCCCGCCGTCGCCCCCGTCGCCGCGCCATCCTCCAACGCCAGCACGCCATTGACGAACAACGCCGTCACCCCAGCCGCCGGCAGCGCCGGGTTCACATAATCCGCACGCGGCGCATATTCCTCGGGATCGAACACCACCACATCGGCGAAATACCCTGCGCGCAGATACCCCCGCCGCTCGATCCGATACATATCCGCCACCTTGCCGGTCGATCGCCGGATCATCGTCGCCAGGTCGATCACCCCGCGCTTGCGGACATATTCGGCGTATAGCCGGGGGAAGGTCGCATATTGGCGCGGATGCCCGTCCGATCCGTCGGAGCCGGTCACCACCCAGGGCTGGCGCATGATCAGGTCGATGTCACGATCGGCCATGTTGAACGACGCGACCGCGCTGCCCGCAGCGCCGGTGCCGCGCGGATTGGCGACGCGCAGGATTCGGATCGCCGCCTCGATCGGGTCGATCCCCCAGCTCTGCCCCATCTGCGCCAGCGTCCTGCCGGTCCAGGGCTGCCCCGCGCTGGTCAACAGCAAGCTGTCGGCCCCGCCCCGCCGCCGCAAATTCTCCGCCATCTCGCCCTTTATCCGCGCCATCGTCGCGGGCGTGTCGAACCGCGCGATCATCGCCTTATAGCCGCCATCGACTGCCCAGCGAGGCACCAGCGAGGCATCGACGCTCGATCCCGATGCGTCCCACGGATATTGGTCGGCGGTCACGTCGATCCCCGCCGCGCGCGCCGCCTCGATCTCGGCGATCAGTTGCGGTGCCTGCCCGTGGACGTCGACCCCCAGCGCCTTCAGATGCGCGAAATGCACCGGCATCCCGGCCTCGCGCCCGATGCGGATCGCCTCGCGAGTCGAACCCAGCAGGCCGATCGTATAGCTCGATTCATCGCGCTGATGCGTGTCGTACATCCCGCCGCGCGACCCCGCCTCGCGCGCCACCGCGATCACCTCCTCGGTCGTCGCAAAGCTCTGCGGCGCATAGAACAGCCCGGTCGAAAGCCCCAAAGCCCCCTCGCACATCGCCTTGACGACAAGCGCCTTTTCCCGCGCCAGTTCGGCAGCCGTCGGCACGCGGTCGTCCTGCCCCAACACCGCCTCGCGCACCGCGCCGAACCCCACGAAGCGCGCGACATTGGTACCGATCCCGCTCGCCTCCAGCCTGGCGGCATCGGCGGCGACATCGGGCGAACCGCCGCCATCGACACCGTGGATGATCGTGCTCACCCCCTGCGCCAGCCACGGCAAATTGCGCCGCGCCACCGGATCGGCCGATCGGATATAGCTGTCGGGATGGGTATGCGGATCGATGAATCCCGGCGCGACGATCTTGCCCGCCGCGTCGATCACCCGCGCCGCCGCCGTCCCACGCGAAGGCCCGACATAGACGATGCGGTCGCCGACAATCTCGACATCGCCCACCACCGCCGCACCCTCGCCGCCCGAATAGAGCGTGCCGCCCCGGATCGCGACATCGGCGCGCCGCCCGCTCCCGGCGGTCGCCGCGCATCCGGCGAGCGCCAGCGCCAGCATCGAAACCACAGCCCGCCGCATCATTGCTCGTCTCCCGGCACCAGCATCGTCCGCCCCCGCGCATCGGCATCCACCGCCCCGCGACTGAACGGCAGCTTTAGCATCCGCCCGGTGATCCACGGCGCATAATGATCGCGATAATGCGGCGATCGCGGGTCGGCCGATTGGCCGGGCAGGTTCAGATACAGGCTGTTGTCCCAATCGCCGACATCGATCACCTGCAAATAGCTCGCCCCGCCCGACGTCCGATAGCCGCGACTCGCCGCTACCCAGCGCGCATTGACGGTGTAATTGTCGCCGGGTGACTGTCCCCCCTCGATCGCCGGAAACGCCGCCGCGATCGCCGGCAGCCGTGCCAGCGGATGCGCGATCCGCACCTGATGCAGGCTCCCCCAGCGCCACCCCGCCGGATCATCCCCCATCCGCCGCTTCGCCTCGTCCCATGCCGCGACAAGGGCGTCATCAAACAGCCCCGCCATGTCAGCAGCGCGCTCGCGCAACAGCCGGATCAGCTCGCCCGCCGCGATCGAGGGCACCAGGTCGCGCGCCGCCACCGGCACCACTTGGTCGAGCACGCGCCTGCCCAGTCCCGCCCACAGGATCTGGAACAGCGCCCCCGCCGCGCTCCCGGCCCCCAATTGCCCGTCCCACCCCCGCAGTATCGCCGCCGCTGGCATCGCCGCCGGGCTCACCTGCGCGGGGATCAGCGCCACCAATTCGCGCGCCGGGGTCGACAGCACATCCTGCTGCAACGCCGCGCTGTCGGCGAGGCTATGCTTGCGCTGCCCCGTCAACACCTGCTCGATCCGCTCGTAACGATACGGCTCGCGAAACGAGAAGGCGAGCGGCACCCGATAATCGGCGGGCAGGTTGTTCTGGTTGGCGGTCGCGAACCAACCCTTGGCCGGGTTATAGTCGCTCGGCAGCTTCTCCGCCCCGAACCGCCCCTGCCAGTCATAGCGGCCGTCGCCCGGCACCGGCAGCAACCCGTCATGCCCGCCGCCGCGCACCGGCGCATGGCCGATCACCTGCCAGCCATGATTGCCCTCGACATCGGCATAATGGAAATTGGTCGGCGAGGGATGTAGCTTGAACGCTTCCTTCAGCCCCTCCCAATCGCGCGCCAGGTTGATCGCAATCATCGCAAACGCCCCCATCGCGCCGGGCATCATCGTGACGCTCGCCAGCGACGTCGCCCGCCGCCTTGCCGGATCGTGCAGCAACACCGGCCCATGCACGCAATAACGCAGCACCACCGTCCGCGCCGGCGCGCCCCTGGCGGCAATCACCTCCTCCACCCGCACGAACCGCTTCCACCCGCCATCGTGGCGGTAGCGCTCGGGATCGGCGGGATCGAGCTCGAGGATGAACAAATCGCTCTGGTCGTTATGCGAATTGGTCCGCCCGAACGCAAAGCGGTCGGTGTGCCCCTGCATGATCCCCGCCAACCCCGGCGCACCGCCACCGATCACGTCGAGCCCCGGCGCGGTCAGATGCGCGACATGGCGCGGGGCAAAGCCACCAATCCCCAGATGCGGGTCGTTCGCCAGGATCGCCCGCCCGGTGGCGCTTCGCCCCGGCGCGATCGTCCAGGCGTTCGACCCGGCATTTTCGCGCTCGATCCGCACGCCAGCTGGATCGCGTACCGGCGTCGGCGTCGTGCCGAACGGCAGCGCCCCTTCGGCCTCAGCCAACACCCCCAGATCAGCCTCCGACACCCCGGCCACATCGAGCCCCTCGGGCACCCGCAGCTTCCACGCCGGGCGCAGCGGCGCGACCAGCGTGTCGAGATCGAGCATCCCCATCGCCGCCAGCCGCGCGCGGCGGATCTCATCATCGACATTGCCGATCGCCGCCCCGCGCGCCAGCACCAGATCGCGCACGTCCCAGCGCAGCGGCAGCGCACCCAGGATGCGATATTCGGGCGGCAGCAGCGTGCGATCGGCGATCACCTCGTCGATCCGCGCATTGATCCCCGCGACATAGCCGCGCGCACATTCCAGCACCTCGCGCGGCACCACCGCCAGCTCGGCCTCCAAGTCGCCGCGAAAATGGAACAGCCGCTCGGCATGGTCGTGCACCGCAAAGTCAGGCCCGAACGCCTCGGCCATCCGCCCCATGCTGCGCCGATGGCTAAGGTCGAGCTGGAACAGCCGATCACGCGCGACGACATAGCCCTGGCCGAAAAACGCATCGGCCTTGGTGCCAGCGCGAATATGCGGAATACCTTGCGAATCGTCGATAATCTCGATCGGCCCGCCCGCCCCGCGCACCGTCCGCCGCGCGACCGGCGCCGTCTGCCCCCAGGCAATGCGCGCCAGCGGCAGCAACGCGACCATCGCCGAGCTGCCGCCCAGAAAGATGCGGCGATCGAGCTTCATGCGGTTCTCCCGGGAACATCGCGCGGCATCAGCGCCACGCAGCCGATCGCCCAAGCGCGAATAGCCCCCGGGCGAAGCGCTGCAGGCTATCCGATCCGCGCCGCGCAGCATATCGCAACCACTGGCCGGGTCATGCCGCCGGGCTATGGCGCGCAACTATCGTTCGCCCAGTAGCGATTTTTGGAGCGTCCATGCCCTCAGGCTATGGCGGGGGCAACGCAAAGAAGCCCCGCTCGCCTTGACGGGGTTCGCGCGAGCCTTGCACTATCACAACGCCGTTAACGCCAGCCGATGACGGGATGATGACGATCGGGAGGGGCTGCCCGCTACCCAAGGACATATCCGGGGCGACAGCAAGACGAAGCGACGATGCGGGCAACCCGCCCGGCATCGCTTGGACTATCAGGGGGATTTCGATGCACGCCAACCGCCCGCTTTCCGTTCGCATCGCCACGCAGGCCAGCCTCGCCGCGCTCGCGCTCGCCGGCCTGATGCCCGCTACCGCGCTGGCGCAGACCGCGGCCAGCGACGTGCAGAGCGAGGCTACCGATCCCGCCACCACCGATCCGGACCTGGTGGTCACCGGCTCGCGGATCGTCCGCGACGGCTTCCAGGCGCCGACGCCGGTCACGGTGCTGACGCTCGAGGACATCCAGAACACCTCGCCCAGCAACAACATCGCCGATTTCGTCAACCAGCTCCCCTCGCTCGCTGGCTCGACCCGCCCCTCCAACTCGCGGCTCAACCTGTCGAGCGGCCAGGCGGGAATCAACGCGCTCAACCTGCGCAACCTGGGTGCCGAGCGGACGCTGGTGCTGCTCGACGGCCGCCGCAGCGTCGGCTCCACCGTCACCGGCCTGGTCGACGTCAACACCATCCCGCAGGCGCTGATCCGCAGCGTCGAGGTCGTCACCGGCGGCGCGTCGTCGGCCTATGGGTCGGACGCGGTTGCGGGCGTCGTCAATTTCGTGCTCGACAAGGATTATACCGGGCTCAAGGTCGCGATCGACAGCGGCATCACCGATAAGGGGGATGGTGCCAACTACTCGCTAAGCGTCGCGGGCGGGCTGTCGTTCGGCGCCGACGATCGCGGGCATCTGCTGCTCAGCGCCGAAGTGGCGCATCGCGACGGCATCTTCGACGTCGATCGCGACTGGAACGCGACCGGCTATGTCCGTATCCAGGACCCCGCCTGGACCACCGCCAGCACCACCCCGCGCTATCTGATCCGCCGCCAGGTCGGCGCCGCCAACTCGACCCCCGGCGGCATCATCACCAATTCGGCGGGCGGCACCGCGAACCGGCTGCGCGGGCTCTATTTCGGCGCGAACGGGCAGGTCAGCCAATATCAATATGGTGACCTCACCTTCCCCGCGCGCACCGGCACCGCGGCGCCGACGCTCACCCAGGGTGGCGACTGGCGGGTCAACGATACCGGCCGCCGGATCGGGCTCGACCCGCAGGACGATCGTCACGGCCTGTTCGGGCGGCTGAGCTACGAGATCGCCGAGGGGATCGAGCTGTTCGCCGAAGGCTCGTACAACCGGCAGGAGGTGTTCTTCAACGCCGGTCCCAATCTTGCCACCGGCATCACGCTCAACGCCACCGGCTGCGGCACCGCCGCCACCGCCGCCGCCGCGCCGACGACGTGCAACGCCTTCCTCTACAACACGCTCGGCCCTGCGGCGCTCACCGGCATCACCAGCGTGACGCTCGCCACCAGCGCCGCCGACCTGCCCTTCCGCGCGGTCGACAACAAGCGCGAGGTGCAGCGCTATGCGCTCGGCGCCGAGGGCGACACCGAGGTGTTCGGCAAGCGCGCGACCTGGAACCTCTACGCGCAATATGGCCGCGCCGAGCTTCGCGAGCAGCTGCGCAACATCATGAACAACCAGCGGATGGCCAACGCAACCGCTGCCGCCTTCGCGCCCGCGGGCAACGCCGCGGGCTATGCGCCGGGGTCGATCCAGTGCCTGATCAACGTCGATGCCAATGCCGCGAACAACGATCCCGCCTGCGTCGCGCTCAACCGCCTGGGGCTCGGCGTCGCCAACCCCGCGGTGTTCGATTATGCGCTCGGCGATCCCTATCGCGACGAAGTGGTCGAGCAGTACAACATCGCCACCAACGCCTCGGTCACCCCCTTCGCCACCTGGGCGGGGGATGTCAGCATCGCGTTCGGCGCCGAATATCGCGAGGAGCGGATCACCGGCTTCGTCCCTGCGCAGTTCCAGCCGACCCCAACCACCGATTCGAGCGGCCGCCCAACCACCAGCAACGCCTGGTCGGTCGGCAATTACCTCCCCACCACCGGCAACTACAACGTCAAGGAAGCCTATCTCGAAACCGTCGTGCCATTGGGCTTCGGGCTAGAATTCAACGGCGCGGTGCGCGCGACCAGCTATTCGACCGCGGGCTATGTCACCACCTGGAAGGCGGGCGCGACCTGGCAGCCGATCGACGACATCCGGCTTCGCGTCACCCGCTCGCGCGACATCCGCGCGCCCAACCTCAACGACCTGTTCCAGGGCGGCTCGGCGAACAGCGATTCGATCCGCAACCCCACCTACACCCCCGACGGGCTCAATGGCCCGGCGAACTATGGCTATTCGGGCTTCGTCACCGGCAACCCCGCGCTTCGCCCCGAACAGGCCAATTCGTGGAACACGGGCGTGGTGCTCTCGCCGAGCTTCGTTCCGGGCTTCAACCTGTCGGTCGATTATTTCCGCATCGATCTCGAACAGGCGATCAGCACCTTCAGCGCGCAACAGATCGCCGATCTTTGCTATCTGCAGGACCAGCAGAGCTTCTGCGATGCGATCAGCTTCGATCCGATCCGTTCGGCGCCCAACCAGCCCTATCTGCTGATCCGCAGCCAGCCGTTCAACGCCGCCAGCCAGCTGGTGCGCGGGGTCGATATCGACGCCAGCTACCGGCTCCCGCTCGAGCGGATCTTCGCGCAGGCTGCGGGCAACTTCACGCTGCGCGGCGTCGCGACCCGCTATATCGACAATCTGTACGACAGCGGCGTCCCTGGGACGGTAGTGCTCAACAGCGTAGGCGTGAACGGCGGCCAGTTCAGCACCCCCGACTGGATCTATCGCTTCAGCGCCAGCTATGATTCGCCCAGCTTCTCGATCACCGCGGTGGGCCGCGGGATCAGCGCGGGCAAATACGCCGCCAACGGCATCGAATGCACCACCGCCTGCCCCGCGAACGATCCCAATTTCTTCACCTATGACGACAATAGCGTGTCGGGGCTGTTCTATGCCGATCTCAACCTGACGCAGAAGATCGACATGGGCGAGGCCGAGGCGCAGTTCTTCATCAACGTCACCAATGTGTTCGATCGCGAACCGCTGCTGCTGCCCGAAACCGGGCTTGCCGCCAACAGCACCTATTCGGACCTGCTGGGCCGCTCGTTCCGCGTCGGCATCCGCATGGAGACGCGCTGAACCTGGCTGCGCGCTCCCAACCTCTCCCCGTTCGGGGGATAAGATAGCGCGAGGCCATCGCCAAAGTGAGCAACGGGGCGCCGCGACGGGCGCCCCGCCGCGTCAGCCCCCCAGCGCCGCCTTCATCTTGGCGAAGAAGCCGCTGGTCTCGGGGCATTCCTCGCCCGTTTCGGTATCACGGAACATCTCGAGCAATTCGCGCTGGCGCCCGGTCAGCCGGGTCGGCGTCTCGACCTCGATCCGCACCACCAGATCGCCGCGACCGCGGCCCTGCAGCACCGGCATCCCGGCGCCGCGCTGGCGGACTTCGCGCCCGCTCTGCGTGCCCGGCGCGACACGGATCGTGTGATGCGTGCCATCGGGACCGGGAATGTGGATCTCGCCGCCCAATGCTGCCGTCGTGAAGCTCACCGGCGCGCGCGCGTGGAGCGTGGTGCCCTCGCGCGTGAAGATCGCATGCCGCGCGACGTGGAGGAAGATATACAGGTCGCCCGCCGGGCTGCCGCGCGGCCCCGCCTCGCCCTCGCCGGTCAGGCGGATGCGCGTGCCCTCATCGACGCCGGGGGGCACGTTGACGCTCAGCGTCTTCGTCTTGTCGGTCCGCCCGTCACCGCGGCAGGTGTTGCACGGATCGGCGATCACCTCGCCCGCGCCGTGGCAGGTGGGGCAAGTCCGCTCGACGACGAAAAAGCCCTGCTGTGCGCGGACCTTGCCGTGGCCGGCACAGGTGGTGCAGCCGCGCGCGACGGTGCCGGGCTTGGCGCCGCTGCCACCGCAGGTGTCGCACAGCCCCGATACGTCGACGGTGATCTCGGTCTGCTTGCCGTTGAAGGCGTCCTCGAGCGTGATCTCCATGTCGTAGCGCAGATCGGCGCCGCGCCGCGTTTGCCGCCGCGCACCGCCTTGGCCGCCGACGAATTCGCCGAACATGCTTTCGAAAATGTCGCTGAAGCCCGAAAAGTCATGGGCGCCGCCGCCGCCGCCCCCGCCGCCATGCTGCTTGAACGCGGCATGGCCGTAGCGGTCATAGGCCGCGCGCTTCTGCGGATCCTTCAGGACCTCATAGGCTTCGCTGACCGCCTTGAACCTGGCTTCGCTGTCCTTGCACCCGCCATTCTTGTCGGGGTGATATTGCATCGCGAGCTTGCGGTACGACGATTTGAGCGTCGCCCCGTCGGCGGTGCGCTCGCAGCCGAGCACTTCGTAATAATCTTCGGTGGTCATCTAAATAGCCCTCTCCCCTCCGGGGCGCGTCGGGGCGGCCATGCCCCCGGCATGGCCTGAACAGTGCGGGGCACTGTTCACCCGATGCGGGTTGGGAGAGGGGCAGCCAAAAACGCAACGCCCCCCTCGAACTGCCCCTCTCCCCGGCCCTCTCCCCGGAGGGGAGAGGGGGCGGGGTTCGTTTACGCCTTCTGGTTGTCGTCCACCTCGGAGAATTCGGCGTCGACGACGTCCTCCTGCGCGGGGGCGTCGGCCGCGGCCTGCGGCGAGGCCTCGTCGGCCTGCTGCTTTTCGTAGATCGCCTGGCCCAGCTTCATCGCGACCTGCGCGAGTTCACCCGACTTGGCGGTCATCGCCTCGGCATCGCCGCTCTCGACCGCGGCCTTGGCCTCGGCGATCTTGGCTTCGATCTCGCTCTTGAGCGAGGCGTCGACCTTGTCGCCATTGTCGGCAAGCTGGCGCTCGGTGGTGTGGATCAGGCTCTCGGCGTTGTTCTTCGCCTCGGCCGCCGCACGGCGCTTCTTGTCTTCCTCGGCGAACTGCTCGGCCTCGCGCACCATCTGGTCGATGTCGTTGTCCGACAGGCCACCCGATGCCTGGATGCGGATCTGCTGCTCCTTGCCGGTGCCCTTGTCCTTGGCCGACACGTTGACGATGCCGTTGGCGTCGATGTCGAAGGTGACCTCGATCTGCGGCACGCCGCGTGGCGCCGAGGGAATGCCGACCAGGTCGAACTGGCCGAGCATCTTGTTGTCGGCGGCCATTTCACGCTCGCCCTGGAACACGCGGATCGTCACCGCCTGCTGATTGTCGTCGGCGGTCGAATAGACCTGGCTCTTCTTGGTCGGGATCGTCGTGTTGCGATCGATCATCCGGGTGAAGACGCCGCCCAGCGTCTCGATGCCCAGCGACAGCGGGGTCACGTCGAGCAGCAGCACGTCCTTGACGTCGCCCTGCAGCACGCCCGCCTGGATCGCCGCACCGATCGCCACGACTTCGTCGGGGTTCACGCCGGTGTGCGGCTCCTTGCCGCCGAAGAAGTTCTTCACGACTTCACGGACCTTGGGCATGCGCGTCATGCCGCCGACCAGCACCACTTCGTCGATGCCGTCATTCTTGACGCCGGCATCGGCCATCGCCTTCTTGAGCGGCCCGAGCGTGCGCTGGATCAGCCCGTCGACCATCCGCTCGAGATCGGCGCGGGTGATCGACTTGACCAGATGCTTCGGCCCATTGGCGTCGGCGGTGATGAAGGGCAGGTTCACTTCGGTCGTCTGCGCCGAGGACAGCTCGATCTTGGCCTTCTCGGCGGCTTCCTTCAGCCGCTGCAGCGCCAGCTTGTCCTTGGTGAGGTCGATCCCCTCGGCCTTCTTGAAGTCGTCGGCCAGGAACTGGACCACGGTCGAATCGAAATCCTCGCCGCCCAGGAAGGTGTCGCCGTTGGTCGCCTTCACCTCGAACACGCCGTCGCCGATCTCGAGGATCGAGATGTCGAAGGTGCCGCCGCCAAGGTCATACACCGCGATCGTCTTGTTGGTGTCCTTGTCGAGACCATAGGCCAGCGCAGCCGCGGTCGGCTCGTTGATGATGCGCAGCACTTCGAGGCCGGCGATCTTGCCCGCGTCCTTGGTCGCCTGGCGCTGGGCGTCGTTGAAGTACGCCGGCACGGTGATCACCGCCTGCGTGACAGTCTCGCCCAGATACGCCTCGGCGGTTTCCTTCATCTTCTGCAGCGTGAACGCGCTGATCTGCGACGGCGAATATTCCTCGCCACCCGCCTTCACCCAGGCGTCGCCATTCGGCCCGCGCACGATGGTGTAGGGGACGAGCTCGGTGTCCTTCTTGGTCACCGGATCGTCGAAGCGGCGACCGATCAGCCGCTTGACCGCAAAGATCGTGCTGTCGGGATTGGTGACCGCCTGGCGCTTGGCCGGCTGGCCGATCAGTCGTTCGCCGTCCTTGGCGAAGGCGACGATCGACGGCGTGGTGCGCGCACCTTCCGCATTCTCGATCACCTTGGGCTTGCCGCCCTCCATCACTGCAACGCAGCTGTTGGTCGTGCCGAGATCGATTCCGATTACTTTAGCCATAGTCCCTCGTAGGCCCCCAAAGGTCTGAACAGATTGACGAAAGCCCCATGCCCGTTCCCGCCGGCCATGGAACCAAATCCAAACCGCGATATAGGTTGGGTTCGCCTTGCCGCAAGATTGCCGTGCGGTTAGACGAAACCGCAGATTTCCTGGGCTCCTGCAAAAGGCACGCCAATGCGCCGTTTCTCGCTTTCGATCGCGTTGCTCGCCGTGCTGGCCGGCTGCGGTCCGTCCGATCAAATCAGCGTCGAGGAAGCGTGGATCCGCCTGCCCGCGGTCGCCGGCCGGCCTGGCGCCGCCTATTTCGCGATCGAGGCCGCGGGCCGCGACGATGCGCTGACCGCGGTATCGACCCCGGTCGCCAAGCGCGCCGAATTGCATGAGAGCATGGCGGGCGCGGGCGGCATGATGACGATGAACGCGCTCGAGACGGTGCCGCTCAAGGCGGGCCAGCCGGCGAGCTTCGCGCCGGGCGGGCGGCATGTGATGCTGTTCGAGATGACGCCGGGGCTGCAGGCGGGCAACGAAACGCGGTTGAAACTGGTCTTCGCCTCGGGCCGCGAGCTCGATGTCCCCGCGCGGATCGTCGGCGCGGGCGAAGGCGCCCCCGAATGAAGCTGCTGGTCGCCGCGCTGGCGACCGCTGTCGTGCAGGCATCGCCCGCGGTCTATCCGCAGCAAGGCGCGATCGGCCTCGCCCCGCCGCCGGGCATGGCCGAGGCGGCGGGCTATACCGGGTTCGAGGATATCGCCACCCAGCGATCGATCGTGCTCGCCGAACTGCCCCCCGCCGCGTTCGACGAGATGGTGCGGCGGCTCGATACCGCACCCGGCGGCAGGCTGCCCAATGGCGTGACGCTGACCGGCAAGGGCGAGGCGATCACCGTCGCCGACGGCACCCCTGCGCGGCTCTATCGCGGCGCGCAGACGGTGGGCGGAATCGCCTACACCAAATGGCTGTTGCTCGCGGGCGGCAAGACCGCCACCGCGCTGGTAACCGCGCAGGCACCCGCCGCCACCGCATCGGCAGCGGCGCCGGGGTTCGAGGCAGCGCTGCGATCGGTGCGGCTACGCGGCGCCGCCGAACTCGAAACGTCGATCGCGGCCTTGCCCTTTACCGTCGGCAATCGCGCCGGGTTTCGGCCGGTGCGCACACTCATGGGATCGGGGTTGTTGCTCACCGAAGGCCCGCTCGACGTCGATACCGATGGCGCGCAGCCCTTGGTGGTCGTCGCCGGCAGCCTCGGCGCGGTGCCCGTCGCCGACCGCGCCGATTTCGCGCGCAAGGCGGTCGAGGCCACCCCCGAACTCAGCCGGCTGACGGTGCTTGGCGCGGCGGTTTCGAGCGACGGCAGCCTCCACACCGTCGCCGCCACCGCGGTCGATCGCGCGCGGACGATCACGCTGCGCCAGCATATCCGCTTCCTCGAAGGCGGCGGCTATATCCGCATCGTCTGCACCAGCCCGGTCGCCGAAGACATCGCCGGACGCTGCGACCGGCTCGCGCAATCGGTGACGCTGCGACCGCGATGAAACGACCGCTCACCCCCGGCGAGATCGCGCTCGCCAGCAGCATCTTCGGCAACGCGATCGATTATGCGCGCGCTACGATCGCCAACCGCAAATGGGCGTTCTTCCAGCCCAAGCGCGTCACGATGGCCCCCACCGGCTGCATCCATTTCCACCCAGAGGGTGGCCTCTATTGCGACGATTTCGCGCATAGCGGGCGCGACGCGCAGGGGCTGTTCCTGCACGAGATGACGCATATCTGGCAGCACCAGCAGGGCATCTTCCTGCCGCTGCGGCGCCACCCCTTCTGCCGCTATGAGTACAGCCTCAAGCCCGGCTGGCGGCTGTCGCGCTACGGGCTCGAACAACAGGCCGAGATCGTCCGCCACATCTTCCTGCTGCGCCAGGGCGCACTGCTCCCCGGCGCGCCGCCGCTCGAACAATATCGCGGTATCCTGCCCTTCTGACCGTCCCTTGGGCGTCCTGCCAACCTTGCTGTCATCGAAGCGTCACGCGTTGTAACGCGCGCGTCACGGCTTTGCAGCGCAGCATTCATAACCGGCGCGCAAAGGCTCCCTCGAATCAACGGGGGTTACCAATGCCACATCGCCTTTCGCTCGCGGCCGTCCTGCTCGCGTCCACCGCCTTCGCCATGCCCGCCTTCGCGCAATCGGCGCTGCAGGATAACGTCGAAACCCCCAACGCGCCGGCGGAGGATTCGAACGAGATCATCGTCACCGCGCAGAAGATCGAACAGCGTCTGGTCGACGTGCCGATCACCATCTCGGCGGTGTCGGGCGAACGGATGGCCGAACTCGGCGTCAGCGATCTCGACGAGCTGTCGAACTTCATCCCGGGCCTCAACGTCCAGGAGCAGAGCGCGAACAACCCTGGCATCGTGATCCGCGGCATCACCTCGGACTCGGGGTCGTCGCAGCAGGCGCCGCGCGTCACGCTCTATTACAACGGCGTCGACATCGCGCGCTCGCGCGGGTCGTACCAGGCGATCTACGACATGGAGCGGATCGAGGTCATCAAGGGGCCGCAGGCGACGCTGTTCGGCACCGCATCGGCGGTCGGCGCGATCAGCATGACCTCGGCGCGCCCGCGCGAGGGTTTCTCGGGCGCGATCACCGCGGGCTATGGCAATTATGACTCGACGATCCTGTCGGGCTTCATCAACGGCGGCTCGGACGTCTTCGCCGGCCGCATCGCCTTCGAATATAAGAAGCGCGACGGATTCGTGGAAAACCTCTCGCCCAACCAGGACGAGGAATTGTACGCGCAGGACCAGCTCGGTATCCGCGCCTCGATCCGCTACACGCCTACCGACCGCTTCACGCTCGACATTATCGGCACCTATGACCGCCAGCGCAACGGCGGCACCCCGTTCGTCTCGCGCGCGCTGCCCACGCAGGCGGGTCCCGGCAATCCGTTCGGCCAGGCGAACCTTGGCGGCGCACCCGATTCGGCGGCGGTGCTGGGCGCCGATCAGCTCGGCCTCGATCGCGACGTGTACGACTTCAACCTGACCGCCAGCTACGAACTGACCGACAGCCTGACCTTCACCACCGTCAACGGCTACCGCGACTTCGACAGCCTCGAAATCTTCGACGCCGATGGTTCGGCGGCCTGGTATCTCGAATTCGCCGAACTCGCCAAGGGCTGGCAGGCGAGCCACGAGGGCCGCTTCAACTACAACGACCCGCAATGGCGCGCGTCGTTCGGCTGGAACGTGTTCATCGAGGACTCGATCCAGAACGTGCCATTCTCGGCCGAAGAGGGCATCTTTCTCGAATGCGCCGCTAATGCCACCGCTGCGCTGGGCTTCAATATCCCGTGCATCGACGCCGCCGGGCAGGTTCAGGCAGCGCAGGCGACCGCGATCCTTTCGCAGGGCCGGCTCACGCAGGTGCCCTACAGTTCGGTGTTCGAGAATCAGGGGCAGAACGACAGCTATTCGGTGTTCGCCGACACCACCTGGATCCCGATGCCCGCGCTCGAACTCACCGCCGGTGTCCGCGTGCTGATCGAACAGCGCAAGTCGGGCTTCTTCGCGCGGGTGCCGCGCACTCGCCTCACCAACGCCGCGTCGTTGATCCCCGGCCAGATCGACACGCGCGGTCAGACCTTCTTCGCGCAGGAAAGCTTTGCTGCGGTGCTGCCGCGCTTCAATGCGCTGCTTCGCCTGTCGGACGACATCAACGTGTACGCCACCGTGTCGAAGGGCCGCCGCTCGCCAGTGGTGCAGGTCAACGCCCGCAACGCCGCCAGCGGCCCTGCGCGCAACCTGCAAGTCGTTCCCGAGGAAATCGTCTGGAACTATGAGGGCGGGATCAAGGGCAATGTCGGCCCGGTTTCGGGAACGCTCGGCGTCTATTACCAGAAATATGACGGCTTCCAGGTCAGCGTCCAGCTGCCCACCGGCATGACCCAGACGCAGAGCGCGGGCACCGCGAGCAACCTCGGCGTCGAGGCCGAACTCAGCGTCCGTCCGACCTCGTGGCTCAACGTGTTCGCCAACGGATCGTACATCGATGGCGGGATCGACGAGGGCAACAACTTCGCCCCCACCTTCTCGGGCGCGCGCTTCCGCCTCCAGCCCGAATGGCAGGCAGCGGCAGGCTTCACGATCGATGCCCCGGTCGGCAACGGGATGCGCTTCTTCGCCACCCCGACGGTCACCTATCGCAGCCGCATCTTCTTCGAGGTGCCCAACAATCTGGCGATCTCGCAGGGGCCGGTGACCCTGGTCAACGCCCGCGCGGGCGTCAGCTTCATGGACGAGCGTTTCGAGCTGGCGGGCTTCATCCGCAACGCCACCGACGAAGAATATCTGCTCGACGCGGGCAATACCGGGGGCGGCTTCGGCATCCCCACCTTCATCCGCGCCGAACCGCGCTTCTACGGCGGGCAGCTCACCGCCCGCTTCTGAAGTACCGGCTTGCTCCCTGCCCTTTTCGGGCGGGGGGCAGGTTCGGCCTATGCATCGCCCCTCCCCCGCGACATGATGCGCGCTTTGCGCGACATGGCCGGGGTGGGTACGATATGAAAAGATTGCTTGGGGTTTCGCTGGCACTGGTTCTTGCCGCCCCCGCACTGGCGCAGACCGCCAGCCCCAGCCCCACTCCCGACGCCGCCGCGCGGCTCGAACGCTTCCTCGCCACCCGGCCGGTGGTCGATGGCCACAACGACCTGCCGTGGGAATTGCGCGACCAGCATGGCGGCAGGGTCGAAACCACCGACCTCTCGGCCAATGGCGACAAGCTCGTTCCCCCCGTCCAGACCGACATCGCCCGGCTACGCGCGGGCGGCTATGGCGGGCAATTCTGGTCGCTCTGGATCCCCGCGACGATCACCGGCGCCGAGGCGGTGAAGACCACCCGCGAGCAAATCGCGCTCGTCCGCCGGCTGGTCGCGCGCTACCCCAACGACCTCGCGCTCGCCACCACCAGCGCCGAGGTCCGCGCCGCGCGGCAGGCGGGGCGGATCGCCTCGCTGATGGGGATAGAAGGCGCTCACCAGATCGCCGACAACGATTTGTCGCTGCTGCGCGACTATCGCCAGGCGGGCGTCCTCTACATGACGCTGACGCATTCGAAGAACGTCTCCTGGGCCGACAGCGCCACCGACACCCCCAATGTCCGCGGCCTCACCCCCTTTGGCCTCGAGGTGATCGCCGAGATGAACCGGATCGGCATGCTGGTCGATCTCAGCCACGTTTCGGCCGACACCGCCAAGGCCGCGCTCGCCGCCACCCGCGCGCCGGTGATCTTCTCGCATTCGAACGCCTTCGCGGTGAACCCGCACCCGCGCAACGTGCCCGACGACGTGCTGCGGCTGACCGCGGCGAATGGCGGCGTGGTGATGGTCAATGTCTATCCGGTGTTCGTCTCGGCCGCCTATGCCGAATGGAACGCGAAGCGCGGCGCCGAAGCGAAGCGGCTGGGAATCGAAACCGACGATGCCGGCATGGGCGCCTGGACCGCCGCCAACCCCGCCCCGCGAGTCACCGCCGCCGACGTCGCGGCGCATGTCGAGCATATCGCGCGCATCGCCGGGCGCGATCATGTCGGGCTGGGGGGCGATTACGACGGCATCGGCGGCACCGGCCCCGAGGGGATGAAGGGCGCCGATGGCTGGCGGCTGCTGTTCGCCGAGCTGATCCAGCGCGGCTGGTCGGACGCCGACCTCGCGAAGCTGGCGGGCGGCAACGTGCTACGCGTGCTCGCCAGGGCCGAAGCTGTGGCGGGCGGAAAAAGCTAGTCGGCCAATATCATGGACCGCGGACGAAGCGGTATCGAGCTGCGATGAGATGATTTCTTTGCGATGCCGATCGCGCGCAAGCAACCGCTCGCCGCGTCGACGTTGCGCCGCGCGGGGCGGCTCCCGATCTGGGTTCGGTAATTCAATGACACCGTATCAACTGCTCGGAGAACCGACATGAATACTTTCAATCGCACGCTGATCGCTGCCGGCATGATGGCAGTTGTTGCACCTGCATTTGCGCAGAGCATGGCGCCGACGCAGACGTCGCCCGATGCGCAGATGCAGCCCGCCCCCACAACGGGTGCACCGACGAGCTCGACCGCCCCGGCAACCGCGGCTCCCGCGACCGCCTCGGGCCCGATCAGCGATACCGATGTGAGCAAGTTCGCCAAGGCGGTGGTCGCAGTCGAGGCGATCCAGAAGGACACGACGATCGCGGCGGCCGACAAGCAGACCCAGATGGCCGAGAAGGTCCAAGCGACCGGACTTGATCCAGCGAAGTTTAACCAGATCGCGCAGACGATGCAGAGCGATACGGCGCTCCAGGCGAAGATCTCGGCCGCCGTCCAGGCCGAAAATGGCGGCGCGGCACCGGCACAGCCCGCACAATAATCGCTTGCTGCATGACGGCGCGGTCCCCCGAGGACCGCGCCGTTGTCGTGTCAGCGCACCGCGACCGACAGATGCGCCACCGCCGCGCCCGCGAGCCGGGCCCGCGCCAGCGCGCCCGCATCGGCGCCCGTCACCTCGACGATCGCCGCCCGCGCCCCCGCGCCGATCCGCCACACATGCAGGTCGGTAACGCGAACGTCTCCCGGCGCCTCCACCCGCGCGCGCAGATCGGCGACCAGCGCCTCGTCGCTCGCATCGAGCAGCACCGCCGCGGTATCGCGCAACAAACCCCACGACCAATGCGCGATCACCGCAGCGCCGACGATCCCGATCACCGGATCGAGCCAGTTCCACCCCAGATACCGCCCCGCGAGCAACGCGACGATCGCCAGCACCGAGGTCAGCGCATCGGCGAGCACGTGCAGATAGGCCGCGCGCAGATTATTGTCGTGCCCATGGCCATGCGCGTGGTCGGCATGGTCATGCTCGTGCCCGTGCTCGGCATGGTCGTGCGCATGCGAATGCCCGTGATGATGCCCGCCCGATAACAGCAACGCGCTCGCGAGGTTCACCAGCAGCCCCACTACGGCAACCACCGTCGCTTCGCCGAACGCCACGGTCCCCGGATCGAACAGCCGCCGCGCCGATTCGAGCGCGATCCCGCCGGCGAACAACATCAACACCAGCGCCGAGGCGAAGCCCGCGAGATCGCCAACCTTGCCCGTCCCAAAGCTGTAGCGCGGATCATGCGCGTGCCGCCGCGCATAGCGATAGGCGATCGCCGCCACCCCGAGCGCGCCGGCATGCGTCGCCATATGGAAGCCATCGGCGAGCAAAGCCATCGATCCGGTGGCATAGCCGGCGACGATCTCGACCACCATCATCGCGGCGGTCAGCAACACCACCCATTGCGTCCGCCGCGCATTGGCGTCGTGCGCCGCGCCCAGATAATCGTGCGAGCGCGAGCAGGGATGCGCCACTCGCGACGGTCCAACGGCGTCGCTCATCGGAAATGCCGTTTCAGCACCGTCGCGAGCTCGTCGGCCCCCGCAATCCGCTCGGCATCGCTCAGCCCCTGCGCCGCGACATGCTCGCGCAAATGCTCCTCGACCAGTTCGTCCATCAGCCCCGCTACCGCGCCGCGCACCGCGGCGACGAGGTGGATGGTCGTCGCGCAGGGCGCGTCGGCGGCGATCGCGCGCTCGATCGCGGCGACTTGCCCGGCGATCCGGCGGACGCGCGCGGTCATGCGATCGCTATCGGCAGCTATATGTCCCATAGGATAGGGGGGTACCCTATCGAGTCGAGCTTGCCAAGCCGTCGGCTACCGTGCGACCAGCCCTGCCCGCTCGCCCGCCGCCAATTGCGCGCGAAGATTTTCGAGCACCCTGCCGCTGACGGTAGGCCGTTCGCTAGCCGGCTTTCCCGCGCGCAACCGCGCGGCGTCACGCGCGGGCGGATCGACCCGTCGAACGCGCACCGCACCGCCCCCCGCCACGCGCATCCCCAGCAGATCGGCGGCACCGCGCGACAGGTCGATCACCCGTCCGCGCGCGAACGGGCCGCGATCGTTGACGCGGACCAGGATCGTCCGCCCGGTCGTGAGCGCGGTGACCTCGACATAGCTCGGCAGCGGCAGCGTCTTGTGCGCCGCGCTGATCCCCTTGGGCCGGAACCGCTCGCCATTGGCGGTCTGGTTGCCCGATTCATTGCCGTACCAGCTGGCATAGCCAAGCTCGTCATAGCGTGGGTCCGCGGCGGGGACATAGGTTACCCCGCGCACCTTGTAGGGCGGCCCGATCCGGACCGGCGTATCGGCGACCGGCCGATAATCGCGCCCCGCGCAGCCCGCGAGCAGCAGCGCACCCGCCAGCGCCGCAGCCAACGGTCCGGCAGCTCGCGCCCTCTTGCTCACCCGCGCAGCGCCACCGCCGCGCTCATTCCCACTCGATCGTGCCCGGCGGCTTCGAGGTATAGTCATAGGTTACCCGGTTGATGCCGCGCACCTCGTTGATGATCCGCGTCGCGACGCGCGGCAGGAAATCGCCGGGGAAGCTGAAGGCTTCGGCGGTCATCCCGTCGGTCGAGGTCACCGCGCGCAGCGCCAGCACATTGTCGTAGGTACGCCCGTCGCCCATCACGCCGACGCTGCGCACCGGCAGCAGCACCGCGAACGCCTGCCAGATCGCATCGTACAGCCCGGCGTTGCGGATTTCCTCCAGATACACCGCGTCGGCCTTGCGCAGGATGTCGCAGCGTTCCTTGGTGACCTCGCCCGGAATGCGGATCGCAAGCCCCGGCCCGGGGAACGGATGCCGGCCGACGAAGATGTCGGGCAGCCCGAGTTCGCGGCCCAATGCGCGCACCTCGTCCTTGAACAATTCGCGAAGCGGCTCGACCAGCTTCATGTTCATCCGTGCCGGCAGGCCGCCGACATTGTGGTGGCTCTTGATCGTCACCGAAGGCCCGCCGGTGAAGCTGACGCTTTCGATCACGTCGGGATAGAGCGTCCCCTGCGCCAGGAACTCGGCGCCGCCGACCTTCTTGGCTTCGGATTCGAAGACGTCGATGAAGGTCTTGCCGATGAACTTGCGCTTCGCTTCGGGATCGGTGACCCCGGCCAGCCCGCTCAGGAACAACGTCTCGGCGTTCACATGGACCAGCGGGATGTTGTAATGGTTGCGGAACAGGCTGACCACCTGATCGGCCTCGCTGGCGCGCATCAGCCCGTGATCGACGAACACGCAGGTGAGCTGCTCGCCGATCGCCTCGTGGATCAGCACCGCCGCCACCGCCGAATCGACGCCGCCCGACAGGCCGCAGATGACGCGCCCGCTGCCCACTTGCGCACGGATCTCGGCGATCTTGGCGTCGCGGAACTCGGCCATCGTCCAATCGCCCGACAGGCCACAGACATGCCGCGCGAAATTGGCGATCAGCTTGCCGCCGTCGGGGGTGTGGACCACTTCGGGGTGGAATTGCATCGCGTAATAGCGCCGTGAATCGTCGGCGATCACCGCATAGGGCGCGCCCGCGCTGGCGGCGACGGGGCGAAAGCCCGGTGCGAGCTCGGTCACCTTGTCGCCATGGCTCATCCAAACCTGGTGCGTCTCGCGCTCGGCCCACATCCCGTCGAACAGCGCGCAGCTATCGGCGATCTCGATAAAGGCGCGCCCGAACTCGCCCGATTCGCCACGCATCACCTGCCCGCCCAGCTGCTGCATCATCACCTGCTGGCCATAGCAGATGCCCAGCACCGGCAGCCCGCTGTCGAAGATCGCCTGCGGCACCCGCGGGCTTTCCTCGTCGAGTACCGAAGCCGGGCTGCCCGACAGGATGACCCCCGCAGGCTGCATCCGCTCGAAGGCTTCGGCGGCGGTGGTGAACGGTGCGATCTCCGAATACACGCCAGCCTCGCGCACGCGGCGCGCGATGAGCTGGGTGACCTGGCTACCGAAGTCGACGATCAGGATGGATTGCGAAGGGGTTTGCATGGCAAGCGCATAGCGACGCCGGCGGGGTTGGGGAAGGTGGTTGTCGCCGCCGGGGTCAGGCGGCCTTGCGTGCCAGCGGTACGCCCGTCGTTTCGAGCGAACCCAAATCGAACCGGCTGGCTCCATCAATATCGAGCCCCACCAGCGTCCCGTCACCAGCGAAATCAGCGATCACGCCCTCAGAAATCTCACGTGACTCGGTGCCGGGGACGTCCTGCAGCTCAATATAGAGACTGTCGGTATCGGCATAGTAATGGAGCTTCATCCGATGTCCTTCCGAAAGTTGCGGTCGAGAAAAGCGTTGTGCACGGTCTCGCCATCCTCAAGCCGACGACGCGCAGCATACGCGATACGGCTTCGCCCGGCAAAACGACCTCTATCCACAAGCGCTGCCGGCCATCCTCCTGAACGACCCGTTGGTGCGGAGAAGCTATCGCTGCCTCGCACCAGGCCGGGTCGATATAGGGTCGCTTCCGAAGAACTTGCTCGGTGAAATATCGAGTCGTTTTCACCGCAACCTCATTCCCTATCGAACCGGTTTCACCTCCAACCCAGTCCACTTGGCAGCGAACGCCCACAGATCGGCCGTCTCCTCGATGATCTTGTCGGTCGGCTTGCCCGAACCATGGCCTGCGCGGGTTTCGATGCGGGCGAGGTGCGGCTTGGGGCCGATGTCGCTCGCCTGGAGCATTGCGGTGTATTTGAAGGTGTGGCCGGGCACCACGCGATCGTCGGTGTCGGCGGTGGTCGCCAGGATCGCCGGATAGGTCTTGCCCGCAGCGACATTGTGATAGGGCGAATAGGCGCGCAGCACCTTGAAATCGGCTTCCTTCGATGGATAGCCGTAATCATCGACCCAATAGCGCCCGGCGGTGAAGCGATCGAAGCGCAGCATGTCCATCACCCCCACCGCGGGCAGCGCGGCGGCGAACAGGTCGGGGCGCTGGTTGACCACCGCACCCACCAGCAGCCCGCCATTCGACCCACCCTGGATCGCCAGCTGGTCCTTGCCGGTGATGCCTTGGGCGATCAGATATTCGCCCGCGCCGATGAAATCGTCGAACACATTCTGCTTGTTCGCCAGGCGGCCGCCGTCGTGCCAGGTCTTGCCATATTCGCCGCCGCCGCGAATGTTGGCGACCGCAAGCACCCCGCCCTGCTCCATCCACGCAACGCGCGAAGCCGAGAAGCCCGGCAGCACCGGCACGTTGAAACCGCCATAGGCATAGAGCAACGTCGGCGCAGGGCCGGTCACGTCCTTGCGCTTCACCACGAACATCGGAACCTTGGTCCCGTCCTTCGATGCGTAGAAGCGTTGCTCGACGACATAGTTCGCCGGATCGAACGCCACCTTGGGGCTGGCCCATGGGCTCGCCTGGCCGGTCTTCACGTCATAGCGATAGACGGTGCTCGGCGTCGCGAAGCTGGTGAAGACGAAGAAGGTCTCGGGATCGTCCTGATCACCGCCAAAGCCGCCCGCGGTACCGATCCCGGGCAGATCGACCTTGCCCACCATCTTGCCGTCGAGCGCGTAGCGCCGCACCTCGGTCTTGGCATCGACCAGATAGCTGGCAACCAGCATCCCGCCGACGATGCCCGCGCCCTGTAGCACCGCCGCATCCTCGGCGATCAGGTCGCGCGGGGTCGGCGTCGCGGCGCTGACGTCCATCGTCACGATCTTCGATCGCGGCGCGTCCTTGTTGGTCGACCAATAGAAGGTCGTCCCCTGGTTGCCGACGAGGCTCCACTCGTTCTCGAGCCCCTTCACCAGCTTGCGCGGGGTACGCATGGCGTCCTGCAGGTCGATCAGCGTGACTTCGTAGCGATTGTCGGTGCCCTCGGTGGTGGTGACCACCAGATAGCGGCCATCGTCGGTGACCTGCGCCGTATGGCTGCGCTTGGGCGTCTCGGGGGTGGCATAGATCAGCTGGTCGGCGGCCTGCGCGGTGCCCAGCTTGTGGAAATACACCGCCTGGTTCTCGTTCAGTGCCTGGAACTGCTGGTCGGCGGCGGGCGCGGGGAAGCGCGAATAGAAGAAGCCCGACCCGTCCTTGGCCCAAACCAGGGTCGAGAACTTCACCCATTCGACCTTGTCGGCGAGCGGCTTGCCGCTCGCGACGTCGAGCACCTGCACCGTCCGCCAGTCAGAACCGCCGTCCTGCACGCTGTACAGCAGATGCTTGCCGTCCTCCGAAGGCTCCCATTCGCCCAGCGCGGTCGCGCCGTCCTTCGACCAGCCATTGGGATCGAGCAGCAACCGCCCCTGCCCGTCGACGCTGTCGCGGACATACAGCACAGCCTGGTTCTGCAGCCCCGAATTATAGCTGTAGAAATAGCGGCCGCCCTTCTTGGTCGGCACGCCGAAGCGTTCGTAATCGAACAGCGCCTTCAGCCGCGCCTGAAACAGGTCGCGGCCGGGCAAAGTCGCGATATAGGCGTCGGTCAGCTTGTTCTGGTCGGCGACCCATTTGGCGACCTCGACATCGTTGCGGACGTCGTTCTCGAGCCAGCGATAGGGATCGGCGACCTTCTCGCCGAACTGTTCGTCGGCCACGTCGGTGCGGCGGGTCTGCGGGTAATCGATCGTCGGCATCGCGGCGCGGGTCTCCTGTGGGGCGGAAGCGGCATAGGTCGGAGCGACGAACAGCAGCGGCAAGAGGGCGAGCGAAACACGACGCATGAAGGGGATCTCCGCAGAAACGAGAAAGGCCGCACCCTAATGGGCACGGCCTTTCTGGCAAGTCAGCTATTCCCCCCGCGACGGGAGGACCTCAGGCCGATCAGCCCTCGTCGCTGTAATCGTCGTCCGACATTACCGGACCCGAATCCAGGCCCTTGGCGCTGACGTCGCGATCGACGAATTCGATGATCGCCATCGGCGATGCGTCCGAAGCGCGCGGGCCGGCCTTGATGATGCGGGTATAGCCACCGGGGCGGTCGGCATAGCGCGATGCCAGCACGTCGAACAACTTGATCAACTGGGCATCGTCGAGCAACCGGGCATGTGCCAGACGGCGGTTCGACAGGCCGCCCTTCTTCGCCAGCGTCACCAACTTCTCGACATAGGGGCGAAGCTCCTTTGCCTTGGCGACGGTGGTGGTGATCTGCTCATGCTTGATGAGGGCAGCCGACATGTTGCGGAACAGCGCGATGCGATGTGCCGAGGTCCGTTGCAGCTTACGGCCGCCTACGCGATGACGCATGATATTTCCTTCGTTCGTTAAGGGGCCGTTCGACGGGACCCCAGACCAGGTGGGGACGGCAGCCCACCCAAATTAACCGTCACCCCGGCGAAAGCTGGGGCCTTCAAGAGAAGCGCATATCCCTCGCCGCAATGGACCCCAGCTTTCGCCGGGGTGACGGCAAGGGATGCTGCAATCACCCCATGATTTCCTGCTCGAGCTTCTTGGCCATCTCTTCGATGTTCTCGGGCGGCCAGCCAGGAATCTCCATCCCCAGGCGAAGCCCCATGCCCGAAAGCACTTCCTTGATCTCGTTGAGCGACTTGCGACCGAAATTCGGCGTGCGCAGCATCTCGGCTTCGGTCTTCTGAACCAGATCGCCGATATAGATGATGTTGTCGTTCTTGAGGCAGTTGGCCGAACGCACCGACAGCTCCAACTCGTCGACCTTCTTGAGAAGGTAACGGTTGATCGTCGCGGTATCGCCAGGCGTTTCTGCAGCGGCAACCGGCAGGCCCGCCGAAACCGGCGCGCTGCGGGTCATCGCCGAATCGTCGAAGTGGACGAACAGCGACAGCTGGTCCTGAAGAATGCGACCGGCATAGGCCACCGCATCGTCAGGGGTCACGGTGCCATCGGTCTCGATCGTCAGCGTCAGCTTGTCGTAATCGAGCTCCTGCCCGACGCGGGTGTTCTCGACCTTGTAGCTGACCTGGCGCACCGGCGAATACAGCGCGTCGATGGGGATCAGCCCGATCGGTGCGTCGGCCGGACGGTTGGCGGCCGCAGGCACATAACCCTTCCCGACGTCAGCCGTCAGCTCCATGTTGAGCGTCGCGCCTTCATCAAGGTGGCACAGCACCAGCTTGGGGTTCATCACTTCGATGTCGCCCGAAACGGCGATGTCACCCGCAGTGACGGTCGCAGGACCGGTCGCCGACAGCTGGAGCCGCTTGGGGCCTTCGCCCTGCATGCGGATCGCCAGCTGCTTCACGTTCAGCACGATGTCGGTGACGTCCTCGCGGACCCCCGCCAGCGACGAGAATTCGTGCAGCACGTTCTCGATCTTGATCGAGGTGACCGCAGCACCCTGCAGCGACGACAGCAACACGCGGCGCAGCGCGTTGCCGAGCGTCAGGCCAAAGCCCCGCTCGAGCGGTTCGGCGATGAAGGTCGCCTTGCGCTTGGTATCGCCACCGGCCTTCTTTTCGAGACCGCTGGGCTTCTTCAGCTCCTGCCAGTTCTTTGCATTGACAGACACAGGCTTCCCCTGGGTTGGGCGGGAATGGGACTCTCCCGCCGAAAAGCCGCGTGGGCGCGCGGCTCGCAATGCTGCGAAGCCGCCCGCCCACGCATAATCGAATTAGACGCGGCGGCGCTTCGAAGGACGAACGCCGTTGTGCGGGATCGAGGTCACGTCGCGGATCGACGTGATCTGGAAACCGACCGCCTGCAGCGCGCGAAGCGCCGACTCGCGGCCCGAACCCGGACCCTTCACTTCGACTTCGAGCGTGCGGACGCCGTGCTCGGCAGCCTTCTTGCCCGCGTCTTCGGCGGCGACCTGGGCGGCATAGGGAGTCGACTTGCGGCTGCCCTTGAAGCCCATCGTGCCGGCCGACGACCACGAGATCGTGTTGCCCTGCGCGTCGGTGATGGTGATCATCGTGTTGTTGAAGCTCGCGTTCACATGCGCGACGCCCGAGGAGATGTTCTTGCGTTCGCGCCGACGAAGGCGCTGCGGTTCACGTGCCATTTTACTGTCCTGATATCCTGAATAGCGTAAGCGAGCCGCGACGATGCCGCCGCGGCTTCAAGCTTACTTCTTCTTGCCGGCGATCGCCTTCGACTTGCCCTTGCGGGTGCGCGCATTAGTATGCGTGCGCTGGCCGCGCACCGGCAGGCCCTTGCGATGACGAAGCCCACGATAGCAGGCCAGATCCATCAGACGCTTGATATTCATCGCGGTCTGGCGACGAAGATCACCTTCCACCGTGTGGGTGGCGTCGATCGTCTCGCGGATCTGCAGCACTTCGGCGTCGGTGAGGTCCTGTACCCGGCGTTCGGGAACGATGCTCAATGCCTCGGTGATCTGCTTGGCCTTTGCGGGGCCGATGCCGTGGATATACTGCAGCGCGATGACGACGCGCTTGTTGGTCGGGATGTTGACACCCGCAATACGAGCCATGAACTATATTCTCCCAGCTCCACGGGCACGGCATGGCAGCACGCGCCCATCTCGTAGCGTTAATTCCGAAACGAACGACACCGACGGTCGCGTAAACGCGCCGCCGGGATGACCGGTGCTTCGGAAGGATTGGCAGTTAAGCCGCGAGTCGTCGGCTGTCAAGCGAGCCGGGCGCTGTCAAGCACGATTTGCGGAACCAATTTCGATGCAACGCGTGCGCCGAACGGATGGACCCCGACGCCGGCATAGCCCTCGGGCGTCGGGTCGGTCATCTGGTGGATCGCGCGGTTATTGAGATCGACGACCCAATATTCAGCAACCCCATAGGATCCGTAGAGCGCCGCCTTGCGCTTGAGATCATGCCCTAACGAGGAGTCAGAAATCTCGATCGCGATCCGAGCAGCGTCCAGCTCGACGAATTTGTCGCCCACTTCGGGTCCGACCACCACCAGGTCGGGCTCAGGCAAGCTATGATGGCCCAACCGCATCGAAACCGTGCCGATGACCTCCAGGTGGAGTCCAGCCTCTTTAATTGCCGCCTCGATCAGCGAACAAAGCACCCGCGACGCGCGCGCATGGGGGACATGCAGAGGGCTCATCTGATATATGTCCCCATCGATCAGCTCATGACGGCCGTGCTCGAAAAAGAAGCCGGCATCATCGAGCGCAAGGAACTCCTCTACCGTCAGCTTGTAACGGGTCGGCTCCGCAACAGGGAAGTGCTCTTGGCCCATGCCGGCCACGATATCATCCGTTGGGCAAGCCGACAACGGCCGGCACCAGCCTACCCCTACCCGCCCAGCACGCCCTCGATCGCCGCGGTCACCTGTGCGATGTCGGCCATGCCGTCGATCCGCGTGACGAGCCCGCGCGCGTCGTAGATCGGCAGGATCGGTGCGGTCTTGGCGCGATATTCGGCCATCCGGGTGCGCACCGTCTCGGCATTGTCGTCGGGGCGGCGCTTGAACTCGGTCGATCCGCACACGTCGCACAGGCCGGCGACCAGCGTCGGCTTGAACACGTCGTGATAGCCCGCACCGCAATTGCCGCAAGTGAAGCGCCCGGTGATCCGCTCGACCAGCGCATCCTCGTCGACCACCAGCTCGATCACATAATGAAGCTCGCGCCCGCGATCGGCCAGCAGCGTGTCGAGCGCCTCGGCCTGCGCCGCGGTACGCGGATAGCCGTCGAAGATCACCCCGGTCTCGGCGGGCAGCTCGTCGAGCCGCTCGCCAATGATCCCCGATACGATCGCGTCGGACACCAGCCCGCCCGAATCCATCACCGCCTTGGCCTCGAGCCCGACCGGCGTGCCCGCCTTCACCGCCGCGCGCAGCATGTCGCCGGTCGAGAGCTGGACCATGCCATGCTCGCGTTCGAGCCGGCTCGCCTGGGTGCCCTTGCCCGCGCCTGGCGGTCCCAGCAGGATGATGTTCAAGCCTCTTCCCCTATTCGTACGCTTGGGCGCGCGGCTTTAGCGCGCGCGACCGCCCTTGAGCTTCGCCTTCTTGATCAGGTCGCCATACTGGTGCGCCAGCAAATGCGACTGGATCTGCGTCACCGTATCCATGGTTACGTTGACCACGATGAGAAGGCTAGTGCCACCAAGGTAGAAGGGGATGCTGAGTGCCGACACCAGATATTCGGGCACCAGGCAGATGAAGGTCAGGTACGCCGCACCGATCACGGTGATCCGCGTCAGCACATAATCGAAATAGGTCTCGGTGCTCTTGCCCGGGCGGATGCCGGGGATGAAGCCGCCATAGCGCTTCAGATTGTCCGCGGTCTCCTCGGGATTGAACACCACCGAGGTGTAGAAGAACGAGAAGAAGACGATGCCCAGGCCGTACAGCAGCATGTACACCGGGCTGCCATGGGTGAGGTACTGGTTCAGCCCGATCACGAAATCGTTCATGAACCCGCCCTCGCCGCTGGCCGCGCTCTGGCCGGCGAACTGGCTGACGGTGAGCGGCATCAGCAGCAGCGACGAGGCGAAGATCGGCGGGATGACGCCCGCGGTGTTGATCTTGAGCGGCAAATGGCTGCGCTCGGCCTGCACCCCGCGCGCGGTCTGGCGCTTGGGATATTGGATCAGGATGCGGCGCTGGGCGCGCTCCATGAAGCAGATTAGCAGGATCAGCCCGATCACCGCGACCATGATGGCGACCAGGCGAACCGGGTCCATCGTGCCGGTGCGGCCGCCTTCGAACAGCTGGACCAGCGTCGTCGGCAGATGCGCGACGATGCCCGCCATGATGATCAGCGAAATGCCGTTGCCGATACCGCGGCTGGTGATCTGCTCACCCAGCCACATCAGGAACATCGTGCCGCCGATCAGCGAAATGACCGCGCTGATGCGGAACAACATGCCCGGCTCGACCACCGCCTGCGCGCCTTGCGTGGCACCGAACGCCTCGAGGCCGACCGCGATGAAATAGCCCTGGACCGCGGTCAGGCCGACGGTGCCGTAGCGGGTATACTGGTTGAGCTTCTTGCGCCCGCTCTCGCCTTCCTTCTTGATCGCCGCCAGCGTGGGGCTGAGCGAGGAAGCGAGCTGCACCACGATCGAGGCGGTGATGTAGGGCATCACGCCGAGCGCGATGATCGACATCCGCTCGAGCGCTCCGCCGGAGAAGGTGTTGAAAAAATCCATGACGCCGCCCTGCGTCTGCTGCGCGAGCAGATTGAGCTGGGTCGGATCGATGCCGGGCAGCGGCACGTAGCTGAGCATCCGGAAGATGATGAGCGCGCCCAGCGTGAACCAGAGCCGCTTCTTGAGCTCGGTCGCCTTGCCGAATTTCGACAGGTTCAGGCTGGTCGCCATTTGATCGGCTGCGGATGCCATATGTGGTGTGTCCCGGGAATCAGCGGGCGGAACTTTCGCCCATGTCGCGAGTGCATATAGGCGGTCGGGGCGCGTTGTCTAACCCGGCCGGTCCAAGCTGCCGCGCAAAATCCCCCTCCCGCGCGCGGGAGGGGTTAGGGGAGGGCCTGTCCGCGAGCACCGAAGCTCTAGCCGACACCCTCCCCCGCCCCCTCCCGCAAGCGGGAGGGGAGACAGAAGGTTACGCCTTCTTGGCGGCGGCCTTCTTGGCTTCCTTGTCGGCGATCCGCTCGAGGCGAACCTTACCCTTCTTGGCGGCAGCCTTCTCGCCGGGCGAGACCAGCTCGATCACCTCGACCGAACCGCCGGCCTTTTCGACGGCTTCCTTGGCGCCCTTCGAGGCACCAGCAACGACGAACGACAGCTTGGCCGAGAAATCGCCCTTGGCGAGGAGGCGAACGCCGTCCTTGCCGCCGCGCGTCAGGCCGGTTGCGGTCAGCAGCGCCTGGTCGATCGTCGCACCCGCTTCGATCTTGCCCAGGTCGATCGCCTTCTGGATCATGCCCAGGTTGATCTCGGCATAGTCCTTGGCGAAGGGGTTGTTGAACCCGCGCTTCGGCAGCCGCATGTGGAGCGGCATCTGGCCGCCCTCGAAGCCGTTGATCGCGACGCCCGAGCGCGCCTTGGCACCCTTCTGGCCGCGGCCGGCGGTCTTGCCCACGCCCGAACCGATGCCACGGCCGACGCGTACGCGCTCCTTGCGGGCGCCCTTGTTATCGCGGATGTCGTTGAGTTTCATGATCGTGCACTCGCTTTCGCTTTTGTCGCGCTGACATTGGGGTAAAAACAGGAAGGGGGCCGATAGCCCCCTTCCCTCATTCTGTCACTGGCAGTGGAGGAATTATTCCTCGACCGACAGCATGTGATGGACCTTCCGGATCATCCCGCGCACCTCGGGGGTGTCGTCGAGCTCGACCGTCTTGTGCATCTTGTTGAGCCCCAGCCCGATCAGCGTTGCACGCTGGCTCGGGTCGCGGCGGATGGGCGAACCCGTCTGGGTAATCTTCACCTTGGCCATGTCGCTCACTCCACGACCGCTGCGGCATCGGCCTCGGCGGTCTGTGAACCACCACGGCCGAGCAGGTCGGCGATCTTCTTGCCGCGACGCTGCGCGACGCTCTTGGGCGAGGTCTGCTCGCCCAGCGACTCGAAGGTTGCGCGGATCATGTTGTACGGGTTCGACGTGCCGGTCGACTTGGTCACCACGTCGGCGACGCCGAGCGCCTCGAACACGGCGCGCATCGGACCGCCGGCGATGATGCCGGTACCAGCAGGTGCCGAACGCAGATACACCAGGCCTGCGCCGAAGTGACCGACGCCGTCGTGATGCAGCGTACGACCGTCGCGCAGCGGCACGCGGATCATCGCCTTCTTGGCAGCTGCCGTCGCCTTCGAGATCGCCTCGGGCACTTCGCGCGCCTTGCCATGACCAAAGCCGACACGGCCCTTGCCATCGCCGACGACGACGAGCGCTGCAAAGCCGAAGCGCTTGCCGCCCTTTACCGTCTTCGAAACGCGGTTGATGTGCACCAGCTTCTCGATCAGCTCTTCGCCGCCATCGTCGCTGCCGCCGCGATTGTCGCGCCGGTTGCCGCCACGATTGTCGCGACCGCCACCACGGTTGTTGTTGCCACCGGGGCCGCCGCCGGGGCCGCCACGGCCACGACCGCCGCGCGGACCGCGCGGAGGACCGCCAGGACCGTCCTGGGGAGGAGCCGAAGCGGGCGCGGCTGCCGAAGCGCCGGTCGGGTTGTTGTCGTCCGCCATATTAGAACTCCAATCCGCCTTCACGCGCGGCTTCCGCCAGCGCCTTCACGCGACCATGATACAGGAAGCCGCCACGATCGAAGACGACCTGGGTGACGCCGGCGGCCTTCGCCGCCTCGGCCAGGCGCTTGCCGACATCGGCTGCGGTCTCGACATTGGCCTTCGCGCTGTCGCGGAAGTCCTTGTCGAGGCTCGATGCCATCGCCAGCGTGCGGCCGGCGACGTCGTCGATCACCTGCGCATAGATATGCTGGCCCGAACGATGGACCGACAGACGCGGCCGACCACCGCCACGCGCCCGAAGCGCGGTACGGTTGCGGCGGCGCCGCTTCTCGAAGAGAGACATGCCCTTGGTCATTACTTCTTCTTCCCTTCCTTGCGGAAGATGAACTCGCCGTCGTACTTGATGCCCTTGCCCTTGTACGGCTCGGGCTTGCGCCAGCGACGGATCTCGGCGGCCAGCTGGCCGACCTTCTGCTTGTCGGAGCCGCTGATCTCGACCGTGGTCGCATCAGGCGTCTTCACCTCGATGCCCTCGGGCACCTCGATGTTGACGTCGTGGCTGTAGCCCAGCTGCAGCTTCAGGTTCTTCCCCTGGGCCGCGGCACGATAGCCGACGCCGGTGATGATCAGCTTCTTGGTGAAACCGTCGGTCACGCCGGTCACCAGGTTCTGCACCATGGTCCGCTGCATGCCCCAGAACGCACGCGCACGCTTGGTGTCGTTCGCTGGGGTGACGGCGATGCCGCCATCGACATTTTCATACTTGATGTCGTCGAACAGCGGCATCGTCAGCGTGCCCTTGGGGCCCTTGACGCTGATCTGCTCGCCGTCGATCGTCGCGGTCACGCCCGCAGGGACGCTGACCGGCTTCTTGCCGATGCGGCTCATCAGAATACCTCCGCGAGCACTTCGCCACCGACATTCTGTTCGCGCGCTTCGGCGTCGGACAGAACGCCACGCGGCGTCGATACGATGGTGATGCCAAGGCCGTTGCGGACCTTGGGCAGTTCCTGCGAGCCCGAATAGACCCGGCGACCGGGCTTCGAAACGCGCGCGACATGCTTGATCGCGGGCTGGCCCTCGAAATATTTCAGCTCGATGCGGATGCCGGCCGCGGGGCCCATTTGCTCTTCGCTGTAGCCACGAATATAGCCCTCGCGCTGAAGCACGTCGAGCACGCGAGCCCGCAGCTTCGAAGCGGGCGTAAGGACGGAGTCCTTGCGCGCGCGCTGGCCGTTGCGGATGCGGGTGAGCATGTCACCCAGTGGATCGGTCAAAGCCATGTCAGGTCCTTACCAGCTCGACTTCGTGACGCCGGGGATCAGGCCCTTGTTGGCCAGATCGCGCAGCATGACGCGGGCAAGACGGAACTTGCGGTAATAGCCGCGCGGGCGGCCGCTAAGCTCGCACCGGTTGCGGATGCGGGTCGGGTTGCCGTTGCGCGGCAGCTCGGCCATCTTCAGGCGCGCCATCAGACGCTCCGTGTCATCGAGGTCGCGGTCGTTCGCAATGGCCTTCAGCGCCGCGTACTTCGGGGCATACTTCTTGACCAGCTTGCGCCGCTTCTCGTTCTTGTTGATCGAACTCAGTTTCGCCATCGACTTAAGCTCTCTTTCCTTATGCTCCCTCTCCCGCTTGCGGGAGAGGGTCGGGGTGAGGGTCTGTAACCCCCAGCATTGATTTGGTGAAGGCCAGGCCCTCACCCTTCCGCCGCTTGCGCGGCTCCCTCCCTCTCCCGCCAGCGGGAGCGGGACAGAATTACGCCGCCTGCTTCTCTTCTTCTTCGTTCTTGGGGAACGGGAAGCCGAACAGGCGAAGCAGCTCACGCGCTTCGTCGTCGGTGCGCGCGGTGGTGGTCACGATCACGTCCATGCCGCGCACCTTGTCGATGCGGTCATAGTTGATCTCGGGGAACACCAGCTGCTCCTTCAGGCCGCAGGCATAGTTGCCGCGTCCGTCGAAGCTCTTGGGGTTCAGCCCGCGGAAATCGCGAACGCGCGGCAGCGCGATCGTGATGAAGCGGTCGAGAAACTCGTACATGCGCTCGCGGCGAAGCGTTACCTTCACGCCGATCGGCATCCCCTCACGCAGCTTGAAGGTCGCGACCGACTTCTTCGCCTTGGTGATGACGGGCTTCTGGCCGGCGATCAGCTCCATTTCGGACGCCGCCTGCTCGACCTTCTTCTTGTCCTGCGTCGCTTCGCCAACGCCCATGTTTAGGACGATCTTGTCGATGCGCGGGATTTCCATCGCGTTCTTGTAGCCGAACTTCTCGGTCATCGCCTTGGCGATTTCCGCGTCGTACTTGGCCCGCATCCGCGGAATATACTTATCAGCCACCGATGACCTCCCCGGTCTTGACCGCAACGCGAACCTTCTTGCCGTCGCGCTCTTCGAAACGGACGCGCGTCGCCTTGCCGTCGCCGGTCACGTGCGCGACCTTCGAGATGTGCAGCGGTGCTTCCGAACGCTCGAGGCCGCCCTGCGGCTGCCCCTGCGAAGGCTTCTTGTGGCGGACGGCGATGTTCACGCCCTGGACCACGACCTTCTCGTCGCGCGGCATCGAACGGACGACCTCACCGGTCTTGCCCTTGTCCTTGCCCGACAGGACGACGACGCGGTCGCCCTTCTTGATCTTTGCGGCAGACATTACAGAACCTCCGGCGCCAGGCTGATGATCTTCATGTAGCCACGGCCACGCAGCTCGCGAACCACCGGGCCAAAGATACGGGTGCCGATCGGCTCCTCGTTCTTGTTGACCAGCACCGCGGCGTTGCCGTCGAAGCGGATGACCGAGCCATCGGCGCGGCGGATATCCTTGCGCGTGCGGACGATGACGGCGCGATGCACGTCACCCTTCTTCACGCGGCCACGGGGTGCTGCTTCCTTGACGCTGACGACGATCACGTCGCCAACACCGGCCACGCGACGCTTAGAGCCGCCCAGCACCTTGATGCACTGCACCCGCTTCGCGCCGCTATTGTCAGCGACGTCGAGATTGGACTGCATTTGGATCATCGATCCGTATCCTTCTCAATATGGGGTGGATTCCGACCCAGCCCCGCCTTCTACAATGGTGGCTTAGGCTTCCGCCGCTGCCGCCGTCTCTTCGGGAGTGGCATGGACGTTCACACGATCCACGACCTTCCACGTCTTCAGCTTCGAAATCGGTGCGGTCTCTTCGATCCGTACCGTCTCGCCCTCACGATAGGCATTCACCTCGTCGTGAGCGTGATACTTCTTCGTCCGGCGGATGATCTTGCCGTAGAGCGGGTGCTTCACCTTACGCTCGACGCTTACCACCACCGTCTTGTCGGTCTTGTCCGAGACGATCATCCCGGTCAGCACACGCTTCGGCATGTCGTTTCCTCTTACTTGGCGGACGAGCGCTGACGCTCGCCCTGCAAGGTCTTGATACGGGCGATGTCGCGACGGACTTCCTTGACCCGGCTCGGCTTTTCGAGCTGGCTGGTCGCCGCCTGAAAGCGCAGGTTGAATGCCTCGCGCTTCAGGTTGCCCAGATCGTCGGTCAGCTGGTCGTCGGTCTTGACGCGCATGTCGGTAGGCTTGGTCATCTCAATCAACCCTCCAGGTGCGAGGTGTCGCCGAGACGGGCAACGACCTTCACCTTGATCGGCAGCTTCATCGCCGCCCGCTCGAATGCTTCTGCCGCAAGCGGGCCGGGAACGCCGTCCAGCTCGAACAGAATACGACCCGGCTTCACGCGCGCTGCCCAATATTCAAGGGCACCCTTGCCCGAGCCCATGCGGACTTCGGCGGGCTTCGACGACACCGGAAGGTCGGGGAAGATGCGGATCCACAACCGCCCCTGACGCTTGATGTGACGCGTGATCGCGCGGCGAGCCGCCTCGATCTGGCGCGCGGTGATCCGCTCGGGTTCCATCGCCTTCAGGCCGTACGACCCGAAGTTCAGCGTTGCGCCACCCTTGGCATCGCCCTTGATCCGGCCCTTGAAGGCCTTGCGGAACTTGCTCTTTTTCGGTTGCAGCATTGCCTAACCCTCAGCGACGGTCGTCGCGCGCCGGGCGAACGCCCGACGTCTGCGATTCAAGATTGAGGCGATCGGTTGCCATCGGATCATGGCCCAGGATTTCGCCCTTGAAGATCCACACCTTCACGCCGCACACGCCATAGGCGGTATGCGCCTCGGCTTCGGCATGGTCGATGTTGGCGCGCAGCGTGTGCAGCGGCACCCGGCCCTCACGATACCATTCCGACCGCGCGATTTCGGCGCCACCAAGACGGCCACCGCAATTGATGCGGATGCCCTCGGCGCCAAGCCGCATCGCCGACTGCACCGCGCGCTTCATGGCACGGCGGAACGCGATACGACGCTCGAGCTGGTCGGCGATGCCCTGCGCGACCAAGCGCGCATCGACTTCGGGCTTGCGGATCTCGACAATGTTCAGCGAGACGTCCGACGGGGTCATCGTGCCGATCTTCTTGCGAAGCTTCTCGATGTCCGCGCCCTTCTTGCCGATGATCACACCGGGACGGGCAGCGAAGATCGAGATGCGGCACAGCTTTGCCGGACGCTCGATGACGACCTTGGAAATCGCAGCCTGCTTCAGCGTCGACATGATGTACTGGCGGATGCGAAGATCCTCCAGCAGCAGCCGGCCATATTCCGAACCCTCGGCGAACCAGCGGCTGTCCCAGGTACGGTTGATCTGCAGGCGAAGACCGATTGGATTGCTCTTGTGACCCATATCAGGCCTCCTCTTCCTGCTTCTCGCGTACGACGATGCGCAGGCGGCTGAACGGCTTCAGGATGCGCGTCGACTTGCCGCGACCGCGCGTGGCGAAACGCTTCATCACGATCGACTTGCCGACCGACGCCTCGGCGACGACGAGCGCGTCGACGTCGAGATTGTGGTTGTTCTCGGCGTTGGCGATCGCGCTGGCGAGCACCTTGCGGGCATCGACAGCCATCGCCTTCTTCGAGAAAGCGAGGATGTTCATCGCCTGACCGACGGGCTGGTTGCGGATCAGCGCAGCCACCAGGTTCAGCTTCTGCGCCGAACCACGGATCTGCGTGCCGACCGACAACGCCTCGTTGTCGGCGACGCGACGGGGAGCCTTAGGCTTCGACATCAGCGCTTGCCCTTCTTGTCTGCCGCATGGCCGGGGAAGAAGCGCGTGGGCGCGAACTCGCCCAGCTTCATGCCGACCATGTCTTCGTTGACCGAGACGGGAACGAACTTGCGACCGTTATAGACGCTGAACGTAAGTCCCACGAACTGGGGCAGGATCGTCGAGCGACGCGACCAGGTCTTGATCGGGCCGCTGCGACCCCCGGCGTCCTGTGCGGTCTCGGCCTTCTTGAGAAGGCTGAGTTCCACAAACGGACCCTTCCATACCGAACGAGCCATGGCGTTAGCCCTTCTTCTTGGCGTGACGCGACCGGATGATCATGCGATCGGTCGACTTGTTGTGACGAGTGCGAGCACCCTTGGTCGGCTTGCCCCATGGCGTGACCGGATGACGGCCGC
Source organism: Sphingomonas sp. S1-29 (assembly GCF_026167545.1). NCBI lineage: Bacteria > Pseudomonadati > Pseudomonadota > Alphaproteobacteria > Sphingomonadales > Sphingomonadaceae > Sphingomonas > Sphingomonas sp. S1-29. Next base: position 3,251,409 of record NZ_CP110678.1, on the reverse strand, counting down.
CCGAGGTCCGGCCTTCACCACCGCCGTGCGGATGGTCGACCGGGTTCTTGGCAACACCGCGCGTCAGCGGGCGGATGCCCTTCCAACGGTTGCGGCCTGCCTTGGCAAGATTGGTGTTCTGGTTGTCGGGGTTCGACACCGCACCCACCGTCGCCATGCACTCGCCGCGAATGTAGCGCTGCTCGCCCGAGTTCAGGCGGACGATCACCATGCCGCGATCACGACCCACGACCTGCACATAGGTGCCTGCCGAACGTGCGATCTGACCGCCCTTGCCGGGCTTCATCTCGACATTGTGAACGATGGTACCGACCGGCATCTGGCCGATCTCCATCGCGTTGCCCGGCTTCACGTCGGTCTTCTTGCCTGCGACCACCTTGTCGCCGACGGCAAGCCGCTGCGGCGCGATGATATAGGCGACGTCCGACTTCTCGCCATTCTCGCCGACTTCACCGAAAGGCACGGGGCCGTAGTTGATGAGCGCCAGGAACGCGGTGCGGTTGGGATCGTATTCGAGCCGCTCGACGGTGCCTTCGACGTCCCACTTGCGACGCTTGAAATCGACGATGCGATAGCGCTGCTTGTGGCCGCCGGCGATGCCGCGCGACGTGACATGGCCCTTGTTGTTACGGCCACCGGTCTTGCGCTTACCCTCGGTCAGCGCCTTGACGGGACCGCCCTTGTGGAGCGCCGAGCGGTCCACCAGGATGAGGCCACGCCGCGACGGCGAGGTCGGATTATAATGCTTGAGTGCCATTTGCCTCAGACCCCCGTCGTGACGTCGATCGAATCGCCGTCCTTCAGCGTCACGATCGCCTTCTTGATGTCCGAACGCTTGTAGGGCGTGCCCTTCCAGCGCTTCGTCTTGCCCTTCTGGACGATCGTGTTCACGCCGGTGACCTTTACGTCGAACAGCGCTTCAACGGCCGCCTTGATCTCCGGCTTGGTGGCATCGTTTGCCACCTTGAACACAACCGCGTTGTGCTCGGAGACGAGGGTCGACTTCTCGGTGATGTGCGGTGCGACAATCACGTCATAATGACGGTTGTCGATCGCAGCCTTGGTCTGCTTAGCCATGGAAGCGTGCCTCCAGCTTCTCGACCGCGGCGCGCGTCAGCACCAGCGTGTCATGCTTCAGGATGTCGTACACATTGGCGCCGACTGCAGGCATCACGTTGATGTACGACAGGTTGCGGGTTGCCAGCGCGAAGCCGTCTTCCACTGCGTCACCGTCGATCACCAGCGCGGTCTTGCCGAAGCCCATCGCGGCCCAGGCGCCCTGGAGCACCTTGGTCTTGGCTTCGGCGACCTTGAGGTCGTCGAGCACGACGAGCGTGCCGGCAGCAGCGTGGCTCGACAGCGCCATCTTCAGACCCAACGCACGAACCTTCTTGTTCAGGCTGTTGTCGAAGTCGCGAAGCCGGGCACCGTGCGCCTTACCACCACCGATGAAGATCGGTGCGCGGCGATCGCCGTGACGGGCGGTACCGCCGCCCTTCTGGCGACCGAACTTCTTGCCGGTACGCGCGACCTCCGAACGCTCACGCGTCGGACGTGCAGTGCCGCGGCGATTGTGCAGCTGCCAGGTGACGACGCGGTGCAGGATGTCAGCGCGCGGCTCGACACCGAATACGGCGTCGTTCAGCTCGATGTCGCCATTTTCCGTAGCCTCGAGGGTTTGAACCTTGATCTTCACGTTCAGCCCTCCTGGCCGTCGGTCGTCTCGACCGTGGTCACGTCCTCGGCGGGCGTGTCGGCTGCGACGTCGTTGTTGTTGGCGACCTGCTTAAGGCCTGCGGGATAGGGAGCATCGGCATGGCGCGCGACCTTCACCGCGTCCTTGACGATCAACCAGCCACCCTTCGAGCCGGGAACCGAACCCTTGACGAACAGCAAGCCACGCTCGACGTCGGTCTGGACGATTTCCAGGTTCTGCTGGGTGCGGTTACGGTCGCCCATATGGCCGGCCATCTTCTTGTTCTTGAAGACCTTGCCCGGATCCTGGCGCTGGCCGGTCGAACCGTGCGAACGGTGCGACAGCGAAACGCCGTGGGTGGCGCGCAAGCCTCCGAAGCCCCAGCGCTTCATAGCGCCGGCAAAGCCCTTGCCCTGCGTCTTGCCCGAAACGTCGACGATCTGGCCGGCGACGAAATGGTCCGCGCCGATCTCGGCACCGACATCGAGCATCGCATCTTCCGCAACGCGGAATTCGCAAAGCTGTGCCTTCAGCTCGACTTCGGCCTTGCCGAAATGTCCGCGCTGCGGCTTCGCGGTGTTCTTGGCCTTGGCCGAACCCGCGCCTAGCTGAACCGCGACATAGCCGTCGCGATCGATGGTGCGTTGTGCAACCACCTGAACGCCCTCGAGCGCCAGAACGGTTACCGGCACATGCCGACCATCGTCCTGGAACAAGCGGGTCATTCCCAGTTTCTTAACGATCACGCCAGTGCGCATGACCTGTTGCTCCTATACAGAGGCCCACGCGATCAAAAGCGACCGCGCGGGCGTGCCCAACCCATGATGAAAAGCGTGCCCCGTCCCGGGCTGGATGTCCGGCGAACCGGACGTGACGGGGAACGCTGTCCCGGCGGCTTGCGCCACCGGCGGTATTCCGAAATGTCTGTTTTCGTCATGCCAGCGAAGGCTGGCATCTCCCAGTGGTGAGCGTAGCGCTCTCCTCAACGAGACCCCAGCCTGCGCTGGGGTGACGCGAATCCCAAGGAACTCGCGGAAGCAGGCCTTTACGCCAGCTTGATCTCTACGTCAACGCCTGCGGCCAGGTCGAGCTTCATCAGCGCGTCCACCGTCTGCGGGGTCGGCTGCACGATGTCGAGCAGGCGCTTATAGGTGCGCGTCTCGAACTGCTCGCGCGACTTCTTGTCGATGTGCGGGCCACGGTTGACCGTGAACTTGTCGATGTGAGTCGGCAAAGGGATGGGGCCACGGATAAGCGCGCCGGTGCGACGGGCGGTGTCGGCGATGTCGCCGGCGGCCTGATCGAGCACGCGGTGGTCGAACGCCTTCAGGCGAATGCGGATGTTGTTGTCCATGTCCCTACCAATGCGAAAGAGCGGGGGCTGCCTGGTCGATCGCCACCCCGGCGGTGCCGGGCTGACGGCCAATGGCCGCCTCTTGCTGTTCAATGAAACTGAGCGAGCGCCCCTAACGGGCGCAGCGTAGAAAAGCAACCGCCCAGCCCCGTTTTCACAGGACCGGGCGGCTTTATTTGTGCGTCTAGCTTACTTGGTGATGCCGCTGACAACACCTGCGCCGACGGTACGGCCACCCTCACGGATGGTGAAACGCTGGCCGACGTCCATCGCGATCGGGGCGATCAGCTTGATGCCGAGCGCAACGTTGTCGCCTGGCATCACCATCTCGGTGCCCTCGGGCAGCTCGACGGTGCCGGTCACGTCCGTGGTGCGGAAGTAGAACTGCGGACGATAGTTGGCGAAGAACGGCGTGTGACGGCCACCCTCGTCCTTCGACAGCACGTACACTTCCGAAGCGAACTCGGTGTGCGGCTTGATCGAGCCCGGCTTGCAGAGAACCTGCCCGCGCTCGACTTCCTCACGGCCAACGCCGCGGATCAGTGCGCCGATGTTGTCGCCTGCCATGCCCTGGTCGAGCAGCTTGCGGAACATCTCGACGCCCGTGACCGTGGTCTTGCGGGTGTCGTGGATGCCGACGATCTCGACTTCCTCGCCAACCTTCACAACGCCGGTCTCGACGCGACCGGTGACGACCGTACCGCGACCCGAGATCGAGAACACGTCCTCGATCGGCATCATGAACGGCTTGTCGAGCGGACGCTCGGGCTGCGGGATCGACTCGTCGACTGCTGCCATCAGCGCCAGGATCGCGTCCTTGCCGAACGTGTCGTTCGAACCCGAAAGCGCGCAGGTCGCCGAACCACGGATGATCGGAATATTGTCGCCGTCGAAGTCGCGCTTCGAAAGCTCCTCACGGATCTCCATTTCGACCAGCTCGAGGATTTCCTCGTCGTCGACCAGGTCGACCTTGTTGAGGAAGACCACCATGGTCGGCACGCCGACCTGCTTGGCGAGCAGGATGTGCTCCTTGGTCTGTGGCATCGGGCCGTCGGTGGCCGAAACCACCAGGATCGCGCCGTCCATCTGCGCCGCGCCGGTGATCATGTTCTTCACATAATCGGCGTGGCCCGGGCAATCGACGTGCGCATAGTGACGCGCTGCGGTCTCATACTCGACGTGCGCGGTGGAGATCGTGATGCCACGCTCGCGCTCTTCGGGTGCCTTGTCGATGTTGGCGAAGTCGACTGCGACGCCGCCCGAGGTCTCGGCCAGGATCTTCGTGATCGCCGCGGTCAGCGACGTCTTGCCATGATCGACGTGACCGATGGTGCCGATGTTGAGATGCGGCTTGTTCCGCTCGAACTTTGCTTTCGCCATGATTCCCTACCTTGCTGAATTCAGATTTCCCGGCCGCTCGGGGACTCGCCGAAAGGCGGCCCCATAGCGGCTCGTATTCGATTACGCCAGCTTCGCCTTCACTTCGTCGGCGACGTTGGCAGGCACTTCGTCGTAATGCGAGAACTGCATGCTGTACTGCGCGCGGCCCTGGGTGAACGAGCGCAGCTGGTTCACATAGCCGAACATGTTCGCCAGCGGCACGACCGCTTCCACCGCCTGCGCATTGCCGCGCGTGTCGGTGCCCTGGATCTGCCCACGACGCGAGTTCAGATCGCCGATCACGTCGCCCAGATAATCCTCAGGCGTCACGACCTCGACCTTCATCATCGGCTCGAGCAGCTTGATGCCCGACTTCTGCGCGGCTTCACGCATTGCACCGCGCGCGCAGATTTCGAACGCCAGCGCCGACGAGTCGACGTCATGATAGGCACCGTCGTACAGGTTGATCTCGAAATCGATGATCGGGAACCCGACCAGCGACCCCGTAGCAGCCGTCTCACGGAAGCCCTTCTCGATCGCGGGGATATATTCCTTGGGAATATTACCGCCCTTGATCTCGTCCTTGAAGATGATGCCCGACCCACGCTCGCCCGGCGTCAGCTTCACCTTCACGCGGCCGAACTGGCCGGTGCCGCCCGACTGCTTCTTGTGGGTATAGTCGATATCTACCGGCTTGCCGAGATATTCGCGATACGCCACCTGCGGCGCGCCGACATTGGCCTCGACCTTGAATTCGCGCTTCATGCGATCGACCAGGATTTCGAGGTGAAGCTCACCCATCCCCTTGATGATCGTCTGGCCGCTCTCGTGGTCGGTCGACACGCGGAACGACGGATCTTCGCGCGCAAGACGGTTGAGCGCGACGCCCATCTTCTCCTGGTCGGCCTTGGTCTTTGGCTCCACCGAAAGCTCGATCACCGGCTCGGGGAATTCCATCCGCTCGAGGATGATCGGTGCGTTCTGCGCGCAGAGCGTGTCACCGGTCGTGGTGTCCTTCAGGCCCGCCAGCGCGACGATGTCGCCGGCGAATGCCTCCTGGATGTCCTCGCGGCTGTTCGCATGCATCAACAGCATGCGACCGACCTTTTCCTTCTTGTCCTTCACCGAGTTGGTGACCATCGACGCGGCCTCGAGCTTTCCCGAATAGATGCGTGCGAAGGTCAGCGTACCGACGAAGGGATCGTTCATGATCTTGAACGCCAGCGCCGAGAACGGTGCCTCGTCCGACGAAGGACGCTCGTCGGGGGTTTCGCCGTCGAGCTTCAGGCCCTTGATCGCAGGAACGTCGAGCGGCGACGGCAGATAGTCGACCACTGCGTCGAGCAGGGGCTGGACGCCCTTGTTCTTGAACGCCGAGCCGCAAACCACCGGCACGAACGCCATGCTGAGCGTACCCTTGCGGATCAGCTTCTTGAGGTCGGCGGTGCTCGGCTCGTTGCCCTCGAGATACGCTTCCATCAGATCGTCGTCGAGTTCGACCGCCATCTCGATGAGCTCGCTGCGATACTTGGCAGCCTTCTCGACCATGTCCTCAGGGATTTCCTGATATTCGAACTTCGCGCCCAGGCTCTCTTCGAGCCAGATGATCGCGCGGTTCTCGACCAAGTCGACCAGGCCCTTGAAGCCGCCCTCGGTACCGATCGGCAAATACAGCACGGCAGGACGCGCAGCCAGACGCTCGATGATCGAGTTCACGCAGAAATAGAAGTCGGCGCCGGTGCGGTCGAGCTTGTTGATGAAGCACATCCGCGGCACGCCATACTTGTCGGCCTGGCGCCAGACGGTCTCCGACTGCGGCTCGACGCCGGCAACGCCGTCGAAGCACGCAACCGCACCGTCGAGCACGCGCAGCGAACGCTCGACTTCGATCGTGAAGTCGACGTGGCCGGGTGTGTCGATGATGTTGATCAGGTGCTCTTCGCCCTTGCCTTCTTCGGCGCGCCACTTGCAGGTCGTCGCAGCCGACGTGATCGTGATCCCGCGCTCCTGCTCCTGCTCCATCCAGTCCATCGTCGCGGTGCCCTCATGGACCTCGCCGATCTTGTAGGACTTGCCGGTGTAATAAAGGATACGCTCGGTCGTCGTCGTCTTGCCGGCGTCGATATGCGCCATGATGCCGATGTTGCGATAGCGGTCGAGCGGATGGCTGCGGGCCATGGTCTTACTCCTGGTGCCGACGGATCGGCGCGGTGAAATCTGTTCGGGGAGCACCCCGGCCGTTCGTCCTGAGTAGCCATTGAGCTCGTCGAAATGGCGTATCGAAGGAGGCCGCCCGGGGCAGCCCTTCGATACGGGTCTTCGCCATGCTCAGCCCCTACTCAGGGCGAACGGAAATTGGGAGCGACGCGGGTGTTACCCCGCGCCTCCCCCATATAGGTTACCAGCGATAGTGCGAGAAGGCCCGGTTGGCTTCTGCCATCCGATGGGTGTCTTCGCGCTTCTTCACCGCGTTGCCGCGGTTGTTCGCCGCGTCCATCAGCTCGCCCGAAAGGCGGGCCGACATCGTGTTCTCGCTGCGATTGCGCGCCGAGGTGATGAGCCAGCGGATCGCGAGGGCCTGGGCACGCTCGGGGCGAACCTCGACCGGCACCTGATAGGTCGCACCGCCGACGCGGCGGCTGCGCACTTCGATGCCCGGCGCGATGTTGTTCAGCGCATCGTGGAACACGCCGACCGGGTCGCGTTTGGCGCGCTGCTCGACGGTTTCCATTGCGCTGTACACGATGCCTTCTGCGACGGCCTTCTTGCCGTCGAGCATCACGCTGTTCATGAACTTCGAAAGAATTTGATCACCGTATTTCGGATCGGGAAGAATGATCCGCTTTTCGGGACGACGACGACGTGCCATTGATTTCTACCTCTTAACTTCAGCCTGATGGTCGAAAGGACGACCGGCTTACTTCGGACGCTTGGCGCCGTACTTCGAGCGGGACTGCTTGCGATCCTTGACACCCTGGGTATCGAGAACGCCGCGCAGCACATGGTAGCGAACGCCGGGAAGATCGCGAACGCGACCGCCGCGGATCAGCACCACCGAATGCTCCTGCAGGTTGTGGCCTTCACCCGGAATATAGGTGATGACTTCGCGCTGGTTCGTCAGACGAACCTTGGCGACCTTGCGCAGTGCCGAGTTCGGCTTCTTCGGGGTCGTCGTGTACACGCGGGTGCAAACGCCACGCTTCTGCGGGTTTGCTTCCATCGCAGGGACCTTGCTCTTGGCCTTCTGCGGATCGCGGCCCTTGCGGACCAGCTGGTTAATCGTCGGCATGAAGCCCTTCACCTTTGCGTTACCAGAGCCATTCTGGCGGTTACTTTGCTGGAGCCCTGTGCGAGCGAATACGAAAACGACCCGGGTGGCTTGACCCACCGGGCCTTTGACGTCTCCAACAACGTTCATTGCTCGTCCCGCAGCGCCACGGATGCGCCGATGGGAATCGGCAAGTCCGGCTGAGGAACGGACGCGCCTATACGCCGGGGGGCGGGCATGGTCAACAGGGGGCGGGCGTTGCGCCGGCCTAGCCGCTCCTTGGCCGCAAGGGCAGCGCGCGGGTTAATCCATAGCAAAAAAGTCAGCAATGCTAACTTGCGAAGATACCCGCGCAACGACATGCTGCACAAATGGAAGCAACCAACCCTTCGGCTACCAAATGAGCGGATTTATCGCGGGGTTGATTGGTGTGGTTGCATTTGGTGCCTGCCTGTTTTGGGGCCTCTCCACGGGAACCATGCCCGATATATTTTTGCGCGGGGTGGGCGATGGCGATCGGGAGGAAGCCCCTGATGCATTCTGGTTCTTGACCATCGTTTACAGCTTGGCGGCATTCGGTTTCGCGGCACTTGCTCTCGTATCGTTCTTGTCCGGAGACAGGAGCTAACACGGGCTTCTCAGCGGTCCGGTTTTGGGTCGACGGCCTACCCCAACGCCTCCACTAGCAAACGTTCAAACCGCTCGGGCACCTCGACCTGCGGCGAATGCCCCGCCCCCTCGATCCGCACCAGCCGCACGCCCTTGATCCGCGCGGCAGCACTCGCCGCCACCTCGGGGATCGGCTTCAGCGTCGCCCGCACCCCCTCAGGCGCGTTCGCCTTCCCGAACACCGTCTTGTCGCGCATCCCGATCAGCAAGGTCGTCGGCACCGCGATCCGGTCGAGTTCGTACACTACCGGCTGCGTCTGGATCATGTCGCTCGTCTTGGCCTGCGCCAGCGCCACCGTCTCGTTGCCGCCGCCGGCATATTGCCCCGCCAGCATCCGCACCCAGCGATCATACTCGGCGGTCCAGGCGCCGCTATAATAATTCTCGGTCTGATAGGCGCGGATCGACTGGTAGCTGGTACGGCGCTCCCCCGCGAGCAGCCGGTCGAGCGGGGTATAGGGCACGCCCTGCGCCAGCCGGTCGGCTAGCCCCAGCGGATTGACCAGCACCAGCCGCTCGGTGCGCTCGGGATGCTGGAGCGCGAAGCGCATCGCCAGGATGCCCCCCATCGAATGACCGACGATCGCCGCGCGCTCGATCCCGCGCGCCGCCATCAACGCCGCGGTGTTGGCGGCAAGCATCCGCAGCGAATATTGCGCCCCCGCGGGCTTGGCCGACTTGCAGAAGCCGATCTGGTCGGGGATCAGCACGCGATACCCCCTGCCCGCCAGCATCCGCGCGGTCGCCTCCCAGGTCGCGCCGCAGAAATTCTTGCCGTGGAGCAGCACGACGGTGCGCCCGTTGGCGCGCGCGGTTGGGGCGACGTCCATATACGCCATGTCGGCACCGAACTGCCCGACCGGCACGCGGATCGTCTGTACCGGCCAGGGATAAGCGAAGCGCTCGAGATTGGGGCCGAGCTCGGCGATCGGCGGTTCGGGCGCGGTGGCCTGCGCGGGGGCGGCGAACGCGAGCAACAAGGTAAGCAGCAACATGGCAATCTCCCCCCTCCCTGAAAGGGAGGGGTCGGGGGTGGGTCGAGGCCAGGGGCTACGGAGGCCCCAGGCGATGTCTCCGCCGTACCACGAGCACCCTACCCACCCCCAGCCCCTCCCTTCCAGGGAGGGGAGCCAAAAGGGAGGGGTGCAAAGTCACCCCCCTACGCCCTTCTCCAACACCCCACCCTTCACCACATGGCTCACCCGCTCGAGCACGCGAATATCCGCCAGCGGATCGCCATCAACCGCGACGATGTCGGCATAGCGCCCCACCGCGATCGCCCCGACATCGCGCTCGCGCCCCAACGCCTGCGCGGCGTTGGTCGTCGCCGCCTGGATCGCCTGCAGCGGCGTCATCCCGAACTGCACCATCGTCGCAAACTGCCCCGCGGCGGTGTCGTGCGGCATCACCCCGGCGTCGGAACCGAACACCAGCTTTATCCCCATCCGCACCGCCTTGCCGAAATTGTCGCGCTGAACCTGCGCGACCTCGCGATCCTTGCGCAGATTCTCTTCGAGCGCGCCGGTCGCGGCGCCCTCGCGCTGGGTATATTCGGTGTTGAAGATGTCCATCGACAGCCAGGTGCCGCGCTCCTTGGCGAGCTTGAGCCCCTCGTCGTCGATCAGGCTGGCATGCTCGATCGTGTCGATCCCCGCGCGGATCGCTGCCTTGATCCCCTCGGCGCCATGCGCGTGCGCCGCGACCTTCAGCCCCCACATATGCGCCTCGTCGGCCGCAGCCTTGAGTTCGTCGGCGGTCATCTGCTGCTGGCCGGGCTCGGTGTTCTTCGAAAAGACGCCGCCGGTGGCGCAGACCTTGATCACCTCGGCGCCGAAGCGCCGGTTCTCGCGCACCTGATAGCGGACCGCCTCGGCGCCGTTCACCCCGCGCTCGGTCTGTTGCTTGTAACTCGGCGGCAGCAGATTGCTCCCGCCGCAATGCCCGCCGGTCGCGCCGAAGCTCCAAGTGGCGGGAACGATCCGCGGGCCGGGATAGAAGCCGCCCTCGATCCCCTGCTTGAGTGCGACATCGGCATAGTCGGCCGAACCCAGGTTGCGGACGGTGGTGAAGCCCGCGTGCAGCATGTCTCGCGCATTGCCGACGCCGAGCGTGACGGGGAAGACGTCGGTATATTCGAGGCTCCGATAGCCCCTGATCCGCGCGCTGCCCGCCAGATGGACGTGCATGTCGATGAAGCCGGGCAACAGCGTCTTGCCCGGCAGGTCGATCCGCTGCGCATCCGCCGGGATATTGGGCCGCCCGCCATTGCGCCCGACCACTGAGGTGATCCGGCCATCGGTGACGACGATCACCGGCTCCTCGATCACCCGCCCCGCGACGACGTCGATCATCCGCGCCGCGGTGATGACGACCGATCGTGGCTGCGATGCCGCCTGCTGCGCGGCAGCGGGCGAGACCGCCGCCAAGGCGGCGGCGGTGGACAGGATGATGCGCATGGTCGTTCCCCCGAAAAGATCGCGCGCACCATGCCGCCCGCCCCCCGGCGGCTCAACCGGTCATTTCACCGGCTCGAGCCGCCTTGGCGCTTACATGCCGTTGCCGGTCGCGTCGGTCATGCCGCCATAGGTGCCGTCGGTCGCGACCGCGTCGTTCGACATCATCGCGTTCTGGTCGTCGGCTAGCGTGTTGTTCACCGCGTCGTTCTCGAACGTCATATTCTCCTGCGTCTCGCTGGGAACGACGTTGCCGGTATTGGTGGTGACGATATCGTTCGCCGGATCGGCGCCGCAGGCCCCCAGCAGCGCAAGCGCAGGAAGGGCGGCGAGCGCAAGGCGGTTGATCGACATAAAGGCTTCTCCGGAAGTTGTACGTCGGAGAAGAACCGCCGGGGCCGCGGCAAGTTGCACCCCGCACCAAGTGCGGGGTGCAACGTAGGTCAGATATGCAGCGCCTTGCCATAGGCGGCGAGGACGCTCTCGTGCATCATCTCGCTCAGCGTCGGGTGCGGGAACACCGTTTCCATCAGCTCGGCCTCGGTGGTCTCGAGCGTCTTGCCGACGGTATAGCCCTGGATCAATTCGGTCACCTCGGCCCCCACCATGTGCGCGCCGAGCAATTCGCCGGTCTTGGCGTCGAAGATCGTCTTGATGAAGCCTTCGGCCTCGCCCAGCGCGATCGCCTTGCCGTTGCCGATGAAGGGGAAGCTGCCGACCTTGAGCTCATACCCGGCTTCCTTCGCCTTGGCCTCGGTCAACCCGACGCTCGCGACCTGCGGGTGGCAATAGGTGCAGCCGGGGATGTTCTTGGGGTCCATTGCGTGCGGGTGGTTGCCCGCGATCGCCTCGACCGCGATGACGCCCTCATGGCTTGCCTTGTGCGCCAGCCAAGGCGGCGCGGTGATGTCGCCGATCGCCCACAGCCCCGGCACGTTGGTGCGGCACATCGGATCGGTCTTGAGGAAGCCGCGATCGTCCATCTCGACGCCCAGTTCCTTCAGCCCGATGTCGGCGGTGTTGGGGACGATGCCGATCGCGACGATGACGTGGCTGAATTCGCCGGCGGTTTCCTTGCCCGCCTTGTCCTTCAGCTTGGCGGTGACGCCGGTCGCGCCGACCTTGATCTCGCTGAGGCTCGCGCCGGTCATGATCGTCATGCCCTGCTTGGTCAGCGACTTTTCGAGGAACGCCGACACATCGGCATCCTCGACCGGCACGATCCGGTCGACCATCTCGACAACGGTAACATCCGCGCCCATGTCGTTGTAGAAGCTAGCGAATTCGATGCCGATCGCGCCCGATCCGATGACGAGCAGCTTGGTCGGCATCTCGGTCGGCACCATCGCATGGCGATAGGTCCACACCCGCTTGCCGTCGGCGGGCGTCCCCGGCAGGTCGCGCGCGCGCGCGCCGGTGGCGACGATGATGTTCTTGGCTTCGAGCGCGGTGGTCTTGCCGTCCTTGTCGGTCACGGTCAGCTTGCCCGGCGCGGTGAGCTTGCCGGTGCCCATATGCACCGCGATCTTGTTCTTCTTCATCAGGTGCGTGACGCCCTGGTTGAGCTGCTTCGACACCCCGCGCGAACGCTTCACCACCGCATCGAGATCGGCGCTGATCCCGTCGGCCTTCAGCCCATAATCCTTGGCGTGCTGCATATAGTGGAAGATCTCGGCCGAACGCAGCAGCGCCTTGGTCGGGATGCAGCCCCAGTTGAGGCAGATGCCGCCGAGCAATTCGCGCTCGACGATCGCGGTTTTCATGCCCAATTGCGCCGCGCGGATCGCCGCGACATAGCCGCCGGGGCCGCTGCCCAGCACGATGAGGTCGTAGGTGTCAGCCATTCAAAACTCCTTACGCCGTAGCGAAACCGATATTGCGGGTGGACCAGACCGGAACCCCCACGCCGAAAAAATCGCGATCTCGTGACCATATATGGCCTTCGAGCAAGATTGCCGCCGCCAGTACCGGCCAGTCGGACTGCCCCCGCGCCTCAAGCCGCGCCCTGGCGCTATGCTCGACCTCGGCGAGGTCCTGCAATTGCAGGAAAGCGAAACCAGCGGTCGCGTCGGCGATCAACCGGCGCGCCTCGCCGATACCGACATCGCCCAGCCGCGCGACGACCCGCACCGCCTCGTCGAGCTGCGCTTCGGGAATGAACAACTCCAACCCCCGCGCCAGCGCGGCAGCGACCGGATTGCGCTTTCCCAGCACCGCGCTGACCACGACATTGGCGTCGACGACCATCCTCATGCGTCGATCGGATCGCCATGTTCGTCGAGCCCGATCGACCGTAGCCGCTCGCGCCAATCGGGGGTCCGCGCTTTCCATTCGGCGCGAAAGGCGTCCAACCGCTGATCGATCGCTTCCCAATCGTGGTCGGGCCGGTGCGATTGCGCGAACGGGTCATATCGCCCGACGATGCGGCCATTCTTGGTGACCAGCACGGGCTCCTGGCCTTCGGCAACTTCGCTGAAGCGCTCCCGAAACTCCTTCACGCCCATCTTCATCGCCAACCTCCAGGGTGTAACCTGGGGTTACACCTGCCGGTTCGCAACCTCAACCGGTCACCGCCCGCGGCCGCCGTTGCTCGTCGATCGCGACGAACACGAATCGCGCCTGCGTCACCCGGCATTGTTCTTCCTGATGCCGGTCGCGGCGCCAGGCTTCGACCGCGATCGTCATCGAAGTGCGACCCACCTTCACCATCTCGCAATAGACCGACACCTCGTCGCCCACCGCCACGGGTGCATGGAACTGCATCCCGTCCATCGCGATCGTCACCGCGCGCCCCTTCGAATAGCGCGCCGCGACCAGCCCGGCGGCCATGTCCATCTGGCTCATCAGCCAGCCGCCGAAGATGTCGCCATAGGCGTTCGCGTCACCGGGCATCGTCGTCACGCGGATCGCGGGGCTGCCCTCGGGCGGGATTTCGGCGTTCATTTACGTGTTCCCCGGGCGGCGCGCACGATCGGGCGCACCCCCATCAAGACGACCGCAACCATCGCGGCATAGGTCACCAGCCAGATATTCTTGGCGCCGATCGGATACGCCCATTCGGCGGTCAGCCCGATCACGATCGCCGCGCCCAGTCCGAGCAGGACGTAGAAGACCTCGATCAGGACGCGAAACGCCATTGCGGGTCGCTCAGGCGATCATGCCAAGCGGGCTTTCGACCAGCTCCTTGAACAGCTTCATCAGCTGCGCCCCGTCGGCCCCGTCGATCGCGCGGTGATCGAAGCTGCCGGTCGCCGACATCACCGTCGCGACGCCCAGCGCATCGTCGACGATATAGGGCCGCTTCTCGCCCGCGCCGACCGCCAGGATCATCCCCTGCGGCGGGTTGATGACCGCATCGAACTGCTTGATCCCGAACATCCCCATGTTCGAGATGCTCGCGGTGCCGCCCTGATATTGCTCGGGCTTGAGCTTGTTGTCCTTGGCGAGCCCGGCGAGCTCCTTCATCTGCGTCGAAATCTTCGACAGGCTGATGCTGGCGGCGTCGCGGATGATCGGCGTGATCAGCCCCGACGGCGTCGATACCGCGACCGACACGTCGGCGCGCTTGTAGCTGACCAGCTCGTTGCCCAGGAAGGTGACGTTGCACTTGGGCGTCGCCTCGAGCGCGACGCCCAGCGCCTTGATCAGCATGTCGTTGACCGACAGCTTCACGCCGCGGCTCTCGAGCCCCTTGTTGAGCTCGCCGCGCAGCTTGAGCAGCGCATCGAGCCGGATGTCGAGCGTCAGATAGATATGCGGGATCGTCTGCTTCGCCTCGGTCAGGCGACGCGCGATCGTCTTGCGGATGTTCGAGAGCTTCTCGACCTCGTGCGGGATGCTTTCGTCGTACCAAACAGCCTTGGCCTCGGTCGGCGCGGCCGCAGCGGCAGCAGGCGCTTCGCTCTTGGCGGCAGGCGCGGCGGCCTTTTGGGCAGCGGGCGCGGCGCCCGGCTTGGCGCCCTCGAGATCGGCCTTCACGATCCGGCCATTCGGCCCCGAACCCGCCAGCGCCGAAAGCTCGATGCCCTTTTCGGCGGCCAGCCGGCGCGCCAGCGGGCTAGCCTTCACGCGATCGCCCGACGCCGCGGCTGGCGCGGTACCGGCAGCATCGGTCGCGCCGGTCTCTTCGCTGACTTCCTGGGTACGCGCCTCGTCGGCGGTCGCCGCGGGGCCGACATTATCGGCCTTGGGTGCGGGCGCGGCAGCCGCCTGGGGCGCTTCGACCGATCCCGCATCCTCGCCCTCTTCGGCGATGATCGCGATCACGGTGCCGACCTTCACCCCGTCGGTGCCCTCGGCGACCAGGATCTTGGCGATCACGCCTTCATCGACCGCTTCGAATTCCATCGTCGCCTTGTCGGTCTCGATCTCCGCCATCAGGTCGCCCGACTTCACGCTGTCGCCTTCCTTGACCAGCCATTTGGCCAGCGTGCCTTCTTCCATCGTCGGTGACAGCGCCGGCATCTTGAGTTCGATCGACATCGCAAATCCTGGCATTTGATCCTGGGGAAGGCCTTCCTTCGCGATGTGACCCGCGCAGGTCAAGGCTTGGGGTTACCTCGCGGCGGCCAAAGCCCCGCGCGAACCGCACGAACCCGTAACGGCATCTTGCACGCGGGCGCGCGCCGGGCCACCTGTGGGAAAAAGGGGGAGAGCAAATGCGTACCTATCTGGTGGTGATCGACGAAAGTCCCGAATCCGAGATCGCGATGCGCTTCACCGCGCGGCGTGCGGTCAAGACCGGCGGCGGGGTCGAGATCCTCGCGCTCGTCCCCACCCCCGACTTCGTCCAATGGGGCGGCGTGATGGCGACGATCGAGGAGGAAGCGCTGCAGCGCGCCGAGGCGCTGGTCGCCGGCGCCGCGGGTACGTTGCTCACCGAATCGGGGCTCAAGCCCTCGATCACCGTGCGCCAGGGCGAAGGCCCCAAGGTCGTCCGCGAAATGATCGCCGCCAACCCCGACATCGCCGCGCTGGTGCTCGGCGCCGCCGCGAGCGGCCCGCCGGGGCCGCTAGTGTCGCACTTCGCCGGCGCCGATGCGGGCACGCTCTCGGTGCCGCTGATGATCATCCCCGGCAGCCTCGATCGCGACGCGATCGACCGCTTGAGCTGAGGGAGCCTACCCCCGTTCGTGCTGAGCTTGTCGAAGCACCGTTCTTCTCTCGCGGGTCAGTCGCAGAAGAAGAGCAGTGCTTCGACAGGCTCAGCACGAACGGGAAAAGGGTATTCCGCAATCACCAGCGCGTTCCCCCAAACGAAGACCTTGAGCCGCGCCCGATTTCCAGCCACGTTCGCGCCATGCTCAAAACCCTCCCCCTCCCGCTCGTCCTCCTCGCCACCCCCGCCATCGCGCAAGACCAGCCCAGCCCGCAGCGGCTGCGCGCCGATGTCCAGACGATGGTCGATTTCGGCACCCGCCACACCGCCTCCTCGGTCACCGATCCCAAGCGCGGGATCGGCGCCGCGCGCCGCTGGGCGCAGGCCGAGTTCGATCGGATCGCCAAGGCGTGCGGCGGCTGCATCAAGACCGAGACGATCGAGCGCAGTTTCACCGGCCCGCGCGCGCCGACCGGCGTGAACGTCGTCGACGTGCTCGCGATCCAGCCGGGCACCGAGCCCGGCCGCGTCGTGATCCTTCAGGGGCATATCGACAGCCGCAACAGCGACGTGATGGACGCGACCGGCGATGCGCCCGGCGCAAACGACGATGCCTCGGGGGTCGCCCTGGTGTTCGAAGCCGCGCGGTTGCTGTCGAAGCAGAAGCATCGCGCGACGATCGTCTATGCCGCGCTCTCGGGCGAGGAACAGGGGCTGTGGGGCGCGACGTTGCTCGCCGAAACCGCGCGCGAGCGCGGCTGGAAGGTCTCGGCGGTGCTCAGCAACGACATCGTCGGCAACACGGTTGGCCAGAACGGCAAGCGAGTCGCCGACCGCGTCCGCGTCTTCTCCGAAGGCATCCGCCAGGTCGAGACGATCGAGGAAGCCAAACGCCGGCGCGGCGACGGCGGCGAGGATGACGGCCCCAGCCGCTCGCTCGCCAAGGCGATCGACGACGTCGCCGAAGGCATGCCCGGCGCGCTCGACGTGTTCGCAGTCCGCCGCCCCGACCGCTTCGGCCGTGGTGGCGATCACGAGGCGTTCCTGCGGCTGGGCTATCCGGCGGTACGCTTCTCGGTCGGCGCCGAGAATTACGACCAGCAGCACCAGAATCTGCGCACCGAAAACGGCCGCGTCTATGGCGACACGATCGACAAGATGGACTTCCCCTATCTGGCGAAGGTCACCGCGATCAACGTCGCCGCCGCCCGCCGACTCGCGGGCGCCCCCGCCGCCCCCGAGGGCGTGAGCGTCGATGGCGCGCTGAGCTTCGACGCGACGGTGAAGTGGCAACCGGTCGAGGGCGCCGCCCGCTATCGCATCCACTGGCGCCGCAACGACACCGCCGACTGGACCAACCATCGCGACACCACCGGGACCGAATTGGTGGTCAAGGACGTGATCGTCGACGATCACTTCTTCGGGGTATCGTCGGTTGCGGCGGACGGGACCGAGAGCATCGTATCGTTCGCCGGAAGGACCCCGCCCGCGCCGCGGTGAGGAGACTGATCGCCTACAGACCGTTCGTGCTGAGTAACCGCTGAGCTTGTCGACGCCTGTCCCGAGCGCCTGCCTCGGCAGGCAGTCGCAGGGCAGCGTACCGAAGCACCCGCCCGCCTGGGGCAGATCCTTCGATACGGGTCTTCGACAAGCTCAGCCCCTACTCAGGACGAACGGGGGGGAAGGTCAGAGGACTTGTTGTTCGAGGCGGCGGCGTGTCGCTCACCCGTCCATCCCGACATTCGCCCCGCCCCACCCCGTTCGTGCTGAGTAGCCGCTGAGCTTGTCGAAGCGGCGTATCGAAGCACCGGCCCGCCTGGGGGAAATGTCCTTCGATAAGGGTCTTCGCTCAGATCAGCCCCTGCTCAGGACGAACGGAAGGGGACCAAACGGACGACCCGATCCCAATCCTCCCCTCCCTGGACAAGGGAGGGGCCGGGGGTGGGTAGGCCCGTGGCGCGCGAGGCGTTCCCTCGCGAACCGACCCACCCCCAACCCTCCCTTGTCCAGGGAGGGGAGTGGTCTGGGGCGGAGGGTGCGGCACCCACGTGCAGACGATTACCAAGGCATGCGCACCGCCTCTCGGCCAGCGGGCAGCGCCCCATGAAAGCCGCGAGCCAAAAGCCACCAGCTCCAGACCTGCACGCCCAACCCACCCGTTCGTTTCGAGCGAAGTCGAGAAACCGCCCCCAGCGCTCAGGCCCATTTCTCGACTTCGCTCGAAACGAACGGCATCCGGGTCGAAGCAAGCTCCCCTACCCCGCCACCGCCTGCATCTCCGCGATCAACGCATCGTCCATCGCCTTGGCACGCAAATACCCCTCCCGCTGGGTCAACCGCGCCGCATAGGCTTCGAACGAAGCCCGCTTGGGCAGCGAACCGAACCCCAGCCCCCAGATCACCTGCGCCCCGACATAGACATCGGCCGCGGTGAAGCGTCCGCCCGCGACATAGTCGTGCGTCGCCAGCCAGCCATCGAGCACGTCGACCACCCGGTCGAAATCGCCATAGCCGACCATCCCCTGCTTGTCGGGCGGCACCTCGACGCCGATCGCGCGGTTGGTCACCGCATGTTCGACCGGCCCGGCGGCAAAGAACAGCCAGCGATAATAATCGGCGCGGTCGGTGGTCGGCGGCGCCAGCCCGGCTTCGGGAAAGGCGTCCGCCAGATACGCGCAGATCGCCGCGCATTCGGTCACCACGCGGTCGCCATGCTGGATCGCCGGCACCTTCGCCATCGGGTTGATCGCGCGATAGGCCTCGCTGCTCATCGTGCCATATTCGAGCAGCTCGGTGCGGTAGGGCGCACCCGCCTCCTCGAGCATCCAGCGCGCGATCTGCCCGCGCGACATGGGGTTGGTGTAGAAAACCAAGTCGTCGCTCATGATCGCCTCCGAGTCGTGTCGGAACAAATGTCGAACGAAATCGCTCAGCCGTCAAGATGCTTCGCGAACAGCGCCAGCGTCCGCGACCAGGCAAGATCGGCCGCCGCCTTGTCGTAGCGCGCGGTCGAGGTATCGTTGTTGAACGCATGGTCGACCTCGGGATAGACGAACGCCTCGCCCTTGCCCGCCGCCTTCAGCGCCTCGCCCCATGGCACCCCGGTAGCGTTCACCCGCGCGTCCTTGCCCGCCAGATGGACGACCATCGCGGCGCGAACCTTCGCTGCCTCGGTCGGGGCGGGCGCCGGGCCGTAATAGGATGCGCCGGCGTCCAGCGCGTCGCCCGCCGCCACCGCCAGCCGGTTGACGAACGCGCCGCCCCAGCAAAAACCGACCGCGCCGACGCGCGCGCCGCGCGTATCGCGCTTCACACGCTTGGCGGTAGCGACCGCTTGCGCCAGCGCCAGGTCGTAATCGAGCGTGCCGATCAGCGCGCGCGCTTGGTCCTCATCCTCGGGGGTGCCGCCCTGCGGTGCGAGGAAATCGGGCGCGATCGCGCGATAGCCGGCTAGCGCCACGCGGCGCGCGACGTCCTTGATATGCGCGTTGAGCCCGCGATTTTCATGGACGACCAACACATAGCCGGCGTTGCGCGCGGCCTGGCGCGGCGCGGCGAAATACGCGGTGAAGGGCTTGCCTGCCTCGACCCCGGTCTTGGTTTCGGTCAGCAACCGCGGATCGTCGGCGGCGATTTGCTGCGCGGCGGCGGGTGATGCCGCGATCGTCGCGATCAGCGCCTCGGCAGCCGCGACCGATCCGACCAGCAGCGCGGTCTCGCGCAGCAATTGCCGCCGGTCGCGATGCTCATGGGTGAAGGCGTCGTAGAGGTCGATCGCACGCTGGCGCAGGTCGGTCATGGCTGGCTCCCGATAAGTTGGGGGCAGCGTAGCTTCGGCGCGCGCGGAGGCAATGGGGTCGAAGGTCTCCCCTCCCTGAAAGGGAGGGGTTGGGGGGCGGGTCGGGTCCGGGTGGTACGGCCGGGTTCACCAGCCGCGCAGCCGTATCACGAGCACGCTACCCACCCCCTGCCCCTCCCGAAAGGGAGGGGAATTTAGAACATCACTTCTTCCAGGGATCGACGATGTCGCTCTTGAACAATGGCTTCTCGGTCTCGACCACGTCGCCGCGCGCCAGCGCCTCGCGCTCGGCGCGCAATTGCGCCAGCAGCACTTCGCGATCGCCTTCGAGCCGGGTGTCGGTCGGCGCCTCGATCCCCGCGGCCTTCGCCGCCTTGGCGACGAGTGCGTCGAGCTCGCGCTGCGAGCACAGCCCCAGCGTCACCGGATCCTTCGGCGTGATGTTGGCGATGTTCCAATGGCTGCGGTCGCGCAGCGCCGCGATCGTCGTGCGCGTGGTGCCGATCAGCTTGCCGATCGCGCCGTCCGAAATCTCGGGGTGGTTGCGGATGATCCAGGCGATGCCGTCGGGCTTGTCCTGGCGCTTGCTCACCGGGGTATAGCGCGGGCCCTTGGTGCGGCGGACCTGCTCGGGGCCCTTCTGCATCACCAGCCGATAATCGGGATCGGCCTGGCCCTTCTCGATCTCGTCCTGCGTCAGCTCGTGCGCGCGCACCGGATCGCGCCCGGTCAGCTTGGCCGAGGTCGTGTCGTCGGCGATCGCCTGGATCTCGAGGATGTGCAGGCCGCAGAAATCGGCGATCTGGTCGAACGAAAGCGCGGTGTTGTCGACCAGCCAGGAAGCGGTCGCATGCGGCATCAAAGGCTGGGCCACGGCAAAGTCTCCAGAAACAATAAGGGCCACCCCTTCCGGGGTGGCCGTGTAATGGCGAAGACTTAGTGCAGCGCCGGCCCAAGGGCAAGGAGTAGCGTGACGTCAGGCGGCGGCGCGATCGACCCCGCCGATCGGCACCAGCGCGCCAAGGAACTGCGCCGCGCTCGCCTCCCAGGTAAATTGCCGGCCATAGGCGGCGCACGCCGCGCGGTCGCGGGTCAGCGCGGCGGCGATCGCTTCGTCGAGCGTTTCGGCCAGCGCCCCCACCTCAGGCGTTACGATATCGATCGGCCCGGTCACCGGATAGGCCGCCACCGGCGTCCCGCAGGCAAGCGCCTCGATCATCACCAGCCCGAAGGTGTCGGTGCGGCTGGGGAAGACGAACACGTCGGCCCCGGCATAAAAGCGCGCCAGCTCGTCGCCGAAGCGCGGCCCCATGAAGCGCACCTCGGGATATTTCGCCGCCAGCGCCGCGCGCGCCGGCCCGTCACCCACCACCACCTTGCTGCCGGGGTGCGCGCATTCGAGGAACGCCTCGAGATTCTTCTCGACCGCGATCCGCCCGACATAGAGCTGGATCGGCCCCGCGAGCCCGGCCAGCTCGGG
The DNA here is from genome assembly GCF_026167545.1 of Sphingomonas sp. S1-29. Lineage (NCBI taxonomy): Bacteria > Pseudomonadati > Pseudomonadota > Alphaproteobacteria > Sphingomonadales > Sphingomonadaceae > Sphingomonas > Sphingomonas sp. S1-29. Next base: position 3,230,212 of record NZ_CP110678.1, on the reverse strand, counting down.
ATGCGGCGCGACGCCGGGATGGAACGCTGCCAGATCGACCCCGCGCCCCCAATGCCGCACCTGCTCGAGCCCATGCGCCACCAACGTCTGCCGGATCGACGGGGTCGAGGCGAGCACCGCACGCGCCGGCGCATGGAACCAGCGGATATAGCGCCAGATCCACTCGGCGGGCACGCCCGAGCGCGCCGAGACATAATCGGGAAACTGGGTGTGATAGGCGGTGGTGAAGGGATAGCCCCGCCGCAGGCACCAGCGCCGCGCGGCGATGCACAGCGGCCCCTCGGTCGCCAGATGGATCGCCTGTGGTTGGAAATCGGCCAGCAGCCCGCCCACCGTCGCGGTGCGCACCATCGCCAGCCGGATCTCGGGATAGGTCGGGCACGGCACCGAATAGAAACGGTCGGGCGAAACCACCATCACCTCATGCCCTTGACGTTCCAGCACCGCTCTCACCGATTGGAGCGTGCGGACGACGCCATTGACCTGCGGCTCCCAGGCATCGGTGACGATCGCGATCCGCATGCGCGTCAGGCCGCCACGCGCGCCTCGGTCATGCGCACCTCGGCATCGGTCGCTGCGGCAGCAATATCGCGCTCGCGCGCCGCGATCTCGTCGGCCCAGTGCAGGATTTCCATCCGTCCATCCTCATGCTCGACCAAGGCCGTACAGCCCTCGACCCAGTCGCCATCGTTATAATAATCGATTCCGTCGATATGGCGATAGTCGGCGGTGTGGATATGCCCCGCGATCACCCCGTCGACGCCGCGCGTCTTGGCCTCGTGCGCGACGATCTCCTCGAAGTTCGAAATGAACTCGACTGCGTTCTTCACCTTGTGCTTGGCATATTTGCTCAGCGACCAATAAGGCAGCTTCAGCGCGCGGCGATACAGATTCACCCAGCGGTTGAGCGTCATCATCATGTGATACGCAAAGTCGCCGGCATGCGCGAGCCAGCGGTGCGACAGCGTGATCGCGTCGAATTCGTCGCCGTGCAGCACCAGCAGCCGGCGGCCATCGGCGGTGGTATGGATCGCCTGCCGCTTGATCTTCACCCCGCCGAAATCGAGCCCGGTGAACTGGCGGAACATCTCGTCATGGTTGCCGGGGATATAGACGATCTTGGTACCGCGCTTGGCGCGCTTCATGATCCGCCAGACGATGTCGTTGTGCGTCGCGGGCCAGTAGAATTTCTTCTTGAGCTGCCAGCCGTCGAAGATGTCGCCCACCAGATACATGGTGTCGCTGTCGACATGGTCGAGAAAGTCGATCAGCATCTCGGCGTTGCAGCCGCGCGTGCCCAGATGGACGTCGCTGATCCACACGGTGCGATATTGCCGCCGCTCGATGATCTTTTCGGGCACCGAAGGCTCGAGCGTGCCGAAATCGCCCCCCTGCCCCAACAAACGGTCGGTGATCGCGGCGTCGAACGGGAGTCGGGTGATAGCGCCCATGTCCAAGGTTTCCTGCGGTTGTCCTTGTCTGGGCGTCCTATGCAGGGGAAATGTTACAGGTTGGGGCGCGGGGAGTCACAAGAGCGTCATTTGCGAGCGGCGGTGGCGTACTTGCCAACTGGTCCTGCGGACAGGAGGTGGTGGAATGGAAGTCACATCCCGGTCCGAGTTGGACACCGCTATGCTCGACGCCGGTTATCGCGCGATGGCCGCCGACGTCGAGCGCGAGAAAGAAGCTATGGCGTGGATTAAGGGACTGGTTCCGCCATGGTCCAGCGCCGGTGCGGGGCACGAGGTCATCGAGATTGCAGACTCCCGTCATTGCCGCGAAGGCGGGGACGAGAAAAGATGTAGAAGCACCGCGTCAACCAACCTCGCTGTCCGACCTCACATTTGGTGCACGCCTCCCGCCGGCGGCCGGACGCCGCTAGCGCGCCAATAACCGCGTGGGACGAACTTCCCGATTGAACGCGCATGGATGTAGCATGTGCGGACGCTGAAATACTCTATCAGGAGTGCGTCGTTGCCAATGCGATACCATCGAAGGTTGCGGCGACCGCCAGCGGTATCGACCAAGCCAAGCTCGGTAGCGTTTCGTACCCTGTATTTTGGAGCGGCGCATCGTTTGGGAACGCGTTGTTGCAACCCGTAATTGCCAGGCGGACAGTCTTGAGGCCATTCGAATGGATCGGCTTCGACGACAACATTGGGAACAACCCGGCTCTCTTGCAGCCCCAAAAAGGCGGCGGTGCCGGCGGTCGCCAAAAGGGCAGCGACGCCGGCTATCCGAAGCCAGTACAGGCCCAATCGTGGAGCAGTCGACATGCTGGCCGGCGTACACCCGCTAGACTACCAAATCGTTGAAGCGGCTGACATTTTATCACCCCATCGTCAGCACGATTTTCCCCACATGATCGCCCGCTTCCATCCAGCGGTGCGCATCGGCCGCCTCGGCCAGCGGAAAGGTCCGGTCGATCACCGGTTTCAGTCGCCCCGCCTCGACATGCGGCCATACATTCGCCTGAAGCTCGTCGGCGACCAGCGCCTTGAACTGGCCGTCGCGCGGGCGCAGCGTCGAGCCCGTCAGCGTCAGCCGGCGGCGCATGATCTCGAACAGCGGCACGCTCGCCTCGGCGCCGCGCTGGACCGCGATCGAAACATGGCGGCCATCCTCGGCCAGGCATTTCAGGTTGCGCGGCACATAATCGCCGCCGACCATGTCGAGCACCGCCGCGACCCCCGCGCCGTCGGTGATCCGGCGGACCTCCTCGACGAAATCGGCGGTCTTGTAGTTGATCGCATGGTCGGCACCCAGCGCCAGCGCCGCCTCGCGCTTCGCCTCGGAGCCAACCGTCACGATCGTCGTCAGCCCGAACAGCCCGCCGAGCAGGATCGCCATCGTGCCGATTCCCGAAGTGCCGCCATGCACCAGCACCGTGTCGCCCTCGCTGGCATAAGCGCGCTCGAACAAATTGGTCCACACCGTGAACAGCGTCTCGGGCAGCGCCGCCGCCTCGATCATCGTCAGCGCATGCGGTACCGGCAGGCATTGCCCCGCGGGTGCCGCCGCATATTCGGCATAGCCGCCGCCTGCCAGCAGCGCGCACACCGGCTGGCCGAGCATCACTTCATCGACCCCCTCGCCTACCGCGACGATCTCGCCCGCCACTTCGAGCCCCAGGATCGACGGCGCCCCCGGCGGCATCGGGTACAGCCCCTTGCGCTGCATCACATCGGGGCGGTTCACGCCGGCGGCGGCGACGCGCAGCAGCACTTCGCCGGGCTCGGGCGCGGGCACCGGGCGCCGCACCGGCACCAGCAATTCGGGACCGCCCGCTCCCTCGGGATCGATCGCCCACATCGCATCCGGCATCGTTTCGGATAAGGTCATTGCGTCGCGGTGCCCCCTGCCGCAGGAATTCGTCGGTCTTATTGACATCGCCGCCGCACGGGTCAACGTTTGGCGTCATGGACGCCGACGATAATCTCCCGCGTCGCAAGGACGATACGCTCGCCGCTTTGGTGGTGCAGGACCTCGACCCGCTGTCGATCGCCGAGCTCGAGGCGCGCGTCACCGCGCTCGAGGGCGAGATTGCTCGGGTTCGGCGGCATATCGACAAGGCGGTGCGCCATCGCGACAGCGCCGACGCGCTGTTCCGCCGATGAACCGCCCGGTTGCCCGCATGGCCCAAAGCCCGTTGCCGGCGCCCCGCTTGCCGAACCGCCCTGCCGACCCGACATTGGTGCAAAGGGCCGCGTGTCACGCTGCGGCCGATTGGAGTAGCTAACCCCATGCCGTCTTTCGCATCCGCACTCGAATCAACGCTCCACAAAGCGCTCGAGGCTGCGTCCTCGCGTCGGCACGAATATGCGACGCTCGAACATCTGTTGCTCGCGCTCATCGACGATGAACATGGCGCCAAGGTCATGGCGTCGTGCGGCGTCGACCTGGGCGATCTCAAGGCCACGGTCGCGACCTATCTCGACACCGAGCTCGAAGCGCTCAAGGTCGACAGCGCCACCGATCCCTCGCCCACCAGCGGCTTCCAGCGCGTCGTCCAGCGCGCGATCCTCCACGTCCAGTCCTCGGGCCGCGACGAAGTGACCGGCGCCAACGTGCTCGTCGCGCTGTTCAGCGAGCGCGAGAGCTATGCGGTCTATTTCCTGCAGCAGCAGGACATGAGCCGGCTCGACGCGGTCAGCTTCATCAGTCACGGCGTCGGCAAGGGCGGCGCGCCCACCGAAGCCCGCGAAGTGAAGGGCGCCGCCGAAGAGGACAAGCCCGCGCAAAAGGGCGGCAAGGACGCCAAGGAAAGCGCGCTCAAGCAGTTCTGCGTCGACCTCAACGAAAAGGCCAAGAACGGCAAGATCGATCCGTTGATCGGCCGCGGTCCCGAGGTCGATCGCACGGTGCAGATCCTGTGCCGCCGCTCGAAGAACAACCCGCTCTATGTCGGCGACCCCGGCGTCGGCAAGACCGCGATCGCCGAAGGCTTGGCGCGCAAGATCGTCGAGGGCGACGTTCCCGAAGTCCTGCTGCCCGCAGTCATCTATTCGCTCGACATGGGCGCATTGCTGGCTGGCACGCGCTATCGCGGCGATTTCGAGGAGCGGCTGAAGCAGGTCGTCAACGAGCTCGAAAAGCTGCCGCACGCGGTGCTTTTCATCGACGAGATCCACACCGTAATTGGTGCCGGCGCGACCAGCGGCGGCGCGATGGATGCGTCGAACTTGCTCAAGCCCGCGCTGTCGGGGGGCACGATCCGCTGCATCGGATCGACCACCTACAAGGAATTCCGCAACCATTTCGAAAAGGACCGCGCGTTGTTGCGCCGGTTCCAGAAGATCGACGTCAACGAGCCGACGATCGAAGACACGATCAAGATCCTGTCGGGGCTGCGCAGCGCGTTCGAGGGGCATCACTCGGTGAAGTACACCCCCGACGCGATAAAGTCGGCGGTCGAGCTTTCGGCACGCTACATCAACGATCGCAAATTGCCCGACAAGGCGATCGACGTGATCGATGAGGTCGGCGCGATGCAGATGCTGGTCGCCCCCAACAAGCGTAAGAAGGTCATCACCTCCAAGGAGATCGAACAAGTCATCGCGACGATGGCGCGGATCCCGCCGAAGACGGTGTCATCGGACGATACCCGCGTGCTCGCCAATCTGGGCACCGATCTCAAGCGCGTGGTGTTCGGCCAGGATGCCGCGATCGAAGTGCTGTCCTCGGCGATCAAGCTGTCGCGCGCGGGGCTGCGTGAGCCCGACAAGCCGATCGGCAACTATCTGTTCACCGGCCCCACCGGCGTCGGCAAGACCGAAGTCGCGCGCCAGCTTGCCGAGATCATGGGCATCCCGCTCCAGCGTTTCGACATGTCCGAATATATGGAACGCCACTCGGTCAGCCGGCTGATCGGGGCGCCTCCGGGCTATGTCGGCTATGATCAGGGCGGCCTGCTCACCGACGCGATCGACCAGCAGCCGCATTGCGTGCTGTTGCTCGACGAGATTGAGAAGGCGCATCCCGACCTGTTCAACATCCTGTTGCAGGTGATGGACAACGGCAAGCTGACCGATCACCACGGCAAGACCGTCGATTTCCGCAACGTCATCCTGATCATGACGACCAATGCGGGCGCGTCGGACATGGCGCGCGAATCGATCGGTTTTGGCGCCAGCAATCGCGACGATGTGCAGGAGGAAGCGGTGAAGAAGCTCTTCACCCCTGAATTCCGCAACCGTCTCGATGCGATCGTTCCGTTCGGCTATCTGCCCCCCGAAGTGGTCGCCCGCGTCGTCGACAAGTTCATCCTCCAGCTCGAACTCCAACTCGCCGATCGCGGCGTGCATATCCGGTTGGACGATGAATCGAAGGCCTGGCTCACCGAGCGCGGCTACGACAAGCTCTACGGCGCACGCCCGATGGGCCGACTGATCCAGGAGAAGGTCAAGCAGCCGCTCGCCGAGGAACTATTGTTTGGCAAGCTGATGCACGGCGGCGAAGTGAACGTGAAGCTTAAGGACGCGGCACTCGCCTTCGAAATCGTCCCCGCGCCGCCTAAAAAGGCCAAGCGCAAGGGCGGCGGCAAGAAGACCGAACCCGCCGACGCGAAGTAAGGAACAGCGGCGGTGCCCAATTTGGCGCCGCCGCTTTCTTTTGGTAGGACAACCCCATGAACGAGGTGACCGAACCTTTCTGGGACCCCGACGAACCGGGTATCTTCGATGATCCCGCGGTGGTCGCCGCTGCCGATGCGCGCGCGATCGCCGATATCGAGGCCGGCCGGGTCATCAGCAACGAGGCGGTGATGCGTTGGCTGCAGAGCATCGTTGACGGGAAGCGCATTCCTCCGCCCCAAGTCGGCGACTAATGTATCGGGTCATCTGGTCGGCAGCAGCAATCATCGAGCTGCGCGCGATCGATGACTATGTGTCGCTGCTCAACGAGCCCGCGGGGAAGCGGGTTGCGCGGCGCATCATGACCGCCGGAATGTCGCTGGTCGACTTCCCCAACCGCGGCCGCGAGATCGCGCCCGGCATCCGCCAGCTCTCGGTGGTCTACCCCTATCTCATCCGCTATCGCGTCGCGGGCGATCGCGTCGAAATCCTCTCGGTACGCCATGGCGCGCGCGACGAGGACGCCTGAGGACGCGGTGAGCCGCTAGGAACCGCGCCCGCCCCGGTCGGTTATTCGCCTACCGCAACGATCCCGGAGCGCCGATCGCATGAAGCCCGTCTCGCTGTCCGTCCTGACCTTGTCCGCCGCACTGGCGCTCGCCGCATGCAACACCCGCACCGAAGACGCCGCCAATGCCGAGGCCGAGGCCGCCGCGACGGTCGGCAACAGCGAGGCGAACCTCACCCCCGAGGAAGCCGGCATCTTCGACAAGCTCTTCGCCGACGGCAAGCCGACCCGGCTCGCGCTCGAACAGGTCCACCCCAATGGCGGCGTGCTCAAGGTCAATGCGATCCAGGTGAAACCCACCGAGACGATCGTGAACATCACCTATGTCAACGGCCACACCCGCCCGGTGGACCTCAACTGGCTGCGCAACAGCAAGCGCACTTTCCTGCTGGCAGAGAACCGCAAGTTCATCGTGTCGCCGCCGCAACTCAACGAGCAGATCGAAGTCGAAAGCGGCGCGACGATGACCGGCGACCTGGTGTTCGTTGGCGCGGTCCCGCAGACCGACCGCCTCCAGCTGGTGCTCAACGAAAGCGGCTCGACCAGCGAGAGCGCGAGCAACCCGAAATTCATCCTCGACATCCCCACCCCCGCCACCGCGTGGTCCGACGATGGCTCAAAAAAAAAGTCAGCAGCCTGAGGGCATCGCGCGCCGGCTATTCGACGCTTGAGATCGCCAACGGCACCGGCAGCAGCTTCGGCGCCGGCTCGGTCGCGACCTCGAACCTGTCGCAGGTCCAGACGCTGCAGACCGAGCTCAACGCCACCCAGACCGATCGCGGCACGCTGGTGTCGCTCCCCGGCGACGTGCTGTTCGACTTCGACAAGGCGAAGATCCGCGCCGACGCACGCGGCACGCTCGACAAGCTTGCCGAGCTCATCAAGGCGCAGAATCCGCCTAGCGTGTCGATCGAGGGCCATACCGACGCCAAGGGCGACGATGCCTATAACAAGCGGCTTTCCGAAGGCCGCGCACAAGCCGTCCGCGACTATCTGGTCGAGCAGCGCCAGGTCGACGCCGCGATCCTCACCGCGATCGGGCTCGGCGAGTTGCGCCCCACCGCGCCCAACGCCAACCCCACCGGCGGCGACGATCCCGACGGCCGCCAGAAGAACCGCCGCGTCGAGATCGTGTTGGCGAATAATGCGGCCGCGCCTGTCGCGGCGCAACAATGAACAAGCGTTCAGCTTAGCCGAACGCTACGGGTTTCGCTTGACGCAGCGTGCTGCATACGCGAAATCGCGTGCCCATGAAGCATCGCATCCTCCCCGCCGTGGCGGTCCTCGCCGCCCTGTCGCTGGCCGCGTGCCAGCAGGCCGAACCCGAAGTCGTCGACAGCCGGGCGCCCGACCCGCTGGCCGCTGCAAAGGAAAAGGCAGCACCCGTCGAACTGCCGCCCGCGATCCGCGGCAATGTCGCGTTCCGCTGCAAGGACAACAGCCTGCTGTACGTCGAATTCTTCGACGGCGACAAGCTGGTGAACCTGCGCGACAAGCGTGGCGAGACCCCGACGCCGCTGCGCGCGCCCGAGGCTGGTCAGCCCTATGTCGCCGAAGGCTATTCGCTTACCGGCGACATGGAAAACATCACCGTGACCCAGCCGGGCAAGGGCGAGCAGACCTGCCGCGCCTGATCGCGCCATCCTCCACATGATCATAGGCCGGCGGGACCATCCCGCCGGCCTTTTTCTTTGCACGCCGCCCATCGGTTGGGGCATGCTCGTCCACGGGCAAGGACGGGAGCGGCGGGCAATTGGCGGTAGTGGCGGTCTATAGTTTGAAGGGCGGCGTCGGGAAGACCACGCTGGCGGTCAACCTCGCCTGGTGCGCCGCGCAATTATCCGCCCGACGCACGCTGTTGTGGGACCTCGATCCCCAGGCCGCCTCGACCTTCCTGCTCGGCCGCGACCAGCGCGCCGCCGATTCGGCGCAGGCAATCTTCACCAAGGATGTCGAGCCGACCCGGCTGGTCCGCCCGACCGGGATCGACCGCCTCGACCTGATCGGTGCCGACACCTCGCTGCGCAGCCTCGATGTCGTCTTCCACTCGCTCGACAAGAAGAAGCGGCTCGCCAAGCTCGTCGGCTCGCTCGATTCGGCCTATGACCGGCTGATCCTCGATTGCCCGCCGGGGCTCACCGAAACCAGCGAACAGGTGATGCGCGCCGCCGACCTCATCATCGTGCCGATCATCCCCTCGCCGCTCGCCACCCGCGCCTTCGAGGAAGTGGTGCAGCATCTCGATCGCAAGGGCGGCAAGGTGCCGCTGCTGCCGGTCCACGCGATGGTCGACAAGCGCCGCAAGCTGCACGCCGACCGGCTCGCGCTGCATCCCGACTGGCCGGTGATCCCGATGGCAAGCATGGTCGAGACGATGGCGGCGCGCCGCCTACCCGTCGGCGCCTTCGCCCCCAAGAGCGCGGCGCAGGCGGCGTTCGCGGGGCTGTGGCAAGCGGTCGAACGCCGGCTGTCGGCGGCGCGATGACCCGCCGGCTCTCGCTATACCAGGAGCTTGATCCCGAACTGGTGTTGCGTGCCTATGCGATGGGGGTGTTCCCGATGGCCGACCATCGCGATGCCCCTGGCGTCTATTGGGTCGAGCCCAAATTGCGCGGCGTGCTGCCGCTCGATGGCTTCCATCTCTCGCGCTCGCTGCGCAAGACGATCACGCGCGACCGCTACCGCGTCACCGCCGATCGTGCCTTCGACGCGATCGTCGCACTGTGCGCGCAATCGGCGACCGACCGGCCCGAAACCTGGATCAACCCGCCGATCGCGCATGTTTTCGCGCAGCTCCACGAACGCGGCTTCGCGCATTCGATCGAGTGCTGGGACGGCGATCGGCTGGTCGGCGGGCTCTATGGCCTGGCGCTCGGCCGCGCGTTCTTCGGCGAAAGCATGGTCAGCCGCGCCACCGATGCGTCGAAGGTCGCGCTCGCCTGGCTCACCGCGCGGCTACGCGTCGGCGGCTTCACCCTGCTCGATTGCCAGTTCCAGACCGACCACCTCCGATCGCTCGGCGCGATCGAGATCCGCCGCGACGCCTATATGGCGTTGCTCGGCGCCTCGCTCGGCGAGACCTCGGCAGGGCTCGCCTCGGGCGCGCCGGTGGTCACCGGGGTGTTCGGCGCGCTCGACCGCCTGCGCGAGGTCGGCCTCGCCGCCCCCGCGCCGCTCGCCTCGCCCGATCCCTTCGTCATGTCGACGGTATCGGGCCCGGTGTCGGGCCGCGACATCGTGCAGCTCTTGGGCCACACGTCATAGATCGGATGCGGCACGACGTTGAGCGCGGGCCGCTCCTTGAACAGCCAGCCCGAAAAGGCGCGCCGCCATTTGGCGTCGCTGCCGCGCGTGTCGAGCTGGACGAAGGCGCCGGTATATTGCTCGGTCTCCCACGGCGCGGTGACTTCGCACGCGCGCAGCCGCACGATCGCGTCGCCGATCCGCACCGCCTGTCCCGGCCGCAGCGTCAGGTCGCGGCTTTCGCCGTTGCGCTTGTTGAGCAGCCCCACCACCGCGACACGCTGCGCCATCGGCGTGGTCCCACGCGTGGCGGCGAGGTTCGATTCCTCGCTCTCGACGGTGACGATGTCGCTAGCCGCCTTGGGTGCGGGCGCGGGCACGTCGATCGAGGTCGCAGCGGTCGGCGTGGTAGCCACCGCGCGGCCATGTCCGAGCATCGCGATGCCCTGCCACGCGCCGACACCCAGCGCGGCGGCGATCGCGGTGCCGCCCAGGACCCGACGAAGCCTCATCCCTCGGGCGACCACGCCTCATAGTCGCCGGTGGCGCGGACGCGCTGGCCACCCTTTTCCAGCGCCCCCGGCGGGCGATAGGCAAGCGCGGTGCCGGTCTGGTTGGGCAAGGGCGGCTGTTCCCAGGCGCGCGGCTGCACCGACTGGTCGGGCACGTCGTCGCTTTGCTGGTGCAGCCAGCCGAACCATTCGGGGGGCACCCGGCTGGCATCGTTGGCGCCGTTGTAGATCACCCAGCGGCGAGGACGCCCCGCAGTGTCCTTGCCGCCCATCCAATAGACGTTGCCCAGCGAATCGCTGCCCATCTTTTGCTTGCCGCGCAGCGCCAGCGTGGTGCCGATGGTGGCGCCGTTCCACCAGGTGAAGATCGATCCGAGGATACCCATGTTGGTCCCATTAGCGCGTTCGCGGGGGCGGTGGCAACGTGCCTCGTCGCAGGCCCGCATGCGCCACGTTCAGCCCGCGGGGAAACCCGCCCAGCTGACCTTGTCGCCCGGCGAGATGCCGAGCTCGGCGGCGCGCCCGCCGACCAGCTCGAGCACCGCGCCCACCGGCTCACCCGACGGCACCGGCGCTTCGGAAAAGGGCACGGTGTTCTCGGCGATGCTCGCGATCGTCCCGTCGGCGCGGATGAAGATAATGTCGAGCGGGGTCGGCGTGTTCTTCATCCAGAAGCTCGCCTCCTTGGGCCCTCCCCCCTCGGCGGGATAGGGATAGAACAGCATCGCCGATTTCGGGCCGAGATCGGTGCGGTACATCAGCCCGCGATCCTGCTCGGCACGGGTACGCGCGGGCTCTGCGTCGAACCGATGCGCGCCGCTGGCGGTGGTGATCGTCAGCGGCACCGATCGCTGCGCCGTCGCGGCGGCTGGGCCGGGCGACTGCGCCGAAATCGCATTGGCCGAACCCCCGGCATCGCAGCCGGCGGTGATGAGGAGCGCGCAAACCAGCGGCGCCCTAAGACTACGCGATACCATCTCGCTTCATTCGGGCTTTTCGATCGCCACCGCAAGCGGTCCCTTGTCGCCCGCGACGATCCGCGCGCGCAGCGGCTGGTCGGGCTCGACCTCGTCGATATTGGCGCGGCGCAGTGTTTCCATGTGGACGAAGATATCGCCGTCGCCGTCGGGACGCACCAGAAAGCCATAGCCCTTCAGCCGGTTGAACCATTTGACGATCACCGGCTCGAACGGCCCGGCATCGTCGACCAGCTTCAGCCGGTCGGCGCGATCACCCTGCCCTTGCAGCCTCGGGGCTTCGATCGCGGTCGACAAGTCGATCGTGACGATCTGGCTCGCCTGGAATCCGCGCTGGCGCCGCACCGCGCGGCACTCGACGCGCGCACCCTCGGGAAGACTGCGCCGCCCATGATCCTGCAATACCGAGAAATGGACAAGAATATCGCCGACGTCTTGTTCGTCGGCGATGACGAATCCAAAGCCGCGCGTAACGTCGAACCATTTGACGACGCCCGAATACACGGGCGCATCAACCTGCCCGCCATGATCGTCCTCTCGGGCCATCGGCAGCTCCATGTCGAACGCATCCGGCACCGGTTGCGGATCTGAACGCATCTTTATATTACCCCCGTCCAATATCTTAACACAGCGTTTCAATAAAGCGAATGGAGGAGTAGCGCTTCAATATCAATATCTTGCCCGGAATGGGACAATGGCTGCATTGCTGCGATGCGGCGTGACAGCGCAGGGGCGTGGCCGGCGCGAATCATCGCGGCCATATGTTTTTCGCGCCCCGGTCGTTCGGCGGCCTCGCGGGCATACGGGCCGATCCGCTTGCGACGCGCGAAGCTCAGCGCGCTTTCCACCGCCTTTTCCTCGGCTTGCGGCACGATGCCGACAGCATCCTCGCCGCCCACCCCCGCCTGCTGGAGCGCCATCGCCACCCGGCGCGCGCCGAACCCACGCCGCGTCAGCGCCGCCGCGCGCGCCTCGCCGAACGCGCGATCGTCGATATAGCCGAGCGCGGCGATCCGCTCGACCAGCGCGTCGATCGCCGGCGGATCCATATCCTCGCCCCAGCCGCGCTCGCGGATCTTGCGCGCCAGATACGTCGCCAGCTTGGCGCGCGTCGTCGCGAACCGCTCGACATAGCGCAGCGCCAGCCGTTCGAGCGTATCGGGCGCAAGCGGCGGCGCAGGACTGCGGATTCGGGCCATGCCATGTTTGTGCCACACTGGCGCACGATCTAGCAAAGTCCATCGATGGGTGAAAAATCGGCCAGCGACTTGCTTTTGGTTGGCTGCGCAACGAAAGCCGTCGGCCACAACGGGCAGAACGCCCGGAAAACGACGTAAACGACGTAAAAGGGTATCGGGACCGCGTGACGTGAGATTATCCGAGACGACCAACCGGGCGGCCACGCCCAGCAGCGATGCGCTGCCGCGCCGCTTTTCGGATTTCGAAACGCTGGGCGAGGCGCTCGACTATGCCGCGCGCGGCGAGCGCGGGCTGAACTTCCACGACGCCCGCGGCACCCTCGCGCGCGCCTATCCCTATGCCGAGCTGCGCAGCGACGCGCTCGACCAGGCGGCGCGGCTGATCGCTGCCGGCGTCAACCCCGGCGATCGCATCGCGCTGGTCGCCGAGACCGGCCCCGAATTCGCCTCGTTGTTCTTCGGCGTGGTCTATGCCGGCGGCTGGCCGGTGCCGCTGCCGCTGCCCACCTCGTTCGGCGGCCGCGACAGCTATATCGACCAATTGCGCGTCCAGCTTGCCAGCTGCGACCCGACGATGCTGTTCTACCCCGCCGAGCTCGCCGCGATGGCGGGTGAGGCCGCGCGGATCGCGGGCGTCGAGGGGATCGAATGGGAAAGCTTCGGCCTGCGTGAGGCTCCCGCGGTCACGCTGCCCACCGCCACCGCCGACGACATCGCCTATCTGCAATATTCGAGCGGATCGACGCGCTTCCCGCACGGCGTCATCATCAGCCACCGCGCCTTGCTCAACAACCTTGCGGCGCATTCGCACGGCATGAAGCTGATCGATGGCGATCGCTGCATTTCGTGGCTGCCCTGGTATCACGACATGGGGCTGGTCGGCTGCCTGCTCTCGCCGGTCGCCAACCAGGTGTCGGCCGATTATCTCAAGACCGAGGATTTCGCGCGGCGCCCGCTCGCCTGGCTCGACCTCATCAGCCGCAATCCGGGGACCACCCTCTCCTATTCGCCCACCTTCGGCTACGACATCTGCGCGCGCCGCATGTCGAGCCAGACCAAGGCGTCCGAACGCTTCGACCTGTCGCGCTGGCGCGTCGCGGGCAACGGTGCCGACATGATCCGCCCCGACGTGATGCAGAAATTCGTCGACGCCTTCGCCGATGCGGGCTTCGCCGCCTCGGCCTTCCTGCCGAGCTACGGTCTTGCCGAAGCGACGCTGGCGGTGTCGATCATGCCCCCGGGCGAAGGCATCGTCGTCGAGCTCGTCGAGGAGACGCAGCTCTCGGGCATGTCGGTCGATGGCGGGCGCCCGCAGCGCTTCCGCGCGATCGTCAATTGCGGCCGGCCGGTGCGCGACATGGCGGTCGAAATCCGCGAGGAAGACGGCACCCCGCTCCCCGACAAGGCGATCGGGAAGGTCTGGTGCAAGGGCCCGTCGCTGATGGCGGGCTATTTCCGCGACGATGCCGCGACCGACGCGTGCATGACCGATGGCTGGCTCGACACCGGCGACATGGGATATCTGTCCGACGGCTACGTCTATATCGTCGGCCGCGCCAAGGACATGATCATCATCAACGGCCGCAACCACTGGCCGCAGGACATCGAATGGGCGGTCGAGCAATTGCCCGGCTTCAAGGCGGGCGACATCGCCGCCTTCGCGATCACCACGCCGGGCGGCGAGGAAACCCCCGCCGTGCTGGTCCAATGCCGCACCAGCGACGACGCCGAACGCTCGCGGCTGCGCGACGACATCCGCGAACGGGTACGCTCGGTGACCGGCATGCACTGCGTCGTCGAGCTCGTGCCGCCGCGCACCCTGCCGCGCACCAGCTCGGGCAAATTGAGCCGCGCCAAGGCGCGGAATCTGTACCTGGCGGGCGAGATCAAACCCTACGATATCGCCGCCTGACCGCGGCCACGCTGCAGGCGTTCGCGCCTGCAGCAGCCACACATAAATATCGCGGCGGGGGCGCACCATAACTTCTCGCTAACCAACTTGGCGCTACTGCAGCGCGGTGACTAGCGATACGACCTCCCAGTTCGCCAAGCCGCGGATCGATGCCCGCGCGCTCTTAGGTATGCACGATCCGCGCGATCTGACCGATTGGGGTCCGATCCGCGCCGCGCAGCTCAATGCCGGTAGCCAGCTCGCGCTGTTCCTGCTCGCCGCCAATGTTTTCGGCGCGGCGCTGCTGATCCTCCAGTTTCGCAATCTCTTGCCGGTCTGGCTGTTGTTTGGCTGGGGCGCCTTGGTCGCGGTGATTTCCGCGGCAGTCGGCATCCGCCGCCTGTCCTCGCGCGCGCGCACCCAGATTTCGGCGAGCATCGAGGACATTCGCGACACCGCGTATGAAGGGCTCGCGCTCGGCATCATCTGGTCGATCGCGCCGGTCGTCTTCGGCCCCTATGCGCAGGGCGAATCGGCGCTCGCCTTGTGGCTGACGCTGTCGATCCTGATGACCGCATCGGCGGTCGCGCTGGCCGCATTGCCGCTCGCGACGATCATCTTCCTCAGCGTCGTCGGCACCTCGGTGTCGGTATCGCTGCTGATCGCCACCGGCCCGGTGCTGGCGGCGGCGGCGGCGTTCTTCACCGCCCTGCTCATCGTCGCCTGCTTCGCGCGCGGCAAGGCGCTGGTGGTCATCCGCGCGGGCGAGATCGCGGTCGCCGAACGCGACGAGACCGTCAGCCTGTTGCTGCGCGAGTTCGAGGATCACGGCGCCGACTGGCTGTGGGAGACCGACGCGCAGCGCCGCGTCGTCCGCGCCTCGCCGCGCTTCGCCTATTCGGTAGGCCTCGATCCGGTGAAGATCGACGGCATGCCCTTCCTCCAGGTGCTCGCCGGCCCGCATTGGGAAACCGGCAGCTTCCCCGCCGGGCTCCACCAGCTCGCCGAGCGGCTCAAGGCGCGCGATGCGTTCCGCGACCTGCTGCTGCCCGTCAGCATCGGCGACGAGGAACGTTGGTGGGAAATCTCCGCCAGCCCGCGCTTCGACGAACGCGGCAGCTTCATCGGCTTTCGCGGCGTTGGCTCGGACGTGACCGAAGCGCGCGCTTCGACCGACAAGATCAACCGCATGGCGCGCTATGACATGCTCACCGGCCTGCCCAACCGGCTGCTGCTCAACGAAGCGCTCGCGCGCGCGATGGCCGAGGCCGAGAAATGGGGCGGGCGCTGCGCCTTCATGATGATCGATCTCGATCGCTTCAAGGCGGTCAATGATTCGCTCGGCCACCCGCTCGGCGATCGGCTGCTCCAGCGAGTCGCCGAACGGCTCGCGCATCTGGTCACCGACAACGAAGTGATCGGTCGGCTCGGCGGCGACGAATTCGCCGTCGTGGTCCGCGACGCACGCGATACCGAGCGGCTCGAGCGCCTAGCGCGCACGATCATCGCCACGCTCTCGCGCTCGTACGAGGTCGACCAGCACACGCTCTACATCGGCGCCAGCGTCGGCCTGGCGGTCGGTCCGCGCGACGGCCGCAGCGCCGAGATGCTCGTCCGCTCGGCCGATCTCGCGCTCTACCGCTCGAAGGACGCCGGCGGCGGCGTCTTCAACGTCTACGAGCCCCAATTGCATATCGTCGCCGAAGAGCGCCGCGTGCTCGAAATCGCGCTGCGCAACGCGCTGCAGAACGACGAGCTCACGCTCAACTACCAGCCGGTGGTCCATGCCGGCACCGGCGCGCTCACCGGGTTCGAGGCGCTGTTGCGCTGGACGCACCCGACGCTCGGCCCGATCAGCCCCGCCAAGTTCATCCCGCTCGCCGAGGATGCGCGGCTGATCGCGCCGATCGGCGAATGGGTGCTGCGCAACGCCTGCGCCGAGGCGGCGACGTGGGACGACGATATCCGAATCGCGGTCAACGTCTCGCCCGAACAGCTCCACAACCCCGCTTTTGTCGCGGTCATCGCGCAGGCGATCACCCAGACCGGCATCTCGCCCGACCGGCTCGAGCTCGAGGTCACCGAAAGCGTCTTCCTGCGCGAAGGCACCGGCGCGGTCCGCGTGCTCGAACACATCCTCCAGCTCGGCTGCCGCCTCAGCCTCGACGATTTCGGCACCGGCTATTCCTCGCTCGGCTATCTCTCGCGCACCAAATTTTCCTCGATCAAGATCGACCGCAGCTTCGTCCAGAGCGCGTCGAAGGGGGTGCGCGAGGCGATCGCGATCATCCGCGCGGTGGTCGCGCTCGCGCAGTCGCTCGGCATGGCGACCACCGCCGAGGGCGTCGAGACCGAGGAGGAGCACCAGATGGTCCAGGAGCTCGGCTGCACCAAGGTGCAGGGCTATTATTTCGGCCGCCCGCTTCCCACCGACGAGGCACGCCATTTGGCGACGCGGCGCAAGCGCGGCGAGAGCATCGCCGCCTGATCGACGTACCTGCGTATGCGGGTTCGGTTTTTCTTGCGGCGCGCGAAACGCGCGGCTAGGGCAATCGCGCTGCAGGAGTGTAGCTCAGTTGGTAGAGCATCGGTCTCCAAAACCGAGGGCCGTGGGTTCGAGTCCCTCCACTCCTGCCAGCCGCACCTGCGGCGGCGTTCAGACGAACAGCGGCAGCAGCAGGATCGCCCACAACAGCGCCGCGATCGGCAGCGAATAGAGCAGCCCGCGGATCGGCAGCGCCTGTCGCAACACCGGGCCAGTCCGCGGACCTGGCTGAATCGGGTTGGCTTTGACGCGCGACCGCATGACTGCTCTCCTAGGGCCGACCGGGCGGATGGCTGCAATCGCCACCTCGGTCCTCCGATATGCCTATGCTTAATATAGGGTGTACGCGCGTTTTCGCCAGGATATGGCGCCGCTTCGTTCCCGCCCCGGCGCACATGCTTGCACTGCCCCTGATCCTTCGCTAGATACCGGTCCCAATCCGACAGTCTGGATGGGCAGCGCCGGTTTCCTCTTCAGGAACCGGGCAGCGGCCCTTTGCCCGGCGGTCGGCGAACCAACGAACCCATTGTCAAAGGGCAGCACGCCAGTGGCGAAAACGACCCCGATCGAGTTCATGCGGCAGGTCCGCGCCGAAACCGCCAAGGTCGTCTGGCCGACGCGCAAGGAAACGGTGATGACCGCGGTGATGGTCGTGATCATGACCTCGCTGCTGGCGATCTTCTTCCTTGGCGTCGACAGCTTCTTCGACGCGCTGGTGAAGTTCCTGCTCTCCCTCGCCGACTAAGAAACGGAACAACACGCATGGCGCGCTGGTACATCATTCACGCCTATTCGGGCTTCGAGAACAAGGTCCGCGACCAGATCCTGGCCGACGCGACCCGGCTGGGGCTCGACGCGCTAGTCGAAAGCGTCGAGGTGCCGGTCGAGACGATCACCGAGGTCCGCCGCGG
The DNA here is from genome assembly GCF_026167545.1 of Sphingomonas sp. S1-29. Lineage (NCBI taxonomy): Bacteria > Pseudomonadati > Pseudomonadota > Alphaproteobacteria > Sphingomonadales > Sphingomonadaceae > Sphingomonas > Sphingomonas sp. S1-29. The sequence continues at coordinate 3,212,295 of NZ_CP110678.1, read as the reverse complement.
CAAGAAGGTGCAGTCCGAGCGCAAGTTCTTCCCGGGCTATGTGCTCGCCAAGCTCGACATGAACGACGACGTCTATCACCTGGTGAAGAACACGCCGAAGGTGACGGGCTTCCTCGGCAGCATGGGCAAGCCGCAGCCGATCAGCGAAGGCGAAGCCGCGCGGATCCTGAACACCAAGGAAGAAGCCGCCGCCGCGCCCAAGCAGCAGATCAAGGTCGATTACGAGATCGGCGACAATGTGAAGGTGCTCGACGGCCCGTTCGCCAGCTTCAACGGCATGGTCGAGGAGCTCGATTTCGACAAGTCGAAGGTCAAGGTATCGGTATCGATCTTCGGCCGCGCGACCCCGGTCGAGCTCGATTTCGAGCAGGTCGAAAGAAGCAAATAAGGCCAAGCCGCCCAGGATTAGCCGCGCTAATCCTGCGACGGCGCCGGCCCGGCCGGCGGGGCGCGAAGCGAGCCCGTCCGACGTCACGCGCGGGCTTTGCCCGCGCCCTTTTTGCTCCAGTCCAGCGCCGCGCGCCCCGGCCCGGCAGCGCCCCTCCTATTCCTCGCGCAGCTCGACCACCTCGAACGCAAAGCGCACCCACCCGCGCTGCCGCGCCGCGTCCTGCGCCGCCGCCCGCTTGCCCGTCGCTTCCTTCAGCGACTTGGCGTGTCCCCAGAAAACCTCGGTCTTGCCATTGGCCAGCTCGGCGACGATCCGCCAGAAATGCGTGAACGCCGCGGCGGTAGGGCCGATCGTCTTCACATAGCCATCGGCCATCGTCGCGGTCAGGATGCGCTTCTTTCGTGCCATGCCGGGGGCGATAGCCGCTGCCGCGTCGACGGTCAGCAACCTTCCCGATCGCGGCGATGCAGGCGCGGGCAAACATTGCCCTGTCGGCCCGATCGATTACTACGTCGGATGGGGGAGCGGCACGCGATTTGCTGGATGCCCCCTATCATCTTGGGGCGACATGACACCGCACGAATTCCTGACCAAATGGCGCGCCAACGAGCTCAAGGAACGCTCGGCGTCGCAAAGCCATTTCAACGACCTGTGCGCGCTGCTCGGCCTGCCCGATCCCGTCTCGGCCGATCCGACCGGCGACTGGTTCACCTTCGAAAAGGGCGCGAGCAAGACCAGCGGCGGCGAAGGCTGGGCCGATGTCTGGCGCAAGGGGCATTTCGCCTGGGAATATAAGGGCCGCCACGCCAATCTCGACAAGGCCAACGCCCAGCTGCTGCAATATGCCGTCGCGCTGGAAAACCCGCCGCTGCTGATCGTGTCGGACATGGCGCGGATCGTGATCCGCACCAATTGGACCAACAGCGTGCAGGAAAAGCACGAATTCGTCCTCGACGACCTGGTCGATGGCGCGGTGCGCGACCGGATCAAGGCGGCGTTCGTCAATCCCGAGGCATTCCGCCCCGCCAAGTCGCGGCAGGAGCTTACCGAGGAGACCGCCGCCGAATTCGCCGGCCTCGCGCAGCGGCTGCGCGACCGTGGCAACGAAGCGCACCAGGTGGCGCATTTCGTCAACCGGCTGGTATTCTGCATGTTCGCCGAGGATGTCGGGCTGCTGCCCGATCACCTGTTCACCAGGATGCTCGAGGTCAGCCGGCGCAATCCGGCCGAGTTCGCCGCGAATGCCGCCACGCTGTTCGGCGCGATGGCGCGCCCCGGCGGCAAGGTCGGCTTCACCGCGATCGAATGGTTCAACGGCGGGCTGTTCGAGGACGACCATGTCCTTGCGGTCGACGGCGACGACATCGACCAGCTGCTGCGCGCCGCGCGACGCGACTGGAGCCAGATCGACCCCTCGATCCTCGGCACGCTGTTCGAACGCGGGCTGGACCCTGCAAAGCGCAGCCAGCTGGGCGCGCATTACACCGATCGCGACAAGATCATGCTGATCGTGCGCCCGGTGATCATCGAACCGCTCGAAGCCGAATGGGCCGCTACGCTGGCGCGCATGACCGCGCTGCTCGAAAATGCGCCCCGGCGCACCGCCGAGCGCCTGCTAACCCCGGCGGAGAAGCGCAAGGCGCAGAAGGCACTCGACGACGCTACCGCGCTGCATTCGGCGTTCATCGAGCGGCTGGCCGATTTCCGCGTCCTCGATCCCGCCTGCGGCTCGGGCAATTTCCTTTACGTCGCGCTGCGATCGCTCAAGGATATCGAACATCGCGCCAATCTCGATGCCGAAGCGCTCGGGCTTCCGCGCGGCTTCCCGCGCGTCGGCCCCGAATGCGTGCTGGGGATCGAACTCAACCCCTATGCCGCCGAGCTGGCGCGCGTGTCGGTCTGGATCGGCGAAATCCAGTGGATGCGCCGCAATGGCTTCGAGGCGTCGAAGAACCCGATCTTGCGCCCGCTGGAGACCATCGAGTGCCGGGATGCAGTGCTGAATGAGGACGGGACTCGGGCCGAGTGGCCTAACGCGGACGTGGTCATTGGGAACCCGCCGTTCTTGGGCAACAAGAAGATGATCGCCGAACTGGGCGAGGATTATACTCGCGCTTTGCGTAAGGCATGGCCGGACGTGCCGGGCGGTATTGATCTTGTCTGTTACTGGTTCTCGAAGGCTTGGGAGATGATGGTTTCAGGCGGACTTGAGCGTGCGGGACTAGTTGCAACCAATTCTATAAGGGGCGGGGCGAACAGAGAAGTTATCAAGCCAGTCGTTGAGCATGGTCGCATTTCTGAAGCTTGGAGCGACGAGGATTGGACCGTTGACGGTGCTGCAGTGCGGGTTTCGCTCATCTGCTTCGACCGGGACATTGGCGTGGCCGGACAACTAAACGGACATTTGGTTCAACAGATCTTTTCCGATCTGACAGGAGCAGAAGGTTCAACTGATCTGACCGCGGCCCGCCCGCTGCGGCAAAATTCCGCGGTTGCATTTCAGGGTACGATTAAAACCGGACCCTTTGAAGTGACCGGCGAGCTGGCTCGACAGTGGATAAAGCTACCCGTTAACCCAAACGGGCAGGGCAATGTGGATGTGCTAAGACCGTGGGCTAACGGAATGGACCTCGTTCGGAGGCCCTCTGGCCAGTGGATTATAGATTTCGGCACGAGTATGATTGAGAGCGAAGCTGCTCTCTTTGAAACTCCGTTCGCGTATTTGCGAGACGCTATTGATTCAGAGAATGCTAAGCGAGAGATTCTTGGCAAGCCCCCGCTACGAGGGCGAGAAACCCGAGCGCTTGACGGCTGGTGGCTACATCAACGCGCCCGAGGGGAAATGCGCCGCGCCTTGCTCACCAAGGAGCGATTTATCCTAAGTCCTCGAGTCTCCAAGCACCGAGTTTTTGTGTGGGCCGATAAGTCGGTGCTGGCTGATTCAGCTATAATTGCCATCGCCCGCGACGACGACACCAGCTTCGGCATCCTCCATTCGCGCTTCCACGAACTCTGGTCGCTGCGCATGGGCACCTTCCTCGGGGTCGGCAACGATCCCCGCTACACGCCCTCAACGACCTTCGAGACCTTCCCCTTCCCCGAAGGCCTGACCCCCGACATCCCCGCCGCCGCCTATGCCGACGACCCGCGCGCGCAGGCGATCGCGACCGCCGCCGCACGGCTCAACGAATTGCGCGAGAACTGGCTCAACCCCGCCGACCTCGTCGTGCGCGAACCCGAAGTGGTGCCCGGCTACCCCGATCGCATCCTGCCGAAGGACGCCGACGCGGCGAAGGAGCTCAAAAAGCGCACGCTGACCAATCTCTACAATGCGCGCCCGCAATGGCTGGCCAATGCGCACGCCGCGCTCGATGCGGCGGTGGCGGACGCCTATGGCTGGGGCGCGGACTGGCGCGCGGGGCTGCTCACCGATGACGAGATACTGGCGCGCCTCTTCCGGCTCAATCAGGAACGCGCCACCCCGCCCCCGCGCTAGCGCTGATCGGTCCGTGCGCGCACCTGTCGCGCGCATGCCAAGCCGCCCACGGCACGCAACCGGCTAGCTTCCGTCGAGCGAAGCCGCGCCCGGCCGCCGGCGGTTCGCGTTCGAACCAGCGACACCCGAACCGATGCTCGCGGCTGCCCAAGGTCCGCCTGCCGCACCCTGCGGTCCACCCGTCGCGGTTCGAAGAATCCCCCGCCTGGCATAAACCAACCGGTAACCGCTCCGCCCTACGCTTGGTTCCATGCTCGCGACCCCGCCCCCCCTCGTCGGCCCCGCAGTTCCTCGGCGGCGGCTCTTCCGTAATGCGACCAGCCTGTCGCTAACTTTGTGCCTGCTGCTGGCGGGATGCGGCGGCGAGGATAGTGGCGGGACCGAATCGGCGGGATCGGTGGTGATCGCGCCGGGTGCTGGCGCGGGCACGGTAACGCCCCCCGCAGCGACCCCAACGCCGACGCCCGCACCCGCCGTGCCAGCCCCCGCCCCCACGCCCACACCCACGCCGGCAACCAGCCCCGCGGCGGTGACGCCCGCGCCCAGCCCCAGCCCCAGCCCCGCCCCCGCCCCTGCGCCCTCGGCGGCGATGCAAACCTCCTTCTATGTCGGCAACGACCCCAACCAGATCGGCGTCGTCGAGCGCTGGCTTGAGCGCAAACCCGACGCGGTGCAGCTGTTCGCCGGCCGCGCCAGTTGGGCAGACTGGCGCGGCTCATCGGGATGGGCAGCGGGCCTCTTTGCCGGCCGCGGCGTCGATATTCGCTGGTCGATTCCGATGTTTCCGCTGGGCGAGACGCTCGAGAAGGCGGCGGCGGGTGCCTATGACGAGCATTATCGCGATCAGGCGCGTACGCTCAACCGCGCAACCCCCGCGGGGCAGAAAATTCCGGTCAGGCTCGGCTGGGAATTCAACGCCGATTGGCAGCCTTGGGGGGCACTGAAGAACCCCGAAGCCTATAAGGGCACCTTCCGGCGGATGGTTCAGGTCTTCCGCCAGGAAACCGACCGCTTCGAATTCGAATGGACCCCCAATGTCGGCGATCACGGGATGGACCCCGCGCTCGCCTATCCGGGCGATGCCTATGTCGACGTGATCGGCATGGATTTCTACTACAATACCCAGTGGCATCCCAAGGACCCCGAGGCGGCGTGGATCTACATGGTCAACGAAAAATACGGCCTCGCCTGGCACCAGCAATTCGCCGCCGCGCACAAGAAGCCCACCGCCTATGCCGAATGGGGGGTAAATTCGGACACCGCCGGCCCCTTCATCAAGCGGGCAAAAGCCTGGTTCGTCCGGCACAACGTCCAATATCACAGCTATTGGGATTCGAACGCCGACTTCCGTGGCATGCTCAGCAACAACCAATTCCCGCGCGCGGCGCAGGACTTCAAGGAAGCCTTCGGCAACTGACGCGCGGTAGGCGCGGCGTGGGCTAGGCCTGCTGCCGCGCCGCGCCCTGCGCGCGCGCAAGCGTGTCCGCGATCCGATCGGCCAGCTCGGCCAGACGATAGGGTTTGCGGATCAGCGTTTCCTCGGTCAGCTCGCTCCTGGTGTCCGCCATGTCGGCATAGCCGCTGGCGAACAGGATCGGCATCGCCGGATCGATCGCGCGCACCCGCCGCGCGAATTCCAGGCCGTTCATCCCCGGCATCAGGATATCGGTCAGCACCATGTCGAACCGCTCGCCCGCGAAATCGGCGAGCGCATGCCGCGCGCTCTCGCACGCGGTGACCTCGTAGCCGATCTCGCCCAGCATCTGCGCCGCGATCGCGCGCACTTCGTCATCGTCGTCGACCACCAGGATGTGCGCGTTGCCCGCGGTAATCGAATCGCGGGTCGTGTCGCGCGGCGCGGGGGCGACCAGATCGTGGGTGCGTGGCAGGTATAGCGTGACGGTGGCGCCGCGCCCCACTTCGCTCGCGATATGCACCGTGCCCCCCGACTGGCGCGCGAAGCCATAGATTTGCGCGAGGCCAAGCCCGGTGCCCTTGCCCTTTTCCTTGGTGGTGAAGAACGGCTCGAACGCGCGCGCGATCACCGCCTCGGACATGCCGGTGCCGGTGTCCGACACTGCGATCGCGATATAATGCCCCTCGGCCAGCTCGCCCGCGACTTCGGCGGGAACCGTGGCGACATTGCGCGTGGCGATCCGCAGCGTGCCGCCGTCGGGCATCGCATCGCGCGCGTTGATCGCCAGGTTGAGCAGCATCACTTCGAGCTGCGTCGGATCGGCAAGTGCGGGCCACAGATCGTCGGCCAGCGCGGTCTCGACCACGACATCGTCGGTGATGACGCGCGCGAGCATCTCGCTCATCGCCGCGACGACGTGGTTGGGCTGCACCGGCGCGGGCGACAATTGCTGCTTGCGCGAGAAGGACAGCAATTGCGAGGTGAGCGACGCGCCGCGCTCGCCCGCCTGCAACGCCATCCGCGCCAGCCGGCGGACCTTCTCGTCGTCGGTTCGGCGCAGCAGCAGGTCGAGCGAGCCGATCACCGCGGTCAGCAGATTGTTGAAATCGTGCGCGATACCGCCGGTCAGCTGGCCGATCGCCTCCATCTTGCGCGCCTGGATCAGCCGCGCCTCGGCGCGCTCGCGCTCGGCGATCTCGGCGGTCAGCCGGTCGTTCGCGCTGGCGAGCTCGGCGGTGCGCTCGGCCACCTTGCGCTCGAGCGTGTCGGCGAAGCGGCGCAGTTCGGCGCGCGCACGCTCGCGTTCCTGCAGATGCTCGGCCGCCAGCCGCTGCCGCCGCCGCGCCCGCGCCAGCGCCCGCGCCGCCGACACTAACGACGCCGGATGCAGCGGCCGCTCGAGCACGGTGACGTTCACCAGTTCCTCGTTCACCCTAAGCCCCGGTCGGCTGCCGCCGCGCTTCGACAGCAGGATGAAGGGAAAGTCCGACCAAGGCGGCTGCTGCTCGATCGCCTGCCGCAGCCGCTCGGGATCGATCCGCGCCAGCGCGTCGTCGGTGACGATCGCGCCTTCGTTGTCGCCTGCCGCCACTGCGGCGATCAGCGCCTCGCCATCGCGATCGAGCACGCAAGACAGCCCCGCGCTGCGCAGCAATTGCGCGATCACCTCGCCGTCGCGGCCCTCGGGCGCGACGACAAGGAATGCGTGCATCGCGGCGTCGTCAGGCTTCGGCGTCGTCACGGTTCGTCATAAGTTTTCCCGCCGCGACCAGTTGCGGCACGCCCGTCAGAACGCCACTGAACCCATTGAGTTTCGGCCCGACGCGAAGTCCTTCGGAATCGATCATCAATTCGCGCAGCGCCTTTTCGTGATGCCCAGTGCGCTTCTTCATCACCGACATCACCCGGCGGATCTCGCCCTCGGCCTCGAAGAAGCGCACCAACAGCACATTGTCCGACAGATAGGTCAGGTCGACCGGCGACTGCATCGCGCCGATCAGCCCGGCCTGCGTCAGCACCAGCAGCGCCAGCACCCCCTGCTGGTTCAGATACGTCACCAGCTCGTGCATCTGGAGCAGCATGTAGCGCTCCTCGGGCATCGCATGCTGGTAGCCCGACAGCGAATCGAGCACGACCATCGTCGTCCCGCTCTCGACATGGCTGCGGATCAGCTGCGCCAGCTCGCCCGGCGACATTTCGGCGGGATCGACCTGCTCGAACACGAACCGCCCCTCGGCGGTCGCCTGCTGGACGTCCATGTTGAGCCCCACCCCGCGGCGCAAAAACACCCGCTCGGTCTCGTCGAAGCTCACGAACAGCGCCTTTTCGCCGTGCTTCAGTCCCTCGAACACATATTGCATCGCCATCGTCGTCTTGCCCGCGCCCGACGGCCCCATGAACAGCGTCGAGGTCCCGTAATCGAGCCCGCCGCCCACCAGCAGGTCGAGCTCGGCAATCCCGCTCGAGGCGACCCGGTCGCGATAGCCCGCGTCGGGATGCGCCGCCGCGCTCAGCCGCGGAAAGATGTCGAGCCCGCCGGGACGGATCACGAAATCATGGAACCCCCCGCGAAACCCACGCGCGCGCATCTTGTATACCCGCAGCCGCCGGCGCTCGGCGCCATAGGGCTGCGCGGTCTGCTCGAGCCGGATGACGCCGTGCGCCAGGCTGTGCAGGCTGAAATCCTCGATCGTCTGGGTAAGATCGTCGAGGAACACCACGGTGCACCCGCGTCGCGCGAAATAATGCTTCATCGCCAGCACCTGGCGGCGGAAGCGCAACCCCCCTTGCGCCAGCATCCGGATTTCGGACAGGCTGTCGAACACCAGTCGCGTCGGTTTTACCCGCTCGACCTCGGCCATCACCATCCGCACCGTTTCCCCGAGCTCGAGGTCCGACGAATAGACGATCGATTGTTCGCGCTCGGGGTCGAGGCTCAGCTCGGGGGGCACCAGCTCGAAGATCTCGATCGCCGACACGTCCCAGCCATGCGTGCCCGCCACCTGCAACAGCTCCTCGCGGCTTTCGGACAAGGTGATGTACATGCAGCGATCGCCCTCGGCGACGCCGGCGAGCAGGAACTGTATCCCAAGCGTAGTCTTGCCCGATCCGGGTTCGCCTTCCAGCAAGTGGACGCGGTTGAAGGCGTAACCGCCGTCGAGGATGCGGTCGAGCGCGGGCGAGCCCGACGACACGGCACCGCCGCCGCCTGCTGGTATCGAAATGTCGGACACGCGCTACTCCCGTCGCCCAGTCGAAGGTCGGCCGGGCTATGTATCTGCTATGGCGATAAAAACCGCTGCGGCCAACCCGCGCACGCCGCCCGACGCCGCGCTGCCCCCGCGCCTACTCCCGGCGACGCCGCTCGAGGTCCTCGAACCGCCACCCGCCGAACAGCGCGCGCGTCGGGTCGTGCGGCGTCTTGTCGGCATCGGCCTGCGACCAGCCGGTCACCTGGTCGAGCGCGGGCAGCACCGGCGGCGGCGGCTCGTGCGGCAGCGGCGCGATCCGGTCGAGCGCCGCGTGCAACGCCGCATTCGTCGCCGCCATCTTGAGCGCCTCGGTCTCGCGCGTCTTGGCCGCGCGATACTCGGCGGCGCGACGCTCGCTCCACTGCTGGCTGCTCTCGCCACGCCGGCGGGTCATATGCGGCGCCTGCGCCCATAGCCGCGCGGTCTTGTGGTGCAGATACAGCAATTGCAGCGCCTGGTTGACCGTCATCGCGGGCAGCGGCGGCGGCTCGTTATGGCGCCATGCGTCATGCTCGTGCGCCCCGACCTCGAAGCTTTCGAGCAACCCCTCCTCGATCCGCGTATAGCCCATCTCGAGCGCCAGGTGCATCTCGCGCGCGAACCCCGGGTTGCGCCGCCGCCGCCGATAAAAGGCCGCGGGCGAAGCCCCCGCCGCCGCCGCCGACAGCCGGATGTTGGCGGTCGCCGACAGCGCCGCCAGGAACGCCTGTTCGCACTGCCGCGTGATCTTGCCCGGCTGGGCGCTGCGCACCTGCAGCTTGCCGTCGCGCCGCTGCACCACCACCGCCTCGCCCCCCAAGGTTCGATGACTGGCGGTACGATCGCTGGCGGAACGATGGCCGACAGCCCCACCCGCCTTTGCCGCGCTATCCGCCAGCCGCCCACCGCCGTCCTCGAGCAACCGCGCATCGGCCATCGCGACCGCCACGTCCCATTGCTGCGCAAAGGCGGGATGCGCCGCGCGCCGCCCATGCATCGTCGCCGCCGCCCGCCCAATCGCCCGCGCCGCCGCCCGGACATTACCGGTCCGCGTCAGCGCCGCGATAAACGCCGCATTCTCCAACCCCTGCGCACGATCGAACGGTCGAGCCATGTTCCCGTTGTGTTCGCGGAAATCCAACATTACAAGTCGAATCCTCCCCCGCCAGGGGGAGGTGGCATGCGCAGCATGACGGAGGGGGAGGAAACGATGCGCCTCGCAGGCACGCGAAACGCCAAAACCACCGCCCGCCACCTCCGCCAGGCAATGACCCCGCCCGAACTAGCCCTATGGCCAGCCCTACGCCGCCACGCATCCGCCCCCCGCTTCCGCCGCCAACACCCCGCCGGCAACTACGTGCTCGATTTCTACTGCGCCTCCGCCAGCCTCGCGATCGAAGTCGACGGCGAAGCCCACAACCGCGGCGACCGCCCCGAACGCGATGCGGCGAGGACCGAATGGCTCAGGGCGCAAGGCGTAGAGGTCCTGCGATTCACCGCCACCGAAGTAATGACGGACCTGGACGCAGTAGTCCGCCAAATCCTAGCCGTTGCCGACCAGCGCACCACCACCCACCGCCCCCCATCCGCCCCCTCCGACGGCCGCTAAAGCGCCCGCCACCTCCCCCTGGCGGGGGAGGAATGACCTCACCCAAATCCTCCCCCGCCAGGGGGAGGTGGCAGCCAAAGGCTGACGGAGGGGGCGGAAACGCGCCGCCCGTTTTGCCCACCCCCGCCAAACAAAAAAGGCCCGAAGCGCACCCGCGCTCCCGGCCCTTCATCCTAAACCCCCGACACCGCCGGGAGCGTTTCACCTCACACCGTCATATCGAACCGATCGGCATGCATCACCTTCACCCAAGCCTTCACGAACATCCCCGCGGCATCCTCGCCCAATTAAACCCCGGCCACCGGTGGCTCGGTCACCGCGAACCGCACCACCACCACCCGCCCCCCATCCGCCCCCTCCGACGGCCGCTAAAGCGCCCGCCACCTCCCCCTGGCGGGGGAGGAAAGACCTCACCCAAATCCTCCCCCGCCAGGGGGAGGTGGCAGCCGAAGGCTGACGGAGGGGGCGGAAACGCGCCGCCCGTTTTGCCCACCCCCGCCAACAAAAAAAAGCCGGAAGCGCACCCGCGCTCCCGGCCCCATCCTCAACCCCCCGACACCGCCGGGGGCCTCTCACCTCACACCGTCAGATCGAACCGATCGGCATTCATCACCTTCACCCACGCCTTCACGAACTGCTCGACGAACATCCCGCCGGCATCGTCGCACGCATAGACCTCGGCCAGCGCGCGCAGTTGCGAGTTCGAGCCGAACACCAGGTCGGTGCGCGATGCGGTCCACTTGGGCTCGCCGGTCGCGCGGTCGGTTCCCAGATATTCCTGGTCGCTCTCCTCGCTGATCTGCTTCCACGCGGTGCCCATGTCGAGCAGGTTCACGAAGAAGTCGTTGGTCAGCTGCCCAGGACGATGCGTGAACACGCCATGCTTCTCGGCCTTGGGATGGTTAGCACCCATCACGCGAAGCCCGCCCACCAGCACCGCCATTTCGGGCGCGCTGAGATACAGCAGCTGCGCGCGGTCGATCATCAGCTCCTCGGTCGGTACGTTGAACTCGACCTGCAGATAGTTGCGGAAGCCATCGGCCTTGGGCTCGAGCACGTCGAAGCTGTCGGCATCGGTCATTTCGGCGGTCGCGTCGGTGCGACCGGCCAAGAACGGCACCTCGATGTCGTGGCCCGCAGCTTCCGCCGCCTGCTCGACGCCTACCGAACCGCCGAGCACGATCAGGTCGGCGATCGACACCTTCTTGCCGGCCCCCGAAGCATCCTTGGCGCCCTTGCCATCGAAATCGGCCTTGATGCGCTCATACACGCCCAGCACGCGGTGGAGCTGCTCGGGCTCGTTGACCTCCCAGTCCTTCTGCGGTGCGAGGCGAATGCGCGCGCCATTGGCGCCGCCGCGATGGTCGGACCAGCGATAGGTCGATGCCGATGCCCACGCGGTGGTCACCAGCTCGCGCACCGTCAGCCCCGATGCCTTGATCGCTTCCTTGAGCGCGCCGATGTCGGCGTCCTCGATCTGCGCATAGTCGGCCTTGGGGATCGGGTCCTGCCAGATCAGGTCTTCGGCGGGCACTTCGGGACCGATATAGCGCGCCTTGGGGCCCATGTCGCGATGGCACAGCTTGAACCAGGCGCGCGCCCACGCATCGGCGAAATAGGCCGGATCGGCGCGGAACTTCTCCATGATCGCGCGGTACGAAGGATCGACCTTCAGCGCCATGTCGGCCGAGGTCATCATCGTCGGCACGCGCTTGCCCGGGGTATGCGCGGCGGGTGCCAGCGTGTCCTCGGGATTGCCGATCGGCTGGAACTGGTGCGCGCCCGCCGGGCTCTTCACGATCTCATATTCGTGATCGAGCAACATGTCGAAATACGTCATGTCCCAGGTGATCGGGGTCGGCGTCCACGCGCCCTCGAGCCCCGAGGTGATCGTGTCGTCGCCCACGCCGGTGCCGTGGGTCGAGGTCCAGCCAAGCCCCTGCGATGCGATGTCCGAACCTTCGGGCTCGCGGCCGACCAGCTTGGGGTCGCCCGCGCCATGCGCCTTGCCGAAGGTGTGGCCGCCCGCGGTGAGCGCGACGGTCTCCTCGTCGTTCATCCCCATCCGCGCAAAGGTCTCGCGCATGTCGCGCGCCGACCCCATCGGATTGGGGCAGCCGCCGGGGCCTTCGGGATTGACGTAGATCAGGCCCATCTGGATCGCCGCGAGCGGGTTCTCGAGCGCGACGTTCTTTTCCTCGTCGATCCGCGTGTCGCCGAGCCACTCTTCTTCGGTGCCCCAATAAATGTCCTGCTCGGGCTCATACACGTCGCCGCGACCGCCGCCGAAGCCGAAGGTCGGGCCGCCCATCGATTCGATCGCGACATTGCCCGTCAGGATGAACAGGTCGGCCCAGCTGAGCTTGGCGCCGTACTTCTGCTTGATCGGCCACAACAGGCGACGCGCCTTGTCGAGATTGCCGTTGTCGGGCCACGAGTTCAGCGGCGCGAAACGCTGCTGTCCCGACGACGAACCGCCGCGCCCGTCGCCGGTGCGATAGGTGCCCGCGGCATGCCATGCCATCCGGATGAAGAACGGGCCGTAATGCCCGTAATCGGCAGGCCACCAGGGCTTGCTGTCGGTCATCAGCGCATGGAGGTCGGCCTTGAGCGCCGCATAGTCGATCGTCTTGAAGGCTTCGGCATAGTTGAAGTCGTCGCCCATCGGGTTGCCGGTCAGGCCGTTCTGGTGGAGGATTTCCAGGCTGATCGCCTCGGGCCACCAATCGCGGCTCGTGCGGCCGAGCAGCTTGCGCTTGGCGGCGGGTTCCTTCTTGGGGTCATTGAGCGGGCTGCCAGATGTGATCGCGTCCATTGCGGCTCTCCTTGCGGGTAATTTCGGCTTGCAATCTATGATAGGTTGTTAATCGGACAAAGTGATTAAACTTCGTCAGCGCGAGCGGTAAAAGCGATCAGTGGCAGCGCCGCCCGCTGCGCCCGCCCCGTTGCATCGCGCCGCGCTTTGCGCTAAGCGCGCCAGCTTCCAACGCTAGCGATGGATGTTGCGGGAGGCGGCCCTGGGCCGTCGCACGAACCGCTAAACTTGCACCGGCGCGCATTCGTGCCCGGCAACAGAGTGAGTATCATGGCAAAGAAGATTACCGGCTATATCAAGCTGCAGGTTCCTGCAGGCAAGGCGAACCCCTCGCCGCCGATCGGCCCCGCATTGGGTCAGCGCGGCGTGAACATCATGGAGTTCTGCAAGGCGTTCAACGCATCGACCGGCGACCAGGAGGTCGGCACCCCGCTGCCCACCGTCATCACCGTCTATGCCGATCGCTCGTTCAGCTTCGAGACCAAGACCCCGCCCGCCACGTATCTGATCAAGAAGGCCGCTGGCCTGAAATCGGGTTCGAAGGAGCCGGGCAAGGTTTCGGCCGGATCGATCAAGCGCTCGCAGCTTTCGGAAATCGCGACCGCGAAGATGAAGGATCTGAACGCCAACGACATCGACGCCGCAACGAAGATCATCGAAGGCTCCGCACGCGCGATGGGCCTCCAGGTAGTGGAGGGCTGATCCGATGGCCAATCTGAGCAAGAAGCAGAAGGCACTCACGATCGACCGTGAGAAGCTGCACCCGATCGACGAAGCGATCGCGCTGGCCCGCAGCAACGCGACCTCGAAGTTCGACGAGACGATCGAAGTCGCGATGAACCTCGGCGTCGACCCGCGTCATGCAGACCAGATGGTCCGCGGCGTCGTTACGCTCCCGAAAGGAACGGGTAAGACCGTTCGCGTCGGCGTGTTCGCCAAGGGCGCCAAGGCCGACGAAGCACGCGAAGCAGGTGCCGACGTCGTTGGTGCCGAAGACCTGATGGAGATCATCCAGGGCGGCAAGATCGACTTCGACCGCTGCATCGCCACGCCCGATATGATGGGCGTCGTCGGCCGCCTCGGCAAGATCCTGGGACCGAAGGGCATGATGCCCAACCCCAAGCTCGGCACCGTGACGATGAACGTCGCCGAAGCCGTCAAGGCAGCCAAGGGCGGCCAGGTCGAATATCGCGTCGAAAAGGCCGGCATCATCCATTCGGGCATCGGCAAGGCGTCGTTCCCGGCCGAAGACCTGCGCGCCAACTTCGATGCGCTGGTCGACGCGGTGGTCAAGGCCAAGCCGACCGGCGCCAAGGGCAAGTATGTCCGCAAGATCGCGGTCAGCTCGTCGATGGGCCCGGGGATCAAGGTCGACGTCGCCGAAGTCGGCGTCTGATCCTTCAGATCATCACGGCATAAAAAAAGGGCCGGGAGAGCGATCTCCCGGCCCTTTTTCGTTGCTGCGGTCGGGCGGCGATCACTCGGGCGGGGTGAGGACTGCATAAGGCGCGCCAACGACTTCGTTCGCCGCAACGGCCACCGGGGCTTCCGCGACCGACTCGACCACTTCTTCGATCGCATGCGGGTCGGGCGCGTCGATCTCGGCCGCGTACAGCGCCGGCATCCATTTGCGCGTGACCGTCACGACGTCGCCCATCTTGGTCGCGTCGAACAGCAGCGCCGCGAATTCGTCGGGGACGCCGACACAGCCATGCGTCGCGGCATTGGCCTCGACCTCGCTACCATGGATCGCCACCCCGCCCCAGGTCAGCCGCTGCATGTACGGCATCGGCGCGTTGTATAGGTTCGAGATGTGGTGGCGCTTCTTCTGCAGGATCGGGAAGGTACCTATCGGCGTCGGCTTGTGGTCGGCGCCATAGAGGATGAACGCGCGCCCGATCTCTACCCCGCCGCGATAGACGTACAGCTTCTGCGCGGTCAGATCGATCACGATCCGCGTCGGGCCCGCGGCGACGCCATCGGCGTTCCAGGCATATTCACCCGGCACCAAAGGCGCCTCGAGTGCGAGCACGCTGCGAACCTCGGGGGTGCGCGCCTGGGCAACCTGCGGCGCGAGCGTTGCCGCCAAGACCAGCGCAGCCAGTCGAAGCGACCGTGTCTTTCGCAGGATGTTGCCGTTAACCATTGGTGTTGCCTTCTGTGTCTTGTCGTTGCTTAAGTGTATTGGTTGTTCGCCTGGGTTTCGCCAGTCGTTGTTTTGCGCTGTGCCGATGTTGGACGGATCCGGGCGCAGACAATGCGCTAAGGTTAACGTCCGTCCCAGCCCCCGCCGCCGTTGACTTTCCCCCGCTTCCCGCTATCAGCGCCCCCTTGCCGAGACGGATTCGTCCGTGTCGGCATCCGTCCGAGACAGCAGGTGGCCAGGGATTTGCCCGGCCTTAATGTCCTGCCAAGACGGGGAATGCATTTTCGCCGGATACTTCCGCCAGGAAGGTTCGGGTCATGCGCGGGGCCACCCGCCGCTTGACGATCATGCCCCTCGGACGAGGGAGCCGGGCAGTCGCCCGACTTCCGACGTAACCGGGCCTTCGCAGTGAAGGCCTTTTTTGAGGAGACCGGCATGGATCGTTCGCAAAAGACCGACGCCGTCGCCGCGCTGAACAGCACCTTCAACGAAGTTGCCGTGGTGGTCGTCACCCGCAACCTCGGGATGACCGTCGCCCAGTCGACGCAACTCCGCACGAAGATGCGCGAAGCCGGTGCCAGCTACAAGGTCAGCAAGAACAGCCTTGCTCGCATCGCCCTTGCGGGCACCGAGTATGAAGGTCTGTCGGACCTGCTGACCGGCCCCGTAGCCCTTGCTACCTCGACCGATCCCGTGGCTGCGGCCAAGGTGATCGCCGAGTTCGCCAAGACGAACGACAAGATCGAAATCGTCGGCGGCGCAATGGGCAGCCAGATGCTCGACGTCGATGGCGTGAAGGCGCTGGCGACGCTGCCGTCGCTGGACGAACTTCGTGGCAAGCTTGTGGGGCTCATCGTGGCACCTGCAACCAAGATCGCGACGATCGCTCAGGCACCGGCCGCGCAGATCGCGCGCGTGCTTTCGGCATATGCGGAGAAGGAAGCCGCCTGAAACGGCGCTTCCCCAAGGCTTATTTACTGACCCGAACCCTTTGAATATTGGAGTATTACCATGGCTGACCTGAACAAGCTCGTCGACGACCTGAGCGCCCTGACCGTCCTGGAAGCCGCCGAGCTTTCGAAGATGCTCGAAGAGAAGTGGGGCGTTTCGGCTGCTGCCGCAGTTGCAGCACCTGCCGCTGGCGGCGGCGCTGCCGCTCCTGCTGCTGAAGAGCAGACCGAATTCGACGTGATCCTCACCGGCGACGGTGGCAAGAAGATCAACGTGATTAAGGAAGTCCGCGCGATCACCGCACTCGGCCTGACCGAAGCAAAGGCGCTGGTCGAGTCGGCTCCCAAGGCCGTCAAGGAAGGCGTGTCGAAGGACGAAGCCGCCAAGATCAAGGCCCAGCTGGAAGCCGCCGGCGCGACCGTCGAAGTCAAGTAATCGGCTTTGCCCCCCGGCAACGGGCGGCGATACGATCGAAGGAGGGCGGCCCCATCGGGGTCGCCCTTTTTCGTTTGAAGAGCGTGCGCGCTGAACTCTGAGGGCGCTACCCAGGTCGTTTCGTTTGATCATGCCCCCCTGGCGCCGTTCGCACCTTCCGGACAAACCCTTTTATTGTCGCAGGATGTGTTGCGTGTCGCTTCGCCTTTGCGAGCGGGCACGACAGGCGTTAAGGCTTGCGGCGAACGGTTCGGCGCGGCGTTCGGTGTCGAAGAACGAGTGAGAGTATCCCTGCCCATGCGCAATATCCGCCTGACTGCCCTGCTCCTGACCTCGCTCGCCGCCCCCGCGGCCGCGCAGACGCAGGCGCCGTCGCCGCGCGCGCCCGCAATGCCCGCCGCCCCGCCCGCGCGGATCATCCCGCCGGCGATGCAGACCACCCCGCTACCGCCATCGATCCCGGTGCCGATGGTGCAGCCGGTCGCGCCGCTCCCGGTGCTTACCCCGGTCCAGGCAACCCAGCTGGCAGCGTTGCTGGAGCAGGATGGCGCGGTGCAGGGACTGCGGTCGGTAGATGCTGCGGTTTCGATCCCGCAGGCGAACGACGCGTTGGTTCGCGCTGCGCTCGATCATGCGCATGCGGTGCATGCCGGGCGGCTCGATACCGCCGATTTCCAGGAGGATTGGGCGCTGCGCCCCGCTGCCTACGACCCCCGCCCTGCCTTTGCCAAGGCGGTGGCCGAGGATCGGATCGCGCAGTGGTTCGCCGCGCTGCCGCCCCCCTGGGCCGGCTATGACGGCTTGCGCGAGGGCCTCACGCGCTATCGCGGTATCGTCACCGCGGGCGGCTGGCAGGCGATCCCCGCCGGCGCCGACTTGTCGATGGGATCGAAGGGCGCGCGTGTCGCCGCGCTACGCAAGCGCTTGGCGATCGAGGATCCCGAGGTGGTCGCGACCGGCGACAGCTTCGACGCCACGTTGAAGGCGGCAGTACAGCGCGCGCAGCGCCGCTACGGGCTGAACCCCACCGGCACCGTTTCGACCCAGACGATCGGCGCGCTCAACGTGCCCGCCCGCGACCGCGTGCGCCAGATCATGGCGAATATGGAGCGCTGGCGCTGGCTGCCGCACGAGCTGCCCAAGAACCGGATCCAGGTAAACATCGCCGCCGCGGTGCTGACGGTGTTCGAGGGTGACAGCCCGGTGATGTCGATGAAGGCGGTCACCGGCAAACCCGGCGGCGGCGAGACGCCGATGCTGCAATCGACGATCCACTCGGTGGTGCTCAATCCGCCGTGGAACGTGCCGTCGAGCATCGCCAATCGCGAGCTGTTCCCGAAGGGCGATGGCTATCTCAAGGCCAACAACTTCCGCATCATCGGCGAAGGCCCCAACCGCCGCCTACAACAGGCATCGGGCGACACCAGCGCGCTCGGCCGCTTCAAATTCGACTTCGACAATCCGTTCGCGGTGTATCTGCACGACACCCCGGCGCAGGCTGGCTTCTCGCGCTTTGACCGGCTGGCGAGCCATGGTTGCATCCGGCTCGAAAAGCCCGCCGAGCTCGCCAAATTGCTACTGCGCGACGTTCCCGAATGGAGCGAGGCGGCGATCGACGAGCAGGTGACGACCACCACCAAGACCGTCCGCGCGCGGCTCAACACCCCGGTGCAGGTGTATCTGCTCTATTGGACCGCGTTTGCGAGCGCGAACGGGCAGATGAGCTTCCGCGCCGATCCGTATAAATGGGACGCGGTGCTGGCCGACAAGATCGAACGCCGTTCGGCCGCGCAGGTCGCGAGCCGGTGAAAAAGGATAGCATGATGAAGAAGACCGCATTGCTCGGGCTGATGGCGCTGGCCGCCTGTTCGGCCGAACCCGAAACCGGCCCGCCCCCGAGCGAGGCGGTGACCGACGAGGCGCCCGCTTATGTCGAACCCGAGCCGCTACCCGAACCCGCGCCCCTGCCCGAGCCCAGCCCCGAGCCGACGCCCACCGAAGAGCCCGAACCGATCGCGCCCGACGAGCAGATGCTCGACGATGCCGAAGCGACGGGCATGACCTCGCGGGTCGATCGTTCGGAAGACGGCACGACGCAGGAGGAAGTGCCGGTTCGGGAGTAGGTTGCCGGGGGGTCACTTTGCGCCAAGGCTCCCCTCCCATCCGTCACCCCAGCGAAAGCTGGTGTCTCCCGCGGCAATCGCGCGCTTCGTAACAGAAAGACCCCAGCTTTCGCTGGGGTGACGAGGATTATGGCGGTCGTAGCCTTCTTCCCCCCTCCCTGAAAGGGAGGGGTCGGGGGTGGGTCGAGGCCTGGCGATACGGATGCCCCGGGCGCTGCGCCGCCGTACCACGAGCACCCTACCCACCCCCAGCCCCTCCCTTTCAGGGAGGGGAGTCAGAGCCCCGCCAAATCAATCGCCCCATGCCGATCGAGCGTCCGCGACTTGTCGGGCATCGGATATTTCAACCCCGTCGCGCAGTTGAACAACACCACCTGCTCATCGCGCCCGATCTCGCCATCGGCGAGCGCGCGCTCATACGCCGCCAGCGTCGCGCCGCCCTCCGGGCACAGCAGCAGCCCGTCCTTCGCCGCCTCCTCAACCGCAGCGACGATCGCAGGATCGCCCACCGCAAGCGCCTTGCCGCCGCTTTCGCGCACCGCGTCGAGGATCAGGAAATCGCCCACCGCCTTGGGCACGCGGATCCCCGCCGCCAGCGTGTGCGCGTCTTCCCAGCGTTCGGCGTGGCGCTCGCCCGCCTCGAACGCGCGGACGATCGGCGCGCAGCCCGATGCCTGCACCGCATACATGCGCGGGCGGCGCGAGCCGATGAAGCCGATCGCCTCGAGCTCGTCGAACGCCTTCCACATGCCGATCAAGCCGGTACCGCCACCGGTGGGGTAGAAGATCGCGTCGGGCAGCTCCCACCCGAATTGTTCGGCCAGCTCGAGCCCCATCGTCTTCTTGCCCTCGATCCGATACGGCTCCTTGAGCGTCGAGAGGTCGAACCAGCCATTGGCCTTGGCCCCCTCCCCGACGATCTTGCCGCAATCGTCGATCAGCCCGTTGACGCGATAGACCCGGCCGCCCTGCGCCGCGATCTCGCGCACGTTGATCTCGGGCGTGTCGTCGGGGCAAAAGATGATGCTCTCGATCCCCGCGCGCGTCGCATAGGCCGCCGCCGCCGCGCCGGCATTGCCGTTGGTCGGCATCGCGATTGTCTCGACGCCCAGCGCCTTGGCCATGCTGATCGCCATCACCAGCCCGCGCGCCTTGAACGATCCGGTGGGCAGTCGCCCTTCGTCCTTCACGATCGGCGCGCGCGCCGCCAGGCGCTCGCCGGTGCGGTCGAGCGTGACCAGCGGGGTTTCGTTCTCGCCCAGGCTGACGATGTTCGCGGTATCGCGCACGGGGAGCAATTCGCGCCAGCGCCACAGGTCGCGCGGGCGCTGCGCGAGCGCTTCCTTGGTGAGCGCAGCACGCACCGCGGGTAGGTCGTAGCGGACCAGCAGCGGGCGCCCGGCGGCGGACAGGCCGTGGAGGCGATCGGCTTCGTAGCGTTCGCCGGTCAGGCCGCATTCGAGGTGAGAGACGAAGGTCGGACGCTCGGTGACGAGGTTGGCGTTGCTTTGCATGCGCGGTGGATGCGGCGAGCCGCTGCGGGCGTCAAGCTCACCCCGCCCTCAGGCTGCGGGGCGCGGCAGCCTATATGGACGCGCCGCCAGCCCCTCGACCACGCGCGGGCCGCGATCGACGAACACCGGCGCCAGCTTCCCGCTCGAGGGATGCGGCCGACCGATCATATACGCCGCCGACGTGCGCCCCGCGACGCCGCTCTGCGTGCGATAACGCGCGTCGAGCAGCAGCATCGGCGCGAAGAAGCGCCGGCCTGCCGCCTCGACCAGATGCAGTTGGTCGAACGGCACCCCCATCGCCGCGCGCAACTCGCGATGCTCGCCGGGACGCAGCGCGAAGATATTGTGGCGCGACGGGTCGGCGGGCTCGGCGAGATAATCGAGCAGCTGGCGGTCCTGCTGCGGGTTGGCCGACACCAGCCAGGCCGAGACCAGCAGGTCCCCGACCACGACGTCCGAGGGGTTGATGACCGCGAAGGTATATTCGACGAATCCCGTATCCTCGGTGCACCCCGCGCGGATCGGCTGCAGCTCGAGCCCGAGCATCGGCGCCGGCGCGGCGGGTGATCGGAACGCGGTAATGAACCCGGCATCGGCAGCGGGCGGTGGCGGGGCGGGCGCGCGCGGTCGGTTCTGGAACGCCTTGAGCGTACCGTCAGGCGCCACGACCGGCGCGGGTGCTGCAGGGCGGGCCGGCACGGTCAGGAACTGGGTGTCGCTGCCGCGTGGGGCTGCCGCCGCCGGCGCTTCGGCCATTTCGGGTTCCGCAACCGGGGTAGCCGCCCGCCGCATCGGCGGTGTCGGAGCCAGCACCGGCGGTGCGAGGTCGACTGCCGGTTCGGCATAGTCTGCCGCGGCGGCTGCGTCGCGGCGGCGCCACGCCAGCAACGCCGCCGCGGCCACCAACGCGAGCCCGCCCGCGAGCATCCACCACGTCCAATCGGCTTCGTCAGGCTGCGCCGCAGGCGCCGCGGTGATTTCGGGCGATGGCGCAGGCAGCGGCTGCACCGGCGTCGCCGCGGTGGGCGAAAGCTCGATCGGCGCGCCGGTCGGTTGTGCCGAAGGCGCGGGCGCGGTGGGCGTCGGCGTCGGTGTGGGCACGATCGCTGGCGTCGCCCGCAGCGTCGGCCGTGCGCGCGGCGTCGGCTCGGGGGCCGGCGTCGGGACGACGATCAGCGGTGGCGGCGCGCGCGTGGGCGTTGGCGCCGGCGCGGGCGGCGGGGTCTCGCTGCTCTCGCCGGGGGGCAGCGAATAGCGGATCGGCGGCGTGATCCGCTCGGGCGGCGCATCCTGCGCGGACGCGGGGGCGCCCAGCACCAGCATCGTCGCGAGGGCTAAGATCGAAGCGGCAAGGGCACGCACCGGGGCCTGCCCGGGAGACGAGGGTAAACGAACCATGCAGTCGCCTATCGCGCGCGGCGGCTTCCCGCTAGTCCGAACATCGCCATCGGGAACCGAAACCCGCCTCGGCGGTTTGACACGCCCCCGCTGGTGACCTATATCCGCCACTCACCCCGACGACCGGGAAATGAAGCGCCGTCGCGCAGCGCTTCGTACGGATAGGTCGGCAGGGGTTTGCAACGACGCCGAAAGCTGCGGCTCCGCTATGGAGCGCGCGGCTTTTTGCGTCTTCGCATGCGCGCCGCCCTCCCCGGCGGCCGACATCGAAGTTTCTTGAGCTGAGAGGCGAACAGCACCCATGGCAACCCAGGCATCAGACGGCGGCGCGGCATCGCAGCGCATCGAGCGCAGCACCGTGAAGCGGCGCATCCGCAAGGTCTTCGGCGACAACCACGAAGTGGTGCAGATGCCGAACCTGATCGAAGTGCAGCGCGAAAGCTATGAGCAGTTCCTGCGCAGCGATCCGTCGATCGGTTATGTCTCGGGCCTCGAAAAGACGCTGCGTTCGGTCTTCCCGATCCGCGATTTCGCCGGCACCGCCGAGCTCGATTTCGTCAATTACGAGCTAGAGCCGCCGAAGTTCGATACCGAGGAATGCCGCCAGCGCGGGATCACCTATGCCGCGCCGATGCGCGTCACGCTTCGCCTGATCGTGTTCGAGGTCGACGCCGATACCGAGGCGCGCAGCGTGCTCGATATCAAGGAGCAGGACGTGTACATGGGCGACATGCCGCTGATGACGGGGAACGGCACGTTCATCGTCAACGGCACCGAGCGCGTGATCGTCAGCCAGATGCACCGTTCGCCGGGCGTGCTGTTCGACCATGATCGCGGCAAGACCCATGCATCGGGCAAGTACCTCTTCGCCGCGCGCGTCATTCCGTATCGCGGTTCGTGGCTCGATTTCGAATTCGATGCCAAGGACATCGTCAACGTCCGCATCGATCGCAAGCGCAAGCTGCCGGTTACGACGCTGCTCTACGCGCTGGGCATGAACAGCGAGGAAATCCTCAACCACTTCTACAACCGCGTCACCTATGTGCGCGGCGAAGGCGGTTGGCAGATCCCGTTCGCCGCCGAGAATTGGCGCGGGCAAAAGCCGATGTTCGACATCGTCGACGCCAAGTCGGGCGAGATCATGTTCCCCGCCGGCCAGAAGATCAGCCCGCGCGCCGCGAACAAGGCGGCCAAGGACGGCCTGACCGACCTGCTGATCCCGACCGAGGAAATCTTCGGTCGCTACTCGGCCTATGACCTGATCAATGAGACCACCGGCGAAATCTATGTCGAGGCGGGCGACGAGATCGACGCCGAGAATCTCGAACTGCTCGACAAGGCAGGCATCGACACCGTCGAACTGCTCGACATCGACCATGTCTCGACCGGTCCGTGGATCCGCAACACGCTCAAGGTCGACAAGGCCGAAGAGCGCGAGCAGGCGCTGTCGGACATCTACCGCGTGATGCGCCCCGGCGAGCCGCCGACGCTTGAGACCGCAGAATCGCTGTTCAGCGGCCTGTTCTTCGATCCCGATCGCTATGACCTGTCGGCGGTCGGCCGCGTCAAGCTGAACATGCGCCTCGACCTCGATGTCGAGGACACGGTGACGACGCTGCGTACCGACGACATTCTCGAGGTCGTCAAGACGCTCGTGAACCTGAAGGACGGCAAGGGCGAAGTCGACGACATCGACAATCTCGGCAACCGCCGCGTGCGTTCGGTGGGCGAATTGCTCGAGAACCAGTATCGCGTCGGCCTGCTCCGCATGGAGCGCGCGGTGAAGGAGCGGATGTCGTCGGTCGATGTCTCGACGGTGATGCCCAACGACCTGATCAACGCAAAGCCCGCGGTTGCGGCGGTGCGCGAATTCTTCGGCTCGTCGCAGCTGTCGCAGTTCATGGATCAGACCAACCCGCTGTCGGAAGTCACCCACAAGCGCCGTGTGTCGGCGCTTGGACCGGGCGGTCTGACGCGCGAGCGCGCCGGCTTCGAAGTCCGCGACGTCCATCCGACGCACTACGGCCGGATCTGCCCGATCGAGACGCCGGAAGGCCCGAACATCGGCCTGATCAACTCGCTGGCCACCTTCAGCCGCGTGAACAAGTACGGCTTCATCGAGACGCCGTACCGCAAGATCGTCGACGGCAAGGTGACCAACGACGTCGTCTATCTGTCGGCGATGGAAGAGCAGAAGCACACCGTTGCGCAGGCATCGGCGGCGCTGCACCCCGACAACAGCTTCTCCGAGGAGCTGGTTTCGGCACGCCAGGCGGGCGAATTCCTGATGGCGTTGCCCGATCAGGTGACGCTGATGGACGTCAGCCCCAAGCAGCTCGTGTCGGTCGCGGCATCGCTCATTCCGTTCTTGGAAAACGATGACGCCAACCGCGCGCTGATGGGATCGAACATGCAGCGTCAGGCTGTGCCGCTGGTTCAGGCCGAGGCACCGTTTGTCGGCACCGGCATGGAACAGACCGTGGCACGCGATTCGGGTGCGGCTATCTCGGCCAAGCGTGCTGGCGTCGTCGATCAGGTCGATGCGACGCGTATCGTCATCCGCGCGACCGGCGAGGTCGAGGCGACTGCGAGCGGCGTCGACATCTACACGCTGATGAAGTTCCAGCGTTCGAACCAGAACACCTGCATCAACCAGCGCCCGCTGGTGCAGGTCGGCGACATCGTGAAGGCCGGCGACGTGCTGGCCGACGGCCCGTCGACCGAGTTCGGCGAGCTGGCGCTGGGGCGCAACAGCCTGGTCGCGTTCATGCCGTGGAATGGCTATAATTATGAGGATTCGATCCTCATCAGCGAACGCATCGTGAAGGACGACGTCTTCACCTCGATCCATATCGAGGAATTCGAAGTCATGGCGCGCGATACCAAGCTGGGGCCAGAGGACATCACCCGCGACATCCCTAACGTCGGCGAGGAAGCGCTTCGCAACCTAGACGAGGCGGGCATCGTGTACATCGGCGCCGAGGTCGAGCCTGGCGACATTCTGGCGGGCAAGATCACCCCCAAGGGTGAATCGCCGATGACGCCCGAGGAAAAGCTGCTTCGCGCGATCTTTGGTGAAAAGGCGTCGGACGTTCGCGACACCTCCCTTCGCCTGCCGCCGGGCGTTGCCGGCACCGTCGTCGAGGTCCGGGTGTTCAACCGCCACGGCATCGACAAGGACGAGCGCGCGATGGCGATCGAGCGCGAAGAGATCGAGCGCCTGAAGAAGGACTCGGACGACGAGCGCGGCATCCTCAACCGTGCGACCTGGTCGCGCCTGAAGGAAATGCTGCTCGGCCAGACCGCGACCGCGGCGCCCAAGGGCGTCAAGAAGGGCGTCGTGATCGACGACGCGCTGCTCGACAGCGTCGAGCGGCACGAATGGTGGAAGTTCGGCGTGGCTGACGATGGCGTCCAGTCGAACCTGGAAGCCGTCAAGGTCCAGTATGACGAAGCCGCCAAGAAGATCACCGACAAGTTCCACGATCGGCGCGACAAGCTCGAGCGTGGTGATGAGCTGCCGCCGGGCGTGCTCAAGATGGTCAAGGTGTTCGTCGCGGTGAAGCGCAAGCTGCAGCCGGGGGACAAGATGGCAGGCCGCCACGGCAATAAGGGTGTGATTTCGCGCATCCTGCCACAGGAGGACATGCCGTTCCTGGAGGATGGAACGCCGGTCGATCTGGTGCTCAACCCGCTGGGCGTGCCGTCGCGCATGAACGTCGGACAGATCTTTGAAACGCATCTGGGCTGGGCCGCGCGCGGTCTTGGTCGTCAGATCACCCAGGCGCTCGAAGAATGGCGCGAGGCCAATCCCAATCCCGAGCCGGGCGCGATGCCCGACGCGGTCAAGGATCGGTTGAAGACCGTCTATGGCGAGAAGTATCACGCCGAGATCGACGAGCGGAACGGCGACCAGATCATCGAACTGGCGCAGCATCTTAAGAACGGCGTGCCGATGGCGACGCCGGTGTTCGATGGTGCTCGCGAGGCCGATGTCGCGGCGATGCTCGAGCTGGCGGGTCTCGACCCGTCGGGTCAGGTGACGCTGTTCGACGGGCGCACCGGTGATGCGTTCGATCGCAAGGTGACGGTGGGCTATATCTACATGCTCAAGCTGCATCACCTTGTGGACGACAAGATCCACGCGCGTTCGATCGGGCCGTACTCGCTCGTCACCCAGCAGCCGCTGGGCGGTAAGGCGCAGTTCGGCGGCCAGCGCTTCGGTGAGATGGAGGTGTGGGCGCTGCAGGCGTACGGCGCCGCCTACACGCTGCAGGAAATGCTGACGGTGAAGTCGGACGATGTGGTCGGTCGCACCAAGGTCTACGAAGCGATCGTCAAGGGTGACGACACGTTCGAGGCGGGCATCCCGGAGAGCTTCAACGTGCTCGTCAAGGAAATGCGCTCGCTGGGCCTGAACGTCGAATTGAAGACGATGGAACTCGGCTACGATTCGGACGGCGTGCAGATCGCGGCGGAATAATCGCGCCCTCTCCCTCTCCCGCTTGCGGGAGAGGGTCGGGGTGAGGGCCTGACGGGGCCGGTTGCAGACCGCGCTCGAAGATGGCCCGACACACCCTCACCTTCCCACCCGCTTTGCGGGCGGGCCCCTTCCTCTCCCGCAAGCGGGAGAGGGGTTGAAGGATGAAGAAACATGAACGAACTGACCAATTTCGCCAATCCGGTCGCCAAGGCCGAAACCTTCGACCAGATCCAGATCGGCCTTGCCTCGCCCGACCGCATTCGCAGCTGGTCGTTCGGTGAGATCAAGAAGCCCGAGACGATCAACTATCGCACGTTCAAGCCCGAACGTGACGGCCTGTTCTGCGCGCGCATCTTCGGTCCGATCAAGGATTACGAGTGCCTGTGCGGCAAGTACAAGCGCATGAAGTATAAGGGCATCGTCTGCGAGAAGTGCGGCGTCGAGGTTACCGTCTCGAAGGTCCGCCGCGAGCGGATGGGCCATATCGAGCTGGCCGCGCCGGTCGCGCACATCTGGTTCCTCAAGTCGCTGCCGAGCCGCATCGGCCTGCTGCTCGACATGCAGCTCAAGCAGCTCGAGCGCGTGCTGTATTTCGAGAGCTATATCGTGATCGAGCCGGGCATCACCGGGCTCGAGCGCTATCAGTTGCTCACCGAAGACGAGCTGCTCGACGCGCAGGATCAATATGGCGAGGACGCGTTCTCGGCCGGGATCGGTGCCGAGGCAGTGAAGCAGATGCTGATCGACCTCGACCTCGAGGGCGAAAAGCGCGACCTCCTCGAAGAGCTGGCGGTCACCAAGTCCGAACTGAAGCCCAAGAAGATCATCAAGCGGCTGAAGGTCGTCGAAAGCTTCATCGATTCGGGCAACCGCCCCGAATGGATGATCCTCGACGTCGTTCCGGTCATTCCGCCCGAGCTGCGCCCGCTGGTGCCGCTCGACGGTGGCCGCTTCGCGACCTCGGATCTCAACGATCTGTATCGCCGCGTGATCAACCGCAACAACCGCCTGAAGCGGCTGATGGAACTGCGCGCGCCGGACATCATCGTCCGCAACGAGAAGCGCATGTTGCAGGAGGCCGTCGACGCGCTGTTCGACAATGGCCGTCGCGGTCGCACGATCACGGGCGCCAACAAGCGTCCGCTCAAGTCGCTCTCGGACATGCTCAAGGGCAAGCAGGGCCGCTTCCGTCAGAATCTGCTCGGCAAGCGTGTTGACTATTCGGGTCGTTCGGTCATCGTGACCGGGCCGGAATTGAAGCTGCACCAGTGCGGCCTGCCGAAGAAGATGGCGCTCGAGCTGTTCAAGCCGTTCATCTATGCGCGCCTCGACGCCAAGGGCCTGAGCATGACGCTCAAGCAGGCGAAGAAGTGGGTCGAGAAGGAGCGCAAGGAAGTCTGGGACATTCTCGACGAAGTCATTCGCGAGCACCCGGTCATGCTCAACCGCGCGCCGACGCTTCACCGTCTGGGCATCCAGGCGTTCGAGCCGGTATTGATCGAGGGCAAGGCGATCCAGCTTCACCCGCTGGTCTGCTCGGCCTTCAACGCCGATTTCGACGGCGATCAGATGGCCGTCCACGTCCCGCTGTCGCTCGAAGCGCAGCTCGAAGCGCGCGTGCTGATGATGTCGACCAACAACATCCTCTCGCCCGCCAACGGCAAGCCGATCATCGTGCCGTCGCAAGACATGGTGCTGGGTCTCTATTACATCTCGATGATGAAAGAGAATGAGCCCGGCGAAGGCATGCTGCTGGGCGACATGAGCGAGGTGCATCAGGCGCTGAACGCGGGTGCGGTCACGCTGCACACCAAGATCATCAGCCGCATCCTGCAGACCGACGAGAAGGGCGAGACGTATCTCAAGCGCTTCGAGACGACGCCGGGTCGCATGCTGCTGGGCGAATGCCTGCCGCAGAGCCACAAGGTGCCGTTCGACATCGTCAACCGCCTGCTGACCAAGAAGGACGTCGGCGACGTGATCGACGAGGTCTATCGTCACACCGGCCAGAAGGAGACGGTGCTGTTCGCCGACGCGATCATGTCGCTCGGCTTCCGCAACGCCTTCAAGGCCGGCATCAGCTTCGGCAAGGACGACATGATCATCCCCGACGCCAAGGTCGGGCTGGTCGACGAGACCCGCGGCCTGGTGAAGGACTTCGAGCAGCAATATCAGGACGGCCTGATCACGCAGCAGGAGAAGTACAACAAGGTGATCGACGCCTGGAGCCGTTGCGGCGATCAGGTGGCGACCGCGATGATGGACGAGATCAAGGCGGTTAAATATTACGAAGACGGCCCGATGAAAGGCCGCGAGAAGCCAATCAACTCGATCTACATGATGGCGCATTCGGGTGCGCGTGGTTCGCAGGCGCAGATCAAGCAGCTTGCCGGCATGCGCGGCCTGATGGCCAAGCCTTCGGGCGAGATCATCGAGACACCGATCATCTCGAACTTCAAGGAAGGCCTTACCGTCCTTGAATATTTCAACTCCACCCACGGCGCGCGCAAGGGCCTCGCGGATACGGCTTTGAAGACCGCGAACTCGGGCTACCTCACCCGCCGTCTGGTCGATGTGTCGCAGGATTGCGTCATCATGGAGCTGGATTGCGGTACCGAGCGGGCGCTCGAAATGCGCGCAATCGTGCAAGGCGGCTCGACCATCGCGTCGCTCGGCGAGCGTATCCTTGGCCGTACCACGGCAGAGGACGTCGTCGATCCCAAGACCAACGCGGTCGTCATCCCGTCGGGCACGTTGCTCGACGAGCCGATGATCACGCAGATCGAAGCGATCGGCATCCTTGGCATGAAGATCCGCAGCCCGCTGGTGTGCGAGGCCAAGATCGGCGTGTGCGGCAAATGCTATGGCCGCGATCTGGCCCGCGGTACCCCGGTCAACATCGGTGAAGCTGTCGGCGTCATCGCCGCGCAGTCAATCGGTGAGCCGGGTACGCAGCTGACGATGCGTACCTTCCATATCGGTGGTGCAGCGCAGCTCAACGAGCAGTCGAACCTCGAAGCGACCTCCGACGGCAAGATGGAGTATCGCGACCTTCGCATCATCGTCGATCAGCGCGGCCGCCGCGTCGTGCTGAGCCGTTCGGGCGAGCTGGCGATCATCGACATGGATGGCCGCGAGCTGGCGGTGCATCGCATCCCTTATGGTGCGTATGTGCTGTTCGACGACGGGCATATCGTGTCGCAGGGCGACCGGATGGCCGAGTGGGACCCGTTCACCATGCCGGTGATCACCGAGAACCCCGGTACGGTGAAATATGTCGATCTGATCGACGGCAAGACGCTGACCGAACAGGCCGACGAAGCCACCGGCATCACCCAGGCAGTCGTCACCGAATATCGCGGCAAGGCCAAGGAGGATCTTCGTCCTCGCCTGACCCTGCTCGACGACAATTCGGGCGAGGCGGGTCGCTACATGCTGGCATCGGGTGCCACGCTGTCGGTGCAGGATGGTGCGCAGGTTTCGGGCGGCGACGTGCTGGCTCGTGTCAGCCGCGAAGCTGCCAAGACACGCGACATCACCGGTGGTCTGCCGCGCGTTGCCGAGCTGTTCGAAGCGCGCAAGCCCAAGGAAAATGCGATCATCGCCAAGGTCTCGGGCCGCGTGGTGTTCGGCAAGGACTATAAGGCCAAGCGCAAGATCGGCATCCAGCCCGAGGATGGCGGCGAGGTCGTCGAGTATCTGGTGCCCAAGTCGAAGGTCATCGACGTGCAGGAAGGCGATTACGTCAAGCGCGGCGACAACCTGATCGGCGGCTCGCCCGATCCGCACGATATTCTCGAAGTGCTCGGCATCGAGCCGCTGGCGGAATATCTCGTGTCGGAAATCCAGGAGGTCTATCGTCTCCAGGGCGTGAAGATCAACGACAAGCACATCGAGGTGATCGTTCGCCAGATGCTGCAAAAGGTTGAGATCACCGACGGCGGCGACACCACCTTGCTCGCGGGCGAACAGCTCGACCGCGACGAGATGGACGAAGCCAATGCCAAGCTGGACAAGAACCAGACCCCGGCACAGGGCAAGCCGATCCTGCTCGGGATCACCAAGGCGTCGCTGCAAACCCGCAGCTTCATTTCGGCGGCTTCGTTCCAGGAGACGACGCGCGTCCTCACCGAGGCTTCGGTGCAGGGCAAGATCGACAACCTCAACGGGTTGAAGGAAAACGTGATCGTCGGCCGGCTCATCCCGGCGGGTACCGGCGCAGGCATGAACCGCCTGCGCGTGGCGGCATCGTCGCGTGACGCGGCGCTTCGCGTCCAGCAGCGCAAGTTGCAGGAAGTGCTGATCGCACCCAATTCGGCGGCAGAAGAGCGCGCCGCCGAAAAGGCACGCAATGCCCGCGACGAAGCCGGCACCGGCGACGATCCGCTCGGCAAAGTCGTGACCAGCGGCACCGGCACCGATGCCGATGCTGGCGAGTATCTGAACGACTGATCGGCACTGCTGGTTTGAAGATGCGAAACCGCCGTCCGGGCAACCGGGCGGCGGTTTTGTTTTGGGGTGCGCGGGCGGCGGTGCCGGGCGCGCTACATCGTGACGATGCGGGTGCCCAAACGCTCGGCTTCGGCGCGGTCGTGGGTGACGAGCAGGATCGGCAGCTTGAGCCGGTCGCGGACGTCCTCGATCACCCGCGCGATCTCCTCACGGCGGGCATGGTCAAGGAACGACAGCGGCTCGTCGAGCAGCAGGAAGCGCGGGGCTGAGAGGAGCGCGCGCCCGATCGCGACGCGGCGCGCCTCGCCACCCGACAGCGTCGCGGGCCAGCGGCGCAGCAGGCGCTCGATATCGAGGAAGGCGACCACCGTGCCGAAGTCGATCCAGCGATCGGCAGGGGCGGCCAGCCGCTCGCCATAGCGCAAATTGGCGGCGACGCGCAGATGCGGGAACAGCCGCGCGTCCTGGAACACATAGCCCGCCCGCCGGCGATGCGCGGGCACGTCGATCCGGGCGCTGGCATCATACAGCGTCTCGCCAGCAACGCGGACATGGCCGGTATCGGGGCGAAGCAGGCCGGCGACCATGTCGAGCACGCTGCTCTTGCCGACGCCCGAGGGGCCGAACAGCACCGTCACCCCCGCGCCTCCCGCCACATTGCCCGCGACCAGCACGTCGCCGCGCCGCTTCACGACCGAGATGTCAAAGGACATGCCCGCCCCTTCCTGACCGACGCGCCAGCCATTCGGACAGCATCAAAGCGGCGAGCGACAGCACCACTGACACGATCGCCAGCCGCAGGACGACCGAATCCCCACCCGGTATCTGCAGCGCCGAATAGATCGCAATCGGCAGCGTGCGGGTTTCACCCGGAATGTTCGACACGAAGGTGATCGTCGCGCCGAATTCGCCCAACGCCCGCGCGAAGCCGAGCACCGCGCCCGCGAGGATGCCGGGCACCGCCAGCGGCAGCGTAACGGTGGCGAACACCCGGCCCCTGCCCGCCCCCAAGGTCGCCGCCGCCGCCTCCAGCTTGCGATCCACGCCCTCGATCGACAAGCGGATCGCGCGCACCATCAGCGGCAGCGCCATCACCCCCGCCGCAATCGCCGCGCCGGTCCAGCGGAAGAGCACGCTCGCGCCGAACCAATCCTGCAGCCAGCCACCGATCGGGCCGGTAGGCGCGAAGGCTAGCAGCAGCAACCAGCCCGTAACGACCGGGGGCAGCACCAACGGCAAATGAACGATCCCGTCGAGCAGCACCTTGCCCGGAAACCGCCCGCGCGCCAGCAGCCAGGCGAGCACGAACGCCACCGGCAATGTCAGCGCAACCGCGGTGCCGCCGACCAGCAGCGACAGCCGAACGATCTCCCATTCCTCGCCCGACAGCATCAGGGCGCGCTGAAGCCGTGCGCCCGCAGGATCGCACGGCCGACGGGGGACAGCAGGAAGCGGCGAAAGGCTTCGGCGGACGGGTCGCGCGAGCGGGCAAGCCGGGCGACCAAGTAACGGATCGGCGGATGGCTGGCAGCGGGGAAGACACCAACGACCCGCACCGCCCTCGATGCGCGGGCATCGGTGGCATAGACTACCCCCAACGGCGCCGCGCCGCGCTCGACCAACGCCAGCGCCGCGCGGACATTCTCGGCGGCGGCGACGCGGGGAGCGATGGCTCGCCAAGCTCCCATGCGGACGAGGGCGACGCGGGCGTAGCGGCCAGCGGGTACCGCCTGCGGATCGGCGATCGCGATGCGCCCATTGCCGAGCGCCGCCACGATCTGCGCGCCCGTGCGGATGGGGGGCAGCCGGACCGCGGTCGGCGCGATCAGGACGAGACGATTGCCCGCCACCGTCGCGCGGGTGCCGGGGGCGAGCAAGCCCGCCTCCTCGACCGAGGCCATCCAGCCATCATCGGCAGAGACGAACAGGTCGGCGGGCGCACCGGCGGCGATCTGTCGCGCTAACGCCGATGAGGCGGCGAACGACAACACCGGACGCGGCTGACCGCGTGCCGCGAAGCGATCGGCGGCGGCGGTCAGCGCCTCCTGCATGCTGGCGGCGGCGAGGACGAGTGGGCCACCGGATTGGGCGGATAAAGGCGCGGAGGCAAAAACCAACGCCAACAGCGCGACGGCAATTGGCAGCCACCGCCCCCACACCCGTTCGGGCTGAGCTTGTCGAAGCCCGGCCCGTACCAACATCCAGCGGGGCAGCCGAAAGTGCAGGCCGCCCTTCGACAAGCTCAGGGCGAACGGGGGGGACGGGTACGGTCTTTGGGAGCCGGTGCAAGGCATCCCAGCGGTCTATCGCGCGCGCATCCACCGCGATAGACCGCCCGCGATTTCTCAGCTGCGCCCGGTCATCTGCCCCATCGCGGTGCGCCCGAAATTGGCGATCAGCTCGCTGATTTCGCGCACCTGCCCCACCGATCGCGAACCCTGTTCGCGGATATACTCGCTCTGGATGCGCATGATCTCGCTCACGTCGTTGGCGGCGGCGGCGGCGCGCATCGCCTTGAACGCCTCGGCGGTGTTGGTTTCGGCCTGGTCGAGCATCTTCATGCCTAGCTGCGACCCGGTATCGGCCATCGCGCCACCGGCTGCCTGGAGCTTTTCGGCGCCCGCGCGCATCTGATCGGTAGCCTGGGTGGCCGCGCCAGTTGCGGCATCGGCCGCGTTGCGCGTCGCTTCGTTCGCTGCGTCGGCAGCCTTGTTGCTGGTCTCGTTCGCCATCGGGAATCTCCTGCTAGTCGGCGGTTTCGTCGTCGAACCGCTCCCCCGATGGACGCGCAAACCGCAGGTAGGTTCCGCCCCCCAAACCTTCTCCCGCTGGCGGGAGAAGGATACCGAAGCTTGGTCGCGAAGCGGCCTAGCGAAGGTTGGATGAGGGTGGTGCGGCGCTCTCGCGCCGCGCGGTCGCAAGCGACCGCAGCACCCTCACCCAGCTACGACTAGGTCCGCGTGAAGAACGCGAACCAAGCCTTCACAGCCCTCTCCCGCTCGCGGGAGAGGGACAAGATCAGGTCTCATCCCCCATCCGAAGCGCCGCGATGAAAGCCTCCTGCGGGATGCTGACGCTCCCATATTCGCGCATCTTCGCCTTGCCCTTCTTCTGCTTGTCGAGCAGCTTGCGCTTGCGCGTCGCGTCGCCGCCATAGCATTTCGCGGTCACGTCCTTGCGCATCGCGCTGATCGTCTCGCGCGCGATCACCTTGCCGCCGATCGCCGCCTGGATCGGGATCTTGAACAAATGGCGCGGGATCAGCTCCTTGAGCCGCTCGACCATGCCGCGACCGCGCACTTCGGCGGTAGAACGGTGGACGATCATGCTCAGCGCATCGACCGGCTCTTCGTTGACCAGGATGCCCATCTTCACCAGATCGCCCTCGCGATAGCCGATCTGCTGGTAATCGAAGCTCGCATAGCCCTTCGACAGCGACTTCAGCCGGTCGTAGAAATCGAACACCACTTCGTTGAGCGGCAGCTCAT
This sequence comes from Sphingomonas sp. S1-29, assembly GCF_026167545.1. Lineage (NCBI taxonomy): Bacteria > Pseudomonadati > Pseudomonadota > Alphaproteobacteria > Sphingomonadales > Sphingomonadaceae > Sphingomonas > Sphingomonas sp. S1-29. The sequence goes on along the minus strand of NZ_CP110678.1, from coordinate 3,178,347 downwards.
AGGTCGCCTGCGCGCGCCCGCCGACATAGGTGAGGTTCTTCTGAATACCGCGCCGATCCTGGCACAATTTCAGGATCGACCCCAGATATTCGTCGGGCACATAGATCGTCGCGTTGATCCACGGTTCGCTGATCGTCTCGATCTTGCTCGGATCGGGCATGTCGGCGGGGTTGTGCAGTTCGATATGACCGCCGCCATGCGTCAGGTCGATCTCGTACACCACGCTGGGCGCGGTGGTGATGAGGTCGAGGTCATATTCGCGCGTCAGCCGCTCCTGGATGATTTCCAGATGCAGCAGCCCCAGGAAGCCGCAGCGATAGCCAAAGCCCAACGCGGCCGACGTCTCCATCTCGAAGCTGAACGACGCATCGTTCAGCCGAAGCTTGCTGATCGATTCGCGCAGTTTCTCGAAGTCGTTGGCATCGACCGGGAACAGCCCGCAGAACACCACCGGCTGAACTTCCTTGAACCCCTCGAGCGCCTGCGCGGCAGGGCGCTTGGCATCGGTCAGCGTGTCGCCGACGCGCGCCTGCGCCACGTCCTTGATCTGCGCGGTGATGAAGCCGATTTCGCCGACGCCAAGGTCGGTCAACTGCTCGATCTTTGGCCGGAAGCAGCCGACGCGGTCGATCAGGTGGACGGTGCCCGCCTGCATGAACTTGATCTGCTGGCCCTTCTTCAGCGTCCCTTCCATGACGCGCACCAGGATCACGACGCCCAGATACGGGTCGTACCAGCTATCGACCAGCATCGCCTTCAGTGGCGCATCGGCATCGCCCTTGGGTGGCGGGATTCGTTCGACGATCGCGTCGAGGATTTCCTCGATGCCGATCCCCGATTTGGCGCTGGCGAGCACCGCGCGGCTGGCGTCGATGCCGATCACGTCCTCGATCTCGGCGCGCACCTTTTCGGGTTCGGCGGCGGGCAGGTCGATCTTGTTGATCACCGGCACGATTTCATGGTCATGCTCGATCGACTGATAGACGTTGGCCAGCGTCTGTGCCTCGACGCCTTGCGCCGCATCGACCACCAGCAACGCGCCCTCGCACGCCGCCAGGCTGCGCGAAACTTCATAGGCGAAATCGACATGCCCGGGCGTGTCCATTAGATTGAGGACATAGCCCTTCCAGTCGAGGCGCACCGTCTGCGCCTTGATCGTGATTCCGCGTTCCTTCTCGATGTCCATATTGTCGAGCACCTGCGCCGACATTTCGCGCTCGGTAAGCCCGCCGGTGCGCTGGATCAGCCGGTCGGCGAGAGTCGATTTGCCGTGATCGATATGCGCGATGATCGAGAAGTTGCGGATCTTGTCGAGAGGGGTTGCCACGATGCCTGGGTCATTTCCGAAATTCGAGGAGTTGGCGGCCCGATAGCAGCTTCGCGGGCGCTTGCCAAAACGGGCTTTCGTTCCCGCTCGCGCGGCGCAATCCGGTCTGATATGCAGCACGCCGGGCGATCGCCCCTGTTCGCTGGCGTACCATCGACTTCAGGGGAGTTGTCCACATGCGCAACCTGTCTTCCGCCGCCGCCATCGCCGCGCTGCTCGCCACCACACCCTTGCTCGCGGTGCCCGCCGAGGCGCAGACCGCGACCTCTTCGGGCCGCCAGAACCGCGACGGCACCACCCGCGGTGCGTCTTCGGGACGCAAGGATCAGGAACGCGCGATGCGACAGGTGCCGCGCTGCACCCGCAAGCTCGGCACCGTCGCGATCGTTGAGCCCGACAATCAATGGTGGCGCGAATTCAACCTCGGCAGCCCCGAGGCGATCCTGCGCGTGTTCGTCCAGCAATCGGGGTGCTTCACCATGGTCAATCGCGGGCGCAGCATGCAGAGCCGCGCGATGGAACGCGCGCTGGCCGACCAGGGCGAATTGCAGGACAATTCGAACCTCGGCCGCGCGCAGGTGAAGGCGGCGGATTATTTCCTCCAGCCCGACATCGTGACCTCGAACGCCAATTCGGGCGGCAACGCCGTGGGCGGCGTGCTCGGCGGCTTGCTCGGCCGTAGCCGCGGGATCCTGGGCGGGGTCGGCGCGATCGCCGGCGGGATCAACACCCGCAAGGCCGAGGCGAACGTCACGCTGTCGATCGTCAACGCCCGGACCACCGAGGAAGAAGTGCTGACCGAAGGCTATGCCCGCAAGAGCGACCTCAGCTTCGGTGTGGGCGGCGGCGCATTCGGCAGCGGCGGGGCGTTCGGCGCCGCGGGCGGCGGCTACCAGAATACCGAGATCGGCCAGGTCATCGTGCTCGCCTATCTCGATGCCTATACCAAGCTGGTGACCGAGATGGGTGGCCTGCCCGAAAACGCCTCGGAGGCGGCGCCAGTCGCGCGCTGAGCCGGCGCGCAACGCGACGCTTGAAAACCGCGACCATGGTGATATATGCCGCGGCTCGCTGGCCGGCATCGCCGGACAAGCGCCCCGGTCGGGGGATAGCTCAGCCTGGTAGAGCACTGCCTTCGGGAGGCAGGGGCCGGAGGTTCGAATCCTCTTTCCCCGACCATTTTTCTTATTTTATGAATCTTCGGGCGCGCGCGGTGAGTTACCGCCGCAGTCGCGCGGTTCCGCCCGTCGGCGGGACCAGCTTCAGCCAATCGCGCGGGGGCGCACCCGCTCTGCTTCCCAGCAACGCCGCGATCGGGCCGCCATGGCTCACCACCAGCACGCGGCCTGCAGGCAGCGCGTCGCAGCCAGCAACCGCGCGGGCAGCGAGTTCGCTGGTCGTTTCCCCGCCGCCGGGGCGGAAGCTGTCGGGGGCGTCGATCATCCCGTCCATCGCGTTGCCAGTGGCGCGATAGATTGCCTGCCAGCTTCGCCCCTCCCACGCGCCGAAATCGCGTTCGCGCCAGCGGGGGTCGACCGCGATCGGCGCGCCCGAAGCCTTCGCCACCGCCTCCGCCAGCACCGCAGCGCGGCGCAGCCCCGAATGGACGATCTGCGTCGGCCCCCACGCAACCAGCGCGGGCAGCAGCGCGTGCATCTGCATCGCCCCCGCCCGGCTCAGCCCGACATCGCTCACCCCATAGCAGCGCCCCGCCCACGCGCGCGCCACGGCGGGATGGCGCACCAGCAGGATCACGCCGCGCTCGCCGCCAGCAGTGCGATCAGCTGCCCGGCATAGGCCGCGAAGCCGAGGCAGTCGCCGGTGCTGCCGCCGATCCGCCGCCGCAGCAGCCGACGGAACCACCACAGAAACGCACCCGCCGCGAGGCAGGCGAACAGCAAGGCAGCCGGATCGATCACCGCGAACCAAACCAACCCCGGCAGCGCGACCAGCACCGCGAACCCCAGCCGCCGGATATCGGTAACCGCGCCGATGTCCTTGGCGAGCCCCGTCCCCGCCGGCGCAGGGTCGATCGCCGCCATCGTCGCCACCACCAGCAGCCGCCCGAAAGTCGCCGCCGCGACGATCGCCACGAACGCCTCGACCGGCGGCAGTGCCTGCACCAGCGCAATCATCGTCCCCACGCGCAAACTGATCGCCAGCACCAGCCCGACCGCGCCATAGCTGCCGATGCGGCTGTCCTTCATGATCCGCCGCACATCCTCCGATGTCAGCCCGCCGCCGAATGCGTCGCAGAAATCGGCGACCGCATCCTCGTGAAACGCGCCGGTCAGCAGTGCCTCGACGATCAGCGCCAGCACCACCGCCACCGGCACCGGCCACACCGCGCTCGCCGAAACCGCCACCGCCGCAGTGACGCAGCCAACCAACGTGCCGACCGCAGGAAACCAGCCGACCGCGCGCGCAAGCCCGTCGACGACCTGCTCGCGCGACAGCCGCGCGGTCATCGGCACCGGGATTCGCGTCAGGAACTGCACCGCCAGCAGCGGCGGTGCCCAGCCCGGCGCCTCAGTCGGCACGCCCCACCCCCAGATCGGCGAGCGATGCGACATCGCACAGGATCGCCGCGGCACTGTCGAGCAACGGCAGCGCCACCAGCGCGCCGGTGCCCTCGCCCAGCCGCATCTCCCAATCGAGCAGCGGCTCGAGCCCCAGATGCGCGAGCGCGGCGCCATGCCCCGGCTCGGCCGAACGATGCGCGGCTATCATCGCGCGCGCGGTGCCCGGAGCCAGCCGCTCGGCAATCAGCGCGGCGGCGGTGGCGACATAGCCGTCGAGCAACAGCGTCGCCCCCGCCGCAGCACCGGCTGCGAAATAGCCCGCCATCGCCGCGATCTCGAACCCGGCGACCGAGGCGATGGCGGCACGCGGATCGGCCTCGCTGCGGGCGCGCACGACGGCTTCGCGCACGACGCGCTGCTTGATCGCCTGCACCTCGGCATCGGCCCCTGCCCCCGGTCCCACCGCCGTTTCGGTCGCGACGTCGGCCAGCAACGCGGTGAGGCAGGCGGCTGGCGTGGTGTTGCCGATACCCATTTCACCCGCGATCAACACCGCGACCCCCGCCTGCACCGCGCGTTCGGCCTCCTCGGCTCCCACACCCCAGGCCGCGTCGAACTGTTCGAGCGTCAGCGCGGGGCCGGTCGCCAGATCGGCGCTGCCCTTGCCCAGCGACGCATCGCGGAAATGATCGGGCATCGCCCCGCCCGGCGGCGATGCCACCCCCATATCGACCAGCCGCAAGTCGCAACCATGTGCCGCCGCCAGTGCGTTGCTAGCCGCGCGGCCCATCGCGATCGTCGCCACCATCAGCCCGGTGACGTCGCTGGGCCAGGCCGACACCCCTTGGGCGACGACGCCGTGATCGGCGGCGAACAGCACGATGCGGCGCGGGCGCGTAACCGGATCGAGCCGCTGCTGGATGCAGGCCAGCCGCACCGCCAGCGCTTCAAGCTTCCCCAGGCTCCGGCGCGGTTTGGCAAGCGCGTCGAGATGGTCCCAGGCGGCGGCTTCGTCGATCATGCGGCAGTCCTTGCGATAGTGAGCAGACGGTCGGCATCGACCACGCGGTCGAGCGCGGCGGCGAGCGAATCGAGCGCGGCATCGACTCGCGCGGTTTCGTGGATGCCGTTCGACGCAGCACCCAGCCGCGCGAGCAACGCGGCGCGCTGTGCGGGGTGATCGAACAGGCGGTGGACATAGCAGCCAGCGATCTTGCCGAGCACCGCGCCATCCTCGCCGCCATCGGCGAAGCGCAGCATCGGCGGCGTCCCCGGCGCGGTGCTGGTGCGCCCGGCATGGATTTCATAGCCGGCAAAGGCGGCGGCATCGGCGATGCTGATGCCGGTCACGTCCTCGAGCCTTTTGTCGCCGGTCAGCACGGTATCGACCGGCAACAGCCCCAGCCCCGCGACCTGACCCGGCGTCCCCTCGACCCCATCGGGATCGGCGATCGTCGCCCCCAGCATCTGATAGCCGCCGCAAATCCCCAGCACCTGCCCGCCGCGCCGGACATGCCCGGCCAGGTCGATGTCCCACCCCTGCGCGCGCAAAAAGCCCAGATCGGCGATCGTCGCCTTGGTCCCCGGCAGGATCACCAGCGCAGCGTCGGCGGGGAGCGGCGATCCGGGCGGCACCATCACCAGCCGCACGCCAGGTTCGGCGGCGAGTGCATCGAAATCGTCGAAATTGGCGATCCGCGACAGCATCGGCACCGCGATCACCACCGCGCCCTCGCCCGACGCGGCCGAATCGAGAACCACCGCATCCTCGGCAGGCAGCGAGCGCGCGGCGGCGAGCCAGGGGATCACGCCAAGGCCGGGCCAGCCGGTACGCCGTTCGATCTCGCGCAGCCCATCGTCAAACAGCGCCACGTCGCCGCGGAACTTGTTGATCAGGAACCCCCGGATCATCGCGGCATCCTCGGCATCGAGCACCGCATGGGTGCCGACCAGCGAGGCGATCACCCCGCCACGATCAATGTCGCCCACCAGCACCACCGGCACCCGCGCGGGGCGGGCGAAACCCATATTGGCGATGTCCCCGGCGCGCAAATTGGTCTCGGCGGGGCTGCCCGCACCCTCGACGATCACCAGGTCGCATTCGGCCGACAGGCGCGCATAGGAGTCGAGCACCGCGCCCAGCAGTGAAACCTTGGCCGCCTGATAATCGCGCGCCGCGAACTGGCCGCGCACCTGGCCATGCACGATCACCTGCGCGCCGACATCGGATTGCGGCTTGATCAGCACCGGGTTCATGTCGATCGTCGGCGCGGTGCGGCAGGCGAGTGCTTGCAACGCCTGCGCGCGCCCGATCTCGCCGCGCCGGCCATTGGCGTCGGGCTGGGTGACGGCGGCGTTGTTCGACATGTTCTGCGGCTTGAACGGGCGAACCGTAAGCCCACGATTGGCGAACAGCCGGCATAGCCCCGCGACCAGCACCGATTTGCCGACGTCGGAGCCAGTGCCCTGCAACATCACCGTAGCCATGCGAGCACTCCCACAATTCCCCACAGCAACAGGCAGGCGCGCAGATACATCGCCAGCGCGCGGCGCAGATCGCGGGCGTCGGGCGCACGGCCCTGCCCAAGCCACGCCCGCGCCGCCGCTTCGCCGTCATAGCTGACCGGGCCGCCGAGCCGGACGCCCAGCGCCCCCGCCATCGCCGCTTCGGGCCAGCCGCCATTGGGCGAAGCATGCGCGCGGGCATCGCGCAGCATCGTCCGCCAGCCGCCGCCCCCGACAACACAGAGCATCGCCCCCGACAGCCGCGCCGGCAGCCAGTTCACCACGTCATCGGCGCGCGCGCAGGCCCAGCCGAACGCGGCGTAGCGCGCGTCGCGATGGCCAACCATGCTGTCGGCGGTGTTGATCGCCTTGCAGATCGCCAGCCCCGGCAATCCGGCAACCGCGAACCAGAAAGCGGGTGCGACGACCCCGTCGCAGAAGCTTTCGGCCAGGCTCTCGATCGCGCCGGTGGCGATCCCCGCTTCGTCAAGCGACGCAGTGTCGCGCCCGACGATCATCGCCAGCGCCCCCCGCGCGTCCGCAATATCGCCAGCCGCCAGCGGCTTCAGCACCGCCGCGACATGATCGTACAGGCTGCGCTGCGCAAGGCCAGTGGTCGCCAGCAGCACGATAACTGCCGCGCCTGCGACCTCCTCGATCGCCCAGCCTGCACCGCCCGCCACCAGCGCCAACACCGCGAGCAACGCGCATCCCGAAACCCGCCGCGCACCCCAGCCGCCACGGTTCATCCGCACCTCGATCGCCGCGATCAGCGCGCCGATCCAGGTCACCGGATGGCCGATCCGCCGATACACCGCCGCCGGATAGCCGACCGCCGCCTCGACGATCAGCGCCGCGAGCAATTGTTCCTCGCGGCCAAGCATCACGTCCGCCGCACCGGGATCACATAGCGCTGCCCCTGGGGCGTGTGCCCGACATGCGCCTCGACGCCGTAAGTCTGCGCGATCAGCGCCGGCGTCAGCACGGCTTCAGGTGCCCCCGCCGCAACGATCCGCCCGCCGCGCATCAGCACGACATCATCGGCCACCCGCGCCGCCTGGTTCAGGTCGTGAAGCACCACCACGACCCCAGCCCCCTCGCCCGCCACCGCGCGCAGCCGATCGAGCACGTCGAGCTGGTGCGCAGGGTCGAGGCTGGCGAGCGGTTCATCGGCAAGCAGCCATTCGGGCTCGCCCGCCAGCACCCGCGCCAGCAGCACCCGCCCGCGCTCGCCCCCGGACAGCGTCTCGACCCGGCGATCGGCGAAGCGTGTCACGTCGGTCGCCGCCATCGCGCGCACCACCGCCGCGCGATCCTGCTCGCTCTCGCCCCAGCGTCCGCGCCGGGGATAGCGGCCCAGCGCCACCAAGGTCGCGACATCGACGTCCCAATGGACATCGGCGGTCTGCGGCAGCAGCCCGATCCGCCGCGCGCGATCGCGCGGGTCGATCGCCGCCAGCGCCTGCCCGTCGAGGGTAATCGTGCCGCTGTCGGGCGCGCGCAGGCTGGCGAGACAGGCGAGCAGGCTGCTTTTGCCCGCGCCGTTCGGCCCCAGCACCGCCGCCACCCGCCCGCGCGCGAAGCCGGCGTCGATCCCGCCGAGCACCGCCGCGCCGCCAAGCGACAGCCGCAGCTCGCGAACCAGCAACCCGGTCATGCCAGCTTCCTTCGCATCCGCACCAGCAACACCAGGAAGAACGGCCCGCCCAGCATCGACATCGCGATCCCCAGCCGCAATTCGCTCACCGTCGGCGCGGCGCGTACCAGACTGTCGGCAAGCAGCAGCAGCAGCGCGCCGCCCAGCGCCGAGGGGAGCAGCGTCGCCGATGGCCGGTTGCCGACGAACGGGCGCACCAGATGCGGCACGATCAGCCCGACGAAACCGATGATTCCCGCCGCCGCCACCGACGCGCCGACGCACAGCCCGACGCCGACAACGATCAGCCATTGCAGCCGCAGGCGATCGACCCCCATCGACCGCGCCGCCGCCTCACCCAGCGTCAACACGTCAAGCGCGCGCCCGGTAAAGGCGATGCACGCCGCGCCGACGCCGATGATCGGCAGCGCCAGCAGCACGTCGTCCCAGCTACGATCGGTGAGCGCGCCCATCAGCCAGGTCACGATCTCGCTCGCGGCGAAGGGCGTAGGGGCAAGGCTGATGGCGAGCGCGGTCATCGACCCTGCGACGCTCGACACGATCACCCCCGCCAGCGTGAACACCAGCACGCTCGCCGATCGGCCAGCCAGCAATGCCAGCAACGTCATCGTCGCCGCCGCGCCGGTCAGCGCAAAGGCAGGCAGCAGCCAGGCCGACAGCGCAAAGCCAAAGAACATCGACAGCACCGCCCCCAGCGCCGCCCCCGCCGACACCCCGAACAGCCCCGGATCGGCGAGCGGATTGCGAAGATAGCCCTGCATCGCCGCGCCCGACAGCCCAAGCGCCGCGCCGATCGCCAGCGCCAGCACGGTGCGCGGCATCCGCAGTTCGAAGATGATGAGGAAGCGCGGATCGCCCACGCGCCAAGCTTCGGCGGGCAACCACACCTTCCCCGCGATCAGCGAAAGAACCACCGCAAAGGCGATGCCGACGGCCAGCGTCAGGTTCAGCCTCATGCGGCGGGCAATCGGCTGCGGATTGCGCGCAGGCGAGTCATCGCATCGACGATCGTCGGCCCGCCGCAATGCATCAGCCGCTCGGGCCACGCCGCGCGGGTCATGTGGCGCGCAAGCGGGCGAAGCACCGGATGGCTAAGCCGCCGGTCGCCGGCCCCCTCCCCTTCGCCCACCGTCAACAACATGCGCGGCGGCTTCGCCACCAGCCGTTCGAGCGGTAATATGTCCCAGTTCTTGAGGCCGTAATCGGCGCTGAGGTTGCGAAACCCCCCGGCGCGCAGCATGTCGCTAGACAGCGTGTCGGTACCCGGCACCAGCCCCCCGCCCTGCCAGATCAACGCGGGGATCGCGCGGCTATCGGCTGGCTTGGCGGCGCGCACCGATCGCTCGATCGCCTCGGCCAGCACCGCGCCGCGTTCGGGCCGGCCCACCGTGTCGGCGATCAGGCGGACCTGCGCCACGCTCTCGGCGATCGTCGTCGGCACGTCGAGTTGCACCAGCCGCACCCCCATCCGCCGCAGTGTCAGGATCGTCGAACGCGCGACATGCCGGCCCGACAGCACCACATCGGGGGCCAGCGCCACCACTTCCTCGGCAGTGCCCGACGTCGCCTTGAACCGTCGCGCGATTTCCACCGGGATCGAACTTGCCTCAGGGTCGTGCGAATAATGGCTCACGGCGGCGATCTGGCCCCGATCGGCGACCCGCATCAGCACCGAATCGGCGCAGGGGTTGATCGAAACCACCCGCAAGGGCACCGGCGCGGGAGCGGCCCCCACGCACAGCAACGCCGCCAGAAGCCCCGCGCGCTTCAATATTCAACGCCCCGCTGCGCCTTGAAGCCCGCCTTATACGGGTGCTTCACCTCGGCGAAGCCGGTGACCAGATCGGCGATTTCGAGCAATTCGGGCTTCGCGCCGCGCCCGGTGATGCAGATATGCTTGGTCAGCGGACGATCGCGCAGGAAATCGACGATCTCGCCGATCGGCAGCGTATCGTCGCGCAGCACGATGTTGAGTTCATCGAGGATGACGAATTCATAAGCGGGGTCGAGGATCAATTCCTTCGATCGCTCCCACGCCGCGCGCGCCGCCTCGATATCGCGCGCGCGGTCCTGCGTGTCCCAGGTAAAGCCTTCGCCCATCACCTCGAACGTCAGTAAGTCGGGCGATGCCTGGAAGAAGTTCTTCTCGCCGGTTTCCCACGCCCCCTTCACATATTGGACGATGCCGACCTTCATCCCCCAGCCAAGCGAACGGATCGCCATGCCGAAGGCCGAGGAGGATTTGCCCTTGCCGTTGCCGGTATGGATGATCAGCAGCCCGCGTTCGAGCGTGTGGCGCGCCTGCATCCGTTCGCGCGCGGCCTGGATCCGCTTCGATCGGGCATTGTGGCGGGCATAGTCGTCGGGCGTGTCGGTCATGGCTTGCTCCAGTCGTTGAGCGCGGAGGCGATGCGATCCCATGCCGCGGGGGTGCCGGGCAACCCCAGCCGCAACGCCTGCGGCCGATCGGCGAAGGGCCGGGTGAGGATGCCGCTTCGCGCCAGATGGTCGAACAGCGCGTACGCGTGCGGCGTCTCGATCAGCCGGAACAACGCGGTGCCACCCGCCACGCGCAGCCCCGCGCCGGCAAGCAGCGCATCGAGCCGCGCCGCCGCCTCGGTCAGCCGCGCCGCCTGCATCGCCGCCCAAGCGCGATCGGCATAGGCCGCCGTCCCGATCGCGATCGCCGGCCCCGACACCGGCCAGTCGCCAAGCAGCTCGCGCAGCCCCTGGACGATCGCCGGTGGCGCGATCACGAACCCCAGCCGCACCCCGGCAAGCCCATAGAATTTGCCGAACGACCGAAGCACGATCAGCGAATCCCATGCCTGCCCCGCCAGGCTCAGCTCGGGCGTTGCGTCGACAAAGGCTTCGTCGACGATCAGCCAGTCGTCGCGCTCGGCAAGGCGTTCTAGCGTCGCGAGATCAACGACCTGCCCGTCGGGATTGTTCGGCCGCGCGACCACCGCCGTCTCGCCCGCGCGCGCGCTATCGCCAAGCGACCCGAGCCCCGCAGCCACCGCGCGCCCCGCCCACATCGCCAGATGCCCCGAATAGCCCGGCCCCGCCACCGCGGCATGCCCGCCGATCATCCGGCCCAGCAATCGCAGCGCCAGATCGCTGCCCGGCACCGCCACCACGCGCGCCGCGCTCGTGCCGAACGCAGCAGCGGCGGTCGCCTCGAGCCGATCCAACGCCTCGGGCGTCGGCAGATGCGTCAGCGCCGAGGCGTCGATCGTCGCGGGCCAGGCCCAGGGACTGAGCCCCGTCGAAAGGTCGATCCAGTCGGCGACCGCGGGATAGGCCGCCCGGGCGGCATCGATCCGCCCGCCATGCACGGCAAAGCATGTGATATCGGGCGACGCGAAAGCGATGCGGGCGGCCTGCGCCATCAGTAGCGCACCCGAACGCCGCCATAGGCAGCGCGTCCTGACGTGCCGTAGCGGAACAGCGTCTCATACCGCTCGTCGAACACATTCTCGACGCGCCCGTACAGCTCGACATTGCGCGTCACCGGCAGCGCCGCGCGTAGGTCGGCGAGCACATAGCCCTCGATCCGCCGCGCGTTGCTGGCATTGTCGAAGCTGGTGCCGACATGAGTCAGCGTCGCCCCGGTCTGCAGCCCGAACGGCCAGCTGTAATCGACCGTCGTCGTCACGCTGTCGCTCGGCCGCCGCGCCAGCCGCCGGTCGAAATTGGCGTCACCCGGCGAACGGTTGCGCGCATCGATATGCGTGTAGCTCCCCTGCATGCGCAGCGCTGGCACCGGCTGCAGCGCCAGCGCCACCTCGACGCCCTTCGAGGTCGCCTCGGCGATATTGTCGTAAGTGCCGAACGGCCGTCCGGCGCAGATGCCGCTCAGCGGCGCGTTGCACGACACGAACACGATCAGGTCCTGGCTGTCGCGCCGGAAATAGGTGGCGCTCGCTTCGATCGCGCCATCGAGCAGCCGCTGCGTCACCCCGGCGTCCCACCCATGCGCGCGTTCGGGCCGAAGCGTCTGATTGCCGTACTCGCTCTGCAGCTGGTACAGCGACGGCGCCTTGAAGCCCTCGCTATAGCTCGCGCGCAGGATCGTCGCGCCGTCATTGGGCGAGAACACCCCGCTCGCGCCCACGGTGGTCGCGCCGCCGAAGCGGTTATGCTCGTCGTGGCGCAGCCCGCCGGTCAGCGTCAGCCCGGTAATCGGCGTCGCCACCAACTGGCCATAGACGCTGTCGATCTGTGCACGCCCGCGTGCCTCGGGGCCGCCATAGCTCGCCGAAGTGAAGCGCGAGGTTTCGCGCTCGATCCCGAAGGTCGCCTGGCTGCCCGCGACGATATCGACGACGCCCTGATATTCGAGCCGCTCGTTGCGACCCTTGGCCGCGAAGGTCTCGGCGGGGTCGAAGCTCCCGCGATCCGAATCGGTATAGGCAAAGCCCAGCCGGTTGCGGAACCGCCCCTCGAACAGCGCGGCATTGAGCCCCGCATAGCCGACGAACTCGCGCGTCGTGCTATATTCCTCGGTATCGCCGAACGCGAAGGTGGGGGCGGCGAAGCCGTCGATCTCGACCCGCCCGTCCGAATAATAGCCGCGCGCGTCGACCGAAATCGCGTCGGTCAGCGCCAGGTTCAGGTTCAGGTTCGCACCCCAGTTGCGATAGCCGTCGCGCTCGGTGCCGCCGCGCGCCTCGCTGAACGCCGAGATGCCGTCGCTGCGAAAATAGCCGCCGCCCGCGCTCACCGACAACGGCCCCGCCTTACCCGAGATGTTAGCGACCGCCTGACCGGTGTTGCGCCAGCCAACTTCGGCGCGGGCATTCACCGCCAGCGCCTCGGTCGGCGGCGCGGTCAGCAAATTGACGACGCCGCCGATCGCCTGGCTGCCCCACAGGATCGATGACGGCCCGCGCAGCACCTCGATCCGCTGGATATTGCCGACGAGCAGATTGCCGAAATTGAACCCGCCACCGGGCGACGAGGGATCGTTGAGCTTGACCCCGTCGATCAGCGCAACGGTCTGGTCGCCATCGGCACCGCGGATCGATACCGATGTCGAGGTGCCGATCCCCCCGTTGCGCGTAACGGTGACGCCGGGCAGCGTCCGCATCAGATCGGCGACCGCCTGCGTCTGGCGGATTTCGATGTCCTCGGCGTCGAGGATGCTGATGCTCTGGCCGACCCGGTCGAGCGGCTGCTCGCTGCGGTTGGCGGTGACAACGATCGTGTCGTCGGGGGTTTCGGGAATGTCGCGGGCGTAAGCCGGTGATGCGGCCAAAGCGATGGCCAGCGCTGCTAGCACCGCGCTCGCCCTCAGCCCGTTCGTTTCGAGCGCATTCGAGAAACTTTCGCCGCACAGGATGCCATCACCGTTTCTCGACTGCGCTCGAAACGAACGGACTGGCTGGGCCGCAAAAAGCGAACAGTGCTGGTAAGCGCTTGGATATGTACGGATAGTCATGTTCTTCCCCTTATCAACAACAAGGGGTCGCGCGCCCGACGGGCACGATGATGCTATCGTGGGAACCCTCCACGCGCGCCACCCCAACGGTGTCGTCACACGAGGAAAAAAACCTCGATCGCCCGGATATTCCCGTCCGCGCGAAGGACCGACCGTGACAGGCAGGTCTCCTGGCTCCCGGGTCACCACGTTCGTCCCGCCTTCCCGGACCCTAAGGGTCCAGTGGCATGGATGGGCGAACGCTCGCCGGTCACAGTTGCGGGTACAGCCCCGGATCACGGCTTGGCCGCTTCCGGGTTCCCTTTTGATCCCATCTCTGGGAACCTGTCACCCGATCGCCCCTAATATGCGGTCGAAGCGGAGGCAAGAGGCTTGGATCGCGTACATTTCTTCATCGGCGGCGCCCGATCGGGCAAGAGCCGGCTGGCGCAGGCCGCGGCCGAAGCGCTGCCGGGGACACTGGTGTATCTCGCGACAGCACAGGCGTTCGACGCCGAAATGACCGACCGGATCGCGCACCACATCGCCGATCGCGGCGCGCGCTGGCGCACCGTCGAATGCCCGCTCGACCTGCCCGCCGCGATCGAACGCGAGGGTGGCGACGGATCGGTGCTGCTGGTCGACTGCCTCACCTTGTGGCTGACCAACCTGATGCTGGGCGACCACCCGATCGAGCCCGCCGCCGATGCACTGGTCGCGGCGCTGGCCAGCGCACGCTGTCCGGTGAAGCTGGTGTCGAACGAAGTCGGCATGGGAATCGTCCCCGAAAACGCGCTGGCGCGCCGGTTTCGCGATGAAGCGGGGCGGCTGAACCAGCGGGTGGCGGCGGCAGCGGATTCGGTGTCGCTGGTAGCGGCGGGGTTGGCGTTGCGAATGAAGTAGCGCCCTGCACAGACCGTCATCCCAGCGAAAGCTGGGATCTCCCCATTTTGCACGCGCGGCCTGCCAAACGGGAAGGCCCCAGCTTTCGCTGGGGCGACGGCACTTGGAGGCACGGGAGCGAAGGAAGCCGCCCCCCATAGGCATCCCCCCGCCCCCGATGCTATCCCCGCGCCATGACCGACACCCCCCGCCCCCGCCGCAGCGCGCTGTACCTCCCCGCCTCGAACGACCGCGCGATCGCCAAGGCGCGCACGCTAGCCTGCGACGTGGTGATCCTCGACCTCGAAGACTCGGTCGCGCCCGAGGCGAAGGAAGCCGCGCGCGCGCAGGCGGTGACAGCGCTCGCGCTGGGCGATTTCGGCGAGCGCGAACTGGTCGTGCGGATCAACGCGCTCGACACGGAATGGGCCGCCGCCGACCTCGCCGCGCTCGCCGAAACCCCACCGCACGCGATCCTGCTCCCCAAGGTCAACGGCCCCGCCGACCTCGCCGCCTGCGCCGCGCTGCTGTCCGAAGACGTAGCGCTATGGGCGATGATCGAGACCCCCGCCGCCTTGCTCGCACTGGGCCAGATAGCCGCAGCGCCGCGGCTCGCCGCGCTGGTGATGGGCATCAACGATCTCGCCAAGGACATGGGGATGCAGCCCGGCACCGACCGCCTGCCCTTCCACCCCTTCCTCGCCACCACCGTCGCGGCGGCGCGCGCGCATGGCCTCGCCGCGCTCGACGGCGTCTTCAACGGCATCGACGATTCGGAAGGGCTCGCCGCCGAATGCGCACAGGGCCGCCGCTTCGGCTTCGACGGCAAGACGCTGATCCACCCCTCGCAGATCGCAGCCTGCAACAGCGCGTTCAGCCCCGGCGAAGCCGAGATCGCTGAGGCCGAAGCGATCCGCGACGCCTTCGCGCTACCCGAACACACCGGCAAAGGCGCGATCCGCCTCGATGGCCGGATGGTCGAACGCTTGCACCTCGCGCAGGCGCTGCGCGTGCTGGCGACCGTCGGCCGCTGACGGGCGTCAGTCGGCCTTTTCTGCGGCGGTCTCGATCGGCTTGCCCAGCAGCGTCTTCACATAGATTCGCTGCACCAACACGAAGATCACCACCGTCAGCGGCGCTGCGAGCAGCACGCCCAGCAGCCCGAACAGGATACCCGCGCCCGCGACCGCGAACAGCAGCACCCCCGGCGGCACGTCGACCGCGCGCTTCTGGATCAGCGGCTGGAGCAGATTGCCCTGGATTTGCTGGATCAGCAGGAACAGCCCGACGGTCCACAAGGCGGTCGAGGGCGATACCGTGAACGCCAGCAGCACCGCGGGCACCGCTGCGATGATCGGCCCGATGAACGGGATGATGTCGAGCAGCCCGGCGATCAGCCCCAGCCCGCCCGCCGCGGGCACGCCGAGCAGCCACAGCCCCAGCGCGGTGAACGCCGCGACCACCACCATCGACATTAGCTGCCCGATCATCCAGCCCTTGAGCGCGGTCCCGGCATCGTCGAGCGCTGCTTCGGTCACGTCCTCGGCGCGCTCGGGCATCAGCAGCACCAGCCCGCGGCGATACACGCCGGGCTCGACCGCCAGGAAGATCGCCCCCACCAGCACCAGCGCGAAATCGGCCAGCCCGCTACCCGCCGACAGCGCATAGCCGCCCGCGCCCTGCAGCACGCTGGTCAGGTCCTTCGTCCCGCCGGCCACCAGCTCGCGCGCCTGGCCGCCGACGCCCCAGCTATCGAGCTGTTGCTGGATTCCCTCGAGCGCGGTGGGAAACTTCTCGCGGATCGTGTCGAACTCGGCGGCGAGCTGCGCGCCGAACATCGCGAAGATGCCGATGAAGCTCCCCAGGATCAGCAGCACCGCCGCGGTCAGCGCGAGCCCGCGCGGCAACTTCGTCCAGCGCTGCATCAGGCTGGCGAGCGTTTCGAACACCGCCGACAGCACGATCGCCGCGAAGATCAACAGGAACAGGTTGGTCAGCGAGATTAGCAGCATCGCCAAGCAGACCAGTGCGATCAAGATCACTCCGGCCCGCGCGATCCGCGATGGCGTCCACTGCTTGTCCGCCGGCTGGGCGGTGGTTGGCTGCTCGATCATGTTTCCCCCTGGACCGCCGACAACAAAATCGGCCTCTAGGTCGCCACAAGCAGCCAAACCAGCGCTTTGTTCCGCTACAGCTCGACCGAGGCCGACAGCTTCACCGTCCGCGGCATTCCCTGCAACAGGCTGGGCGAGAAGCTGTCGAAAGCCGACTGCCAATAGCGTTCGTTGGCGACGTTATCGACGTTGAGCCGCAGCGTCAGCGGCCGCTGCGCCGCCGCAACGACATAGCGTGCGCCAAGGTCGAAGCGCGTCCAGCCTGGAATCTCGAGCGTGTTGGCGCGATCGACCTGCTGTTTGCCGGTATCGATCACTCGCCCGGTCAGCGTGAAGCCGGGGATGAACGGCGTGTCCCATTCGACATTCGCGTTGATCGTATAGTCGGGCACGCCCACCGCGGTATTGTCGTCGAGCGTTCCGCCCTCGGTCTCGCGCAGCTTGGCCTGGATCACCGACGCGCCGCCGATGAAGCGCAAGCCATCGACCAGTTCGCCGTCGAGCGTCAGCTCCACCCCGCGATGGCGCTGTCCCCCCTCGACCGCGAAGATTCGCGGTCCGGTGGGATCGGCGGGATCGATCGGCCGGGCAAAGGCGCTGGGCTGTTCGATCTGGAATACCGCCACCCCGGCGTTGAACCGCCCCAGCGTCAGCTTGCCGCCGACCTCATATTGCGCCGATGTGAACGGCGCGAACACTTCGCCCGGGTTGACGATCAACGGATCGGTGGTCGGCGCGGTCGGGCCCTGCGCCAGCCCCTCGATCCGGTTGGCGAACAGCGACAGTCCTTCGACCGGCTTGACGACCAGCCCGACGACCGGGGTCACCGCATCCTCGGCATATTCGCTGGTCAGCGAACCATCGGTGTACGAATAGCCGCGCACGTTGATCGCCTGCAGCCGAAGCCCCGCGGTCAGCAGCACGCGATCGTCGAAAAGCCCCAGCGTATCCGAAACGAACGCGCTGCCCAGCCGCACCCGCGAGACCGCGAACGGATCGTCGAGGTCACCGCCGACAAAGCCGGTGCTCGGCAGCGGCACCACCGGGGTATCGTACAAATTGGTGGCAAAGCGGGTGAACCCGCCGAGGAAGTCATAGGCGTTGCGATTGACCTGCCACGACATCGACCCGCCGAAGTTAATCTCGTGGCTGATCCCGCCCGCCGCCAACTTCACCCGGAGCCCCGCTTGCGCGGCTTCGTTATTGTCGGTGCGCGGCACGAACAGCGCGTCGCCGGTCGCCGCGCCGGTCACCGCGTTGGTAACAGCCAGCCCGCTATAGATCCCGTCCTCCGACCCGTCGCGCGCGCCGAACGATGCGTACAGCAGCGCATTGTCGGCGAGGTCATACTCGCCCTTCACCAGCCCGAACACGTCTCGCAATTCGGTGTAGGTCCAGGGCTGCGCATAATTGGCATCGGCGCGCGGCACCGCGGGAATGCTGGTGAGCCCGGTAACGGTCACCTTGGGCCGAAGCCCGCGCACTTCGAGCCGCTGATAGGCCAGGTCGAGCGACAGCCGTGCCCGCTCGCCGCGCCAGTCGAAGCCGGCACCGATCACCGCCGAGCGACGAAACTCGTCATTCACGCTGACGTCGCCCGCACGATACGCGCCGTTGATCCGCACCCCGAACTCGCCCCCCGCGCCGAAGCGCCGCGACACATCGACCGCACCGCCGAAATGCGCGCCCTCGCTGAAATTGCCCGTCACCCGCGTCAGCGGACGATCGCCAGCGCGCTTGAGGGTCAGGTTCACGCTGCCACCGATCCCAGTCCCACCCGGCGCCGCGCCGTTGAGGAAGGCACTCGCGCCGTTCAATATCTGCACCTGCTCATACAATTCAGGCGAGATCAGCTGCCGCGGCGCCATGCCGTACAGCCCGTCGAGACCGATATCGTCGCCGAACAGCGGGAAGCCGCGGATGACGAACAGTTCGGCGGCGTTGCCGAAGCCATAGCTCGCGCGCACCGAGGGATCGTTTTCGAGCACCTGCCCCAGCGTCAGCGGCTGCTGGTTGAGGATCAGCGTCTCGCCATAGGCGCGGATGCTGAACGGCACGTCCTCGGCGGCCTTGTCGCCCAGCACGCCGACCTGCCCCCCGCGAATCACCTGCGTCTGGTTATCGGCCTGCGCGGTAATGACGATGTCGTCGTCGTCGCGCGGCGCCTCCTGCGCATGTGCGACAGTGGCGGCAAACAGACAGCAACCGGCAAGCAAAACGAACTTCATCGAAAATCCCCAATAGAAAATATCCTCTCCCGTCTGCGGGAGAGGGAGGGAGGCGCGCAGCGCCGGAAGGGTGAGGGCCTGTCCGAACCCCGTTCGTTTCAAGCAAACGGGGCCTTGCCCCCTATCCGCGCCGGAACCGCATCGCCCAAACCACCGCCGCCACCGGCAACCCCAAGGCGACCCACGACACGATGTCGGCCACCCCGTCGCCCAGCAGCGCCGCCACCAGCCCGATCATGCTCGCCACCGCCAGCAACAGCGGCACGACGAAGATCGCGCCGGTCGATCGCGAACGCGGACGTTGCATCACCCCGCTCATTCAGCCGGCACCAGCACGCCGCCGCTTTCGACCTCGCGCGCCTTCGCCTCGCTCGATGCGTGGCGCTTGGCGAACCACAGATACAGCCCCGACCCCAGCACCAGGATCGTGAACAGGTCGAGCACCGCCCACAGGATCTTGAGCGGCAGCGCGCCATAATCGCCGAAGTGCAGCGGCTGCGACAATTGCAGCGCCTGGACATACCAGGGCATCGGCCGCACCGCCGCCAGCGCGCCGGTACGCGCATCGACCAGCGCCGGCGTCAACAGCCCCTTGGTCAGCGGCGTATCGCCCTGCAGGAACACCGCATAATGCTGGCGGCTGCTGTAAGCGACGCCGGGAAAGGCGACGAACTGCACCCGGCTGCCGGGCACCGCCGCCTTGGCGGTCTCGACCGCGGCGTTGATCGATGCGAGCCGCGTCGGCACGGGCAGGCCGCGCGCGTCATGTTCGCGGGTGATGGCTGCCAGGTCGTCGCTGCGCCATTGCGCGATGATCGGCTCGGCGAGCGTGTTGATCACCCCGGTGAGCCCGACGACGCTCGCCCAGGCGAGCACGACGACCCCGAGCAGATTATGATAGTCGAGCCACTTGGTCCGCCGCGCG
This sequence comes from Sphingomonas sp. S1-29, assembly GCF_026167545.1. Lineage (NCBI taxonomy): Bacteria > Pseudomonadati > Pseudomonadota > Alphaproteobacteria > Sphingomonadales > Sphingomonadaceae > Sphingomonas > Sphingomonas sp. S1-29. The sequence goes on along the minus strand of NZ_CP110678.1, from coordinate 3,158,765 downwards.
CGGCCGGTGCGGACGGTACCGAAGTCGAGCTTGCGCATGAACGGCGCGTAGAGGACGACGCCCGAGACGATCGCGGCGAGGAACAACACCCCCATCGCGCCCAGGAACAACATCCCCGGCAGCCCGGCGAACATGTCGGTGTGTAGCTGCAGGATGAAGTCCATCACCCCGTCCTGCGCGATCGCGCCGACCAGCGACCCGTCGCGCTGGTCATAGGCGGTCAGCGTCATCTCGGCCCCGCCGGCATCGGGCGAGGGGCCGGTGGTGACGTTCACGACCGGGCGATCCTCGTCGAAGCTCATGTACAGCCCCACCTCGCCCGACCGATCGGCCAGCGCGCGCGCCATGATCGTATCGAGCGACTGGAGCGGCGTCCCCGCCGGCATCGCGGCGATCGGCGGCTGGTCGTCGAGCAATTCGTCGATCTCGTGGTGGAAGATCAGCGGCAACCCGGTGACGCAGAGCATCAGCAGGAAGGCGGTGCATACCAGGCTCGACCAGCTGTGCACGACCACCCAGCCGCGGATCGTCCGGCCGGTCATGCGGCGAAGGTGCGGCTGAGAACCATTCGCAACCGCTAGCGCGAACCATTCGCAACTGCAAGGGTAGCTTTCGTCCAGGCCCATCCTCCCCCTTCAGGGGGAGGTGGCAGCCCGTCGGGCTGACGGAGGGGGCCCGCCACGAGCGCCACGCTCGCGGCAGCCCCTCCACCGCTTCGCGGTCCCCCTCCCCCTAAAGGGCGAGGAATAGGCTTTTGATCGGTCGGGCTAGAACACCCAAACCCCGTTCGTCCTGAGTAGGGACTGAGCGAAGGCGAAGGCCCGTATCGAAGGACATGGCGCCAAACACACCGGTGCTTCGATACGCCGCTTCGACACGCCTGTCCTGAGCTGGTCGAAGGGCTCAGCAGCTACTCAGCACGAACGGACCGGCGCGAACGGCAAACCCTAAGCCCGCGCATCCCCAATCCGGCCTACATCCTCATTGTGCCGCAGCGCCTTCAGCACCGTCTCGACGATATGCACCGCGTTCAGCCGCGCCTCGTCATATTGCTTGTCGGGCTTGTCCTGGTCCTGGAAGATGTCGGGCAGCCGCATCGTGCGCAGCTTCAACCCGCCATCGATCAGCCCCTGATCGCTCGCCAGCGTCAGCACGTGCGCGCCAAGGCCACCGACCGCATTTTCCTCGATCGTCACCGCGACTTCGTGCGTCGTCAGCAGCCGTCGAATCATCGCCTCGTCTAGCGGCTTGGCGAAGCGAAGATCGGCGACGGTGGTCGACAGCCCCTTGGCCTCGAGCGTCTCGGCGGCCTTCATCGCCTCTTCGAGCCGGGTGCCGAGCGACAGGATCGCCACGGTCTTGCCCTCGCGCACGATCCGCCCCTTGCCGATCTCGAGCAGCTCGGGCGTCTCGGGCAGCGCGACGCCGGTGCCGTTGCCGCGCGGGTAGCGTAGCGCGATCGGGCCGCTGTCGTGGCAGACCGCCGTATAGGTCATGTGGACCAATTCGGCTTCGTCGGCGGGCGCCATGATGACGAAATTCGGCAAGGTCGCAAGGTAAGTGACGTCGAACGAGCCGGCATGGGTACAGCCATCGGCCCCCACCAGTCCCGCACGATCGATCGCAAATCGCACCGGCAGGTTCTGGATCGCGACGTCATGCACCACCTGGTCATAGGCGCGCTGGAGGAAGGTCGAATAGATCGCGCAGAACGGGCGCATCCCCTGCGCTGCAAGGCCGGCGGCGAAGGTCACCGCATGCTGCTCGGCGATCCCGACGTCGAACGCCCGCGTCGGATGTGCCGCGGCGAACTTGTCGACCCCGGTCCCGCCGGGCATCGCCGCGGTGATCGCGCAGATGCGCTCGTCGGTCTCGGCCAGCTTCGCCAGCGTCTCGCCGAACACGTTCTGATAGCTTGGCGGCCCCGGCGGTGCCTTGGCCTGCGCGCCGGTGATGACGTCGAACTTCTGGACGCCATGATATTTGTCCGCCGATTCCTCGGCGGGGGCATAGCCCTTGCCCTTCTTGGTCACGACATGGACCAGGATCGGGCCTTCCTCGGCATCGCGGACATTTTCGAGCACCGGGATCAGGTGATCGAGATTATGCCCGTCGATCGGGCCGACATAATAAAAGCCCAGCTCCTCGAACAGCGTGCCGCCCATCGTCAGCCCGCGCGCGAACTCGTCGGTCTTGCGCGCAGCGGCGTGCATCGGGCGTGGCAGGCGGCGCGCGAATTTCTTGAGCGTCTCGCGCAGCCCCAGGAACTCGCGGCTCGACACGATCCGGCTGAGATAGGCCGAAAGCCCGCCGACCGGCGGCGCGATCGACATGTCGTTGTCGTTGAGGATCACCACCAGCCGGTTGCCTGCCTGCTCGGCATTGTTCATCGCCTCATAGGCCATGCCCGCCGACATCGATCCGTCGCCGATGACCGCGATGCCCTTGCCCGGCGTTCCCGCCAGCTTGTTGGCGACCGCAAAGCCCAGCGCCGCCGAGATCGAGGTCGAGCTGTGCGCCGCGCCGAACGGGTCATATTCGCTCTCGGCGCGCTTGGTGAAGCCGCTGAGGCCCCCGCCCATCCGCAGCGTGCGGATCCGGTCGCGCCGCCCGGTCAGAATCTTGTGCGGATAGCATTGGTGGCCCACGTCCCACACCAGTCGGTCGACCGGGGTGTTGAACACATAATGGATCGCAACGGTCAGCTCGACGACGCCGAGCCCCGATCCCAAATGCCCGCCGGTCGTGCCGACCGCCGAAATCGTTTCGTGGCGCAGCTCGTCGGCCAATTGGCGCAGATCGGCTGGCTTGAGCTTTCGCAGGTCGGCCGGAACATCAACCGTGTCGAGCAGCGGGGTCGCAGATACGTCTACCATCATGGTGGTGTACCGCGTCGCTTCGGACGTGTCGAATGTTACTGCCGTATTGCGTTGATTGTGATTAAGCCGTGCAATCGGCGCATGTCCCGCGCACTTCGATCACTGGGCGCGTCGGCGAAAAGCCCGAATCGGTCGCCGCCGAGCGTACCGAACCGGTGATCTTGTCGTCGTCGATATGCGTGGTCTGGCCGCATTGGTCGCACACCAGGAAGATGCAGTCATGCAGGCAGCCGGGGTGCGAATTCGCGACATAGGCGTTCGCGCTCTCGACACGGCGCGCCAGGTTCGCCTGCACGAACAGGTCGAGGATGCGATAGACGCTGTTGGCGGCGATCCGCCGACCCTCGCTCTTCGATACGGCCTCGGCGATGTCATAGGCAGAGGCAGGCTTTTCGAACCCGGCGAGCGTCTGGAAGATGCGTTCGCGCATCGCGGTCCATTGCTCGCCCGCCTGCTCGAGCGTGTTGCGCGCAGCGGCCGTTAGGTCGTCGCCCTGCGGCTCGTGATGGTCGTGCGAATGCATGATCGGGATGTAAGCGCGAGCGGCCCGCGCGGCAAGCAAGCCGGTCAGATCACCGCGCGGCGGTTGAGATCGTGGCCAAGCGCCAGGATGCCGACGCCGATCATCGTCCAGACGATCTCGCCCGATCCGTGCGGCAGCGTCATCGCGCCGCCCATGATGCCCAGGCCCAGCGCGCCGATCGCCGGCGGCATGATATAGCCATGCTTCACGATGCCGCGCCCCAGCGCGACCGCGCCGAGCAGGATCGCGATCCCCAGCCCCAGTTCGTGCACCCAATCGGCAACGAATTCGCCCGCGACGGTCGACAGCAACGCCAGCACCGCGGCGCTGGCAAGGCAATGCATCACGCACAGCGCCGACACGCCGATCGCGATGCGATCGAGCATGCCATCAGCGGCGAAACGGGAAGCGATGCGACTGGCCATGGCTGCCATCTAGGCCAGCATGGGCAAGGTTACAACATCACATCGGCGATTTTTCTGTTGCCGGTGCCCGCTACCGGCTTTGGCCCGCAGCGACATCGCGCACGCACGCCCCATATGCGCACCAGTCGCCATCGACGCCCGATGCGCGAAACGCTAAAGGCCCGATCGTGTCGCATATCGCCTCCCCCTCCGCCCTGCCCGCCACTTCGGCGCGCACCGCCGCGCGCCCCGCGGCGATCGCCACCTGGCTCTGGACCGTCGCGCTGTTGATCGTGCTGATGGTCGCGGTCGGCGGGATCACGCGGCTGACCGAATCGGGGCTGTCGATCACCGAATGGAAGCCGGTGTCGGGCGCGGTCCCGCCGCTGAACGACGCGGCATGGGCGAGCGAGTTCGCGAAGTACCAGGCGACCCCCGAATATCGCGAGATCAATGCCGGGATGAGCCTGGCCGATTTCAAGTTCATCTATTTCTGGGAATATATCCACCGGTTGCTCGGCCGTGTGATCGGCCTTGCCTTCGCGCTGCCGCTGCTATGGTTCGCGGTGCGGCGGCAGATCCCTAGGGGCTATGCGCGGCGGCTGGTGCTGCTGCTGATCGCCGGTGGGATGCAGGGCGTGGTCGGCTGGTGGATGGTCACCTCGGGCCTCGCCGAGCGCACCGACGTCAGCCATTTCCGGCTCGCGGTGCACCTCAACATGGCGCTGGCGATCCTCGCCGCGGTCGTGTGGACCGCGCTCGACATGCGGCGCCTGGCGCGCGACCCCGCCGCGCCCGCCGCACGCCTCACGAAGGTGGCGGTGGTCACCGGCGGCGTGTTGCTGTTCCAATTGGTGTTCGGCGCGTTCGTCGCGGGAATGAACGCCGGACTGGTGACCAGCGAATGGCCGCTGATGAACGGGCGGCTGGTGCCGCGGGTCGATACCAGTGGCGGCGTGCTTTCGGCGCTGGTGAACGACCCTTGGGCGATCCACTTCATCCACCGCTGGTGGGCATTGGTCGCCTTGGTGGCGATGGTGATGCTCGCGCGCGCAGCCAAGGGTGCGGGCAACCGTCCGGCATCGATCGCGATTCACAGCGCGGTCGGCATCCAGGTGTTGCTCGGCATCGCAACGGTGATGAGCGGGGTGAACTTCCACGCCGCGGTGACGCATCAGGTCGTCGGCGCGCTGCTGGTCGCGTCTGCCGCGTGGGGCGCGCATGCCGCCGGACGGCGCACGGCATGAGCGACCTCGCGCTGCTCCACGTCACCTTCGGCACTGCCGAGGAAGCCGAATCGGTCGCGCGCGCCGTGATCGAGGAGCGGCTGGCGGCCTGCGCCAACGTCATGCAGTCGTGCACCTCGATCTATCGCTGGAAGGACAATATCGAGACCGAGATCGAGGTGCCGGTGCTATTCAAGACCGGGATGGAGCAGGCGCTGGCGCTGCGCGACCGCATCACCCAGCTCCACAGCTACGACACCCCCGCGATCGAATTATGGCCCGCCGCCACCAGCGAAGCCGTGCTCGAATGGATCGACGAATCGACCGGCGACTGACCGCTCGCGCGGCATAGGGTATCCCGATACCCGTCAGCAATCGCCCGGTTGCCTTGACTTCCAGCCGCCTTCTGCGCATTAGCGCTGCCACGACGCCGCCTCCACCGGGGCGGCGGCTTGCGTTTATACTCACATAAGGTCCAAGCCCCATGAAGGCGCTCATGAAGACCACCAAGTCGGTGAAGCCGGCTGAGGTGGAAAAGAAGTGGCATATTGTCGATGCCGACGGCCTGGTGGTCGGTCGTGCAGCGACGATCATCGCCAACGTGCTTCGCGGCAAGCACAAGACCAGCTTCACCCCGCATGTCGATTGCGGTGACAATGTCATCGTCATCAACGCCGAGAAGGTTCGCTTCACCGGCGGCAAGGCGGCGAAGAAGGTCTATTACAAGCACACCGGCTATGCCGGCGGCATCAAGGAAGTGACCGCAGCCAAGGTGCTCGAAGGTCGTTTCCCCGAGCGCGTGCTCGAAAAGGCGATCGAGCGGATGATCCCGCGCGGTCCGCTTGGCCGCCAGCAGATGCGCAACCTGCGCATCTTCAAGGGCACCGAGCATCCGCACGAGGCGCAGAACCCCGAAGTCCTCGACATCGGCAGCATGAACCGTAAGAACAAGGTGGGCGCATAATGTCCGATAACCGCCAGTCCCTGGCCGACCTCGGCGCAATCGCAGCGGGCCAGCCCGTCGGCGAGCAGCAGCCGCAGAATGGCGAAGCCACCACCACCGGTGACGAGCAGCAGCCAGCCGCTCCCGTCTATTCGAACACCCCGCTGCGTGAGCAGATCATCGACCAGTACGGCCGCGCCTATGCGACCGGTCGCCGCAAGGACGCCGTCGCACGCGTCTGGCTGAAGCCGGGTTCGGGCAAGATCGTCGTCAACGGGCGCGACCAGGAAGTGTATTTCGCACGTCCGACGCTGCGTCTGGTGATCAGCCAGGTGTTTGAAGTCGCCGATCGCACCGATCAGTATGACGTGATGTGCACCGTCAAGGGCGGTGGCCTTTCGGGCCAGGCCGGCGCGGTCAAGCACGGCATCGCACAGGCGCTGACCCGCTATGAACCAGTGCTTCGCGCGCCGGTGAAGGCAGCAGGCTTCCTGACCCGCGACAGCCGCGCAGTCGAGCGCAAGAAGTACGGCAAGGCCAAGGCCCGCCGCAGCTTCCAGTTCTCGAAGCGCTGATTCGGCCTTCATGGCTGCGAAAAGGGGGCGATCCGGCAACGGGTCGCCCTTTTTTTGTCTTCGTGACATTGCCGCCACAGTCCCGCCCTCGGCAGGTCCGAATACTGCGGCTTAATGGTCCGTTAGCCTCGCTTGACAACCGCCCGACGAACAAGTGATTGTTTCCCCATATAAGCGTTTAGGGGGAATATAATGTCATTCACGGGGTTTACTTCGGTTTCGCGTTGCGTCGCCACGCGCCGGGCACTGCTGGGCTCGGTTGCACTTGCCGGCACTATCGCCGCGCTGCCCGCCCAAGCACAGCAAACCGAGTTTTCGGGGCTGCGCAGTGGTTATCTGACGCCGGGCACCGCCGAACTGTCGCCGCACGCCGCGCCGATCTCGATCGGCCTGCCCGATCGCGCCGAAGCCGAGCTGGCACCGCACAGCAACGTCACGCCGCCACCGCTCACGGTGCAGATCGCGCCCGAGCCCGACATTCTGGTCGCCGACCCCGCCACCCCGACCACGGCGCGCGACCCGGTGAACATCACCGGCATCGGCCAGATGGTCACCGATGGCGGCGGCGGATCGGTAGGGTTGTGCACCGGCACCTTGATCAACCCCCGCACCGTGCTGTTCGCGGCGCACTGCGTGAACGGCCGCCCGGCAACCGCCTATGGCCAGGCTTCGGGCGGCACCGGTATCGCCTTCGGGTTCGAGACAAACACCCGTGCCAACGCTGCCGGCCAGACCGACGAACTGGTCCGCTGGCTGCTCGGCGGACCCGGTGGCGCCGGGCGCTTCCAGACCAACGTCGCGCAGGCGCTCTACAATGTGAACCAGGTCGCCTATAACCCGTTGTCGCTCGAGCCCGCCGCGCGCAGCTTCCTCTATGGCGACGTCGCGCTGGCGACGCTCGACACACCCGCCGCCAACGTCCCGACCTGGGCGGTGCTGTTCTCGCCGCTGCCCGCCCCCGGCACGATCACCGCCCAGAACGGCACCGGCTACAACGTCGCGCAATATGGCTATGGCAATAACGGCACCGGTTCGACCGGGCGGCTCGGCAGCGATTTTCGTCGCCGCTCGGCCGAGAACATCCTCGGCGCGCTGACCGACCTCCAGACCTTCGAAGGCTTCCTGTTCGGCGGGCCAGCCAACGGCCTCACGCAGAACCTGTACTTCCTCGATTTCGACGATCCGCGCCGCGGCCAGGCCGGCGCCAGCCCGTTCGACTTCAACGCCTTCCGCGACAATGCGCGCGTCACCAACGGCGTCGTCACCGAAGGCGGCACCTCGCAGGGCGATTCGGGTGGCCCGCTGGTGCTGCAGAACTTTGCCAAGCAGATGGTGATCGGCGTGCTGTCGGGCGGCTATGACCGCTTCTTCGCCGCGCAGCCCGCGAACGGCTATGGCACCGTCGGCTTCTACCAGCCGCTCTATCTCTATTGGGACTGGATCGCGGGCAATAACCCGTATCATTACGTCACCACCAAGGCCGGCGACGGCGCCTGGACCGACGCCAACCACTGGCTCACCACGCTCGATCCCGCGTATAACGTCCTCGTCGGCGGCCAGGTCGTCAACGGCATCCCCGGGCTGACCGGCGAGCAGAAGACCGGCACCAGCGGCGATTTCGGCCAGATCTGCTTCCAGGACCGCGTCTCCAGCGAGTGCCTCGACACCCGCAACGGCCAGACGTCGATCACCGCCAACCCGATCGGCACTGCAGGCAACAATGCCGGCAGCGCCGTGGTCGCCCAGGACGCCGCGGCAGGCGCAGGCTTCGACGGCGTCGAACTGTCGCCGCACGCCCCGGCGGTAGCGCCTCCCGCCCCCACCTTGGTCAACGGCCTGCCGGGCGCGACCAACTTCGTCCCCAACAACGTCGATCCGGTCCGCGCGACCGGCGCGCGCGCGCAATATTACGACGTTACGCTCACCGCGGCGGGCACCACGACGCTGTCGGGCGCCAACATCGTGATCGACCGGCTGACGCTGGGCGGCGCCTCATCGGGGCTGACGATCGCGTCGGGTGCTTCGCTCACCACGCTGATCAACACCACCCAGTTCGCAGGGGTGAACACCATCAACGGCACGCTGACCACCGTCGGTGATTATACGTTGATGGGTGGCGCGCTGATGGGCAGCGGGCGGATCAACGCGCCGTTCCTCACCAGCATGCTCGGCCGCATCGCGCCGGGCACGATGGGCACCACCGGCACGCTGACGATCGCGGGCAATTTGGTGCTGGCATCGGGCAGCCAATATCTGGTCGATTTGGCCGGTGCGGGCGTATCCGATCGCGTCGCCGTCGTTGCTGGCAGCGGCCAGACCGGGCTGGCGACGCTCGGCGGCACCGTCGGCTTCCAGACGGTGACAGGCTATCGTCCGCGCGACGGCGATGCCTACACGATCCTGACCGCCGCGGGCGGGGTGACCGGTCGGTTCAGCAACACGCCGGGCGCGTTCAGCGCGATCCTGACGCCGATCCTGGCCTATGGTCCGAACGCGGTGACGATGCGGATCCACGCGGGGCTGTACGCGAACGTCGTCGACCGCTCGTCTGGGGTGCAGACCGCCTATGCACGGCTGCTCGACCAGAACCGGTCGAACTATGCCGCGCTGTCGGGGCTGTACGGCGAATTCGATCTGCAGAACCAGGGCACGATCCGCGCCCAACTCGAAAACCTCGCCCCGCGCACCGCGCCGCTGATGAGCCAGATGGGCACGGTGGCGACCGACACCGCCTCGCGCTTCTTCCGCGATCGCATCAACAACATCGCCGATGGCGGCCAGGGCGGCACGCTGGCGATGTACGGCAAGCCGGTGCAGCTCGCCTCGGTCGCGGCGACCAGCATGAACCTGGCCGGGATGGTCGACAGCGATGTTGGTAGCGGGGCGATGGTGCAGGAGGGCGTGCTGCCCGATAGCGTCGCGGTGTATCTGGCGGGCGGCTATATCGACGGCAACGGCGTCGGCCTGCCCAGCGTCCAGCGCTTCGGCCGCAACCAGTTCGACGGCTTCTTCATCGCCGCGGGCGTCGAGCATCTGATGGACGAGGCGACGACGCTTGGCTTCGGCCTCACCTATTCGGACCTCAACGGCACCACCGTTGCGGCGGGTGATTCGGCGGGCAGCGAGCTGTTCCAGGGCACCTTCTATGGCAGCACGCGTATGGGCGCGCTGGTGGTCGATGCGCAGGCAAGCGCCGGCGTGTTCAAGGTCGACAGCAGCCGGCTGGGCGCGATCGGCGCCAACAGCTTCACGCTGACCTCCGAAGAAAACGCCTTCACCTTCTCGAGCGAGGGCGGCATCGGCCTGCTCGCCGAATCGGGCGGCGTCAGCTTCAAGCCGCGCGCGTCGCTGCGCTACAGCCATATCGGCTTCACCAACGTCGCCGAAGAAGGCGGCGGGCCGGCGCTGCGCTACAACCTCGGCAGCTTCGACAGCGTCCAGGGGCGTGCGGGTGCCAGCGCCAACGCGGTGCTCGGAGCCGTGAAGCCCTTCGTGTCGGCGAACTATGTCCACGAGTTCCTCGATGCGCCCGGCGCGTTCGGCGCGAACTTCGTGAACGGGATCGGCAACGCGGCATTGTTCTCGCTGCCCTCGACCGATCGCGACTGGGCCGAGATCAGCGGCGGCTTCACCTTCGGCAGCGAGCGCGTGAGCGCGACGATCGCCGCCGAGCGCACGATCGAGCGCGACGATATCCGCAACGCGACGCTGCGCGGGACGGTCGCGATCCGCTTCTGATCGCACGGCAAGACCGAATGGGGGGCGGTTCGGCGACGAATCGCCCCTTTTTCCTGCGCGGTTGCGGCCAAGCGAGCACGGTTTGCGCCGTGGATGATTGACGCCGCATGGCCTTTGCACGAACACCGGCGCGCCCGATCGCCCGATCGGATCGCGATCGGAACGACCCATGACTACGCGTGAAACCACCTCCTATCTGCCGCGGACCGACGGCATGTGGCCCGACGACGTGAAGCGCCGCTTCGTCGATCGCGCCTTCGTCGTCGCCTTTTTCGCGGTGCAATGGCCGTGGCTCGCGCGCAGCCTGTCGGGCGGGTCGCGCGCGGTGAAGCAGGCGCTGCTCGAGCGGCTCGAGCTCGCCCCCGACGCGCTGCCCAACCTCGGCAGCTGGAAGGCCGATACCGGATTCCTGACGCTGATCGTCGATCATATCGAGCGCAACCGCCCCAAGACCGTGCTCGAACTCGGCGCCGGCGCGTCGAGCCTGGTGGTCGCCAAGGCGCTCCAGCAAAATGGCGGCGGGCATCTGATCAGCTGCGACCAGCATGGCGACTTCATCGCCGCGACGCGCGAATGGCTGCATGAGCACGGCGTCGACGCCGAAATGCGCGCGACCCCGTTGCGACAGGCGCCGGGCGACTGGCCGGGGATCTGGTACGACCACGGCCCGCTGCCCGAGCAGATCGACATGCTGGTGATCGACGGGCCGCCCTGGACGATCCACCCCTATGTCCGCGGCGCCGCCGAGACGCTGTTCGACCGGCTGCCGGTGGGCGGCACCGTCCTGCTCGACGACGCCGCCCGCCCCGGCGAGCGGATCGTCGCGGCGCGCTGGCGCGAGCGCTGGCCGAACTTCCGCTTCGACCTGGTGAACAAGGGTACCAAGGGCACGCTGATCGGGGTGCGCGAGCGGTAATTACCGGGCGGTTCCCCATCCTCCCCCTCCGACGGCCGCTAAAGCGACCGCCACCTCCTCCTGGCGGGGGAGGATGAAGGCCCCCGAATCCTCCCCCGCCAGGGGGAGGTGGCAGCCGTAGGCTGACGGAGGGGGCGGACACGATGCCCTTCGGGGAACATGACCAGCGGCATCCCCGGGGCGGCGCGGGTTACCGCGAACGGTTACTCCCCCTCAAGCCGCCCCCCATCCGCCCCCTCCGACGGCCGCTAAAGCGGCCGCCACCTCCCCCTGCGGGGGAGGATGAAGGACCCCCAAATCCTCCCCCGCCAGGGGGAGGTGGCAGCCGAAGGCTGACGGAGGGGGAGGAAGCGATGCCCTTCGGGGAACATGACCAGCGGCATCCTCGGGGCGGCGCGGGTTACCGCGAACGGTTACTCCCCCTCAAGCCGCCCCCATCCGCCCCCTCCGACGGCCGCTAAAGCGACCGCCACCTCCCCCTGGCGGGGGAGGATGAAGGACCCCCAAATCCTCCCCCGCCAGGGGGAGGTAGCAGCCGTAGGCTGACGGAGGGGGAGGAAGCGACGCCCTTCGGGGAACAGGACCAGCGACATCCTCGGGGCGGCGCGGGTTACCGCGAACGGTGACTCCCCCTCAAGCCGCCCCCCATCCGCCCCCTCCGACGGCCGCTGAAGCGACCGCCACCTCCCCCTGGCGGGGGAGAATGAACGACCCCCAATCCTCCCCCGCCAGGGAGAGTTGGCAGCCGTAGGCCGACGGAGGGGGAGGAAGCGATGCCCTTCGGGGAACAGGACCAGCGGCATCCCCGGGGCGGCGCGGGTTACCGCGAACGGTTACTCCCCCTCAAGCCGCCCCCCATCCGCCCCCTCCGACGGCCGCTAAAGCGGCCGCCACCTCCCCCTGGCGGGGGAGGATGAAGGCCCCCAAATCCTCCCCCGCCAGGGGGAGGTGGCAGCCGAAGGCTGACGGAGGGGGCGGACACGATGCCCTTCGGGGAACATGACCCGCGGCATCTCCGGGGCGGCGCGGGTTACCGCGAACGGTTACTCCCCTCCAGCCGCCCCCCATCCGCCCCCTCCGACGGCCGCTGAAGCGACCGCCACCTCCCCCTGGCGGGGGAGGATGAACGACCCCTAAATCCTCCCCTGCCAGGGGGAGGTGGCAGCCGAAGGCTGACGGAGGGGGCGGAAGCGATGTCCCTCGGTGAGCGCACAACGCTACCCGAAGCCGACCGGGCTTCCCCGCCTCACAATCGCTCGTCGGGCGCATCCATCACCCGCGCGATCGTCTCGAACGCGCGCCCCTCCACCCGGATCTCGTTGAACGACGGCCTTGTCTCGCGCACGCGTTCGGACAGCGTTCCCGCGCCGATCAGCCGTACCTCGCGCCCCTCGTGGCGGTGATCGATGTCGAACGGGTCGTGGACATGCCCCGTCAGCACCGCATGCGCGCCGGCCCTCACCAGCGCCGACAGCGCGCGCTCGCCGCCGCGCGTGCTCGCACGGGTGCGCGTGCCCGCCTCGATCAGCGGGTGATGCGCAGTGACGAACACCAGCCCGTCATCGGAGGCCGCTTCGATCGACTTCACTGCCTTGCCCAGCCGCCGCCGGCTGACGAACCCCTTCGACCAGTCGAGCCGCAGCTGGAGCCGCGCGGTGGTGCGCAGCGGGACGATCGTCACCCCCGCGATGTCGAGCGGCTGTTCGAGCATACGCTGCAGCGCGCGATAGCGGCGATAGGGCAGCAGCATCCGCTGCACCGGGTTGTACACTGGCAGGTCGTGGTTGCCGACCTCGATCGTCACCGGTCGGTCGAGGCTCTCGAGCCACGCTGCCGCCGCCTCGAACTCGTGCGCACGCGCGCTTTGCGTCAGGTCGCCGGTCATCAGGATCGCATCGGGCACCTCGTCGCGGACGATTCCCGCGAACCAGTCGAGCGCCGACTGGTCCTCGGCACCGAAATGCAGATCGCTGACGTGAAAAAGCCGAACCGTCATGCCGCTGCTCCCTGCGCGCGTGTCTCGATGAAATGGCGGCCGCTCATGCCGCCGGTGATCCGCATCCCCGGATCGAGCCGCTGCGGCTCGCCGTCGAACAGCGCCAGCACCGGGCGATCGCCCTCGATCCGCAGATGCGCCGACAGCGTGTGCGTCACCGCGCGCGCCTCGGCCCAGTCGCCGCCGATCCAGCCCCAGCCGAGATCCGCGATCGCCCGCCAGTCGCGCGCATCGACGCCCGCGACGTCGAGCCCGCGTTCGTCCGGCGTCACGAACACCGCCTGGTAGCGCCGCCGCAGCTTCACCGATCCGCTGACGCGCACGCCGGCACCGAAGGTCCGCCCCCAGGCATGCCGCATCGCGCGCACCAGCGCGAAGACGCGCCGCTGGCGCACCGCCTCGCGCGCGCGAAACCATTGCGCCGCGGGTCCGATGATGAGGCCGACGAACGCACGATGCTCGCCCGCCTCGATATAGGGCAGCGCCACCCGTCGGTCGTTGTCGTGCGCCGCGGCGATGATCGCGTGCGGATCGAGCGTGTCGTGCAGCCGCTTGGCGAGCAGGTTCATCGTGCCGCCGGGCAGGATAAGGAATGCACCGTCCCAATCGGCGAGCGCGCACAGCGCGGCGTTGATCGTCCCGTCGCCTGCGAACAGCACCACGGTATCGGCGCCCGCGGCGTCCAGTTGCTCGCCGCTCGGCAGCTTTTCATCGGGAAAGCCGGTGCGCCCCGCAATCACCAGGCCGCGTTCGTCGAACACCGCCTCGATCGCGTCGCATTTTTCCTTGGTCGCCGACCCCGAACTGGGATTGGTGATGAACCATAACTTCCGCATCGTCGCCCCTTGCTGCCACGTTCCCAACGTGGCTGGCGGCAGAAGGATGCAGTGCATCGGCGCGCCCAGATGCATCGACTGCAACCGCACCGCCGATCTTTGCGATTGCCGCACTTGCTGCGCTGCAACAATATCGGGGCGAGAGAGGATGTCGATCGAAGGCGAACATTTCCGCCCCAGGGAGATCGCACATGACCATCAAACTCGCAGCAGCACTCGCAGCAACGCTCATCGCCGCCCCCGCGCTTGCCGACGACGTTCGCCAGGACAAGTTCACGCGCGACGGCCAGACCTATGCCTATACGATCGATCGCCAGGAGGATGCCGTCGTCCTCACCGGTCGCACCCTGCCGCAGGGCGACAATTTCCGCTTCGTCGTGCGCGGTCGCACCGTCCGCGGCAATGTCGAGGGACGCCCGGTCAATTTCCGCATCGACAAGCCGCTGGTCGCGGCACCGATCCAGACCGCAGCGCGCTGAACCTTCCCCGCTTCCTCCCGGCCAGAGGGAGCGGGTCAGCCGCGCCATTCCTGTCGCAGCAAGCCGTACAGCGTCGTATCGCGCACGCCGATATGCGTTTCCCATTCGCCGCGCAGCCGCCCTTCGAGCTGGAAGCCCAGCCGTTCGAGCAGCCCGCGCGACGCCGCATTGTCGGGATCGGTATCGGCATAGACGCGCCGTTGCCCCTCGGCGAACAGCCGGGTGATGACCGCGCTCACCGCCTCGCGCGCGATCCCGGTGCCCCAATGCGCGCGCGCGAGCATATAGCCGATTTCGGTCACCCCGCCCTGCCGCTTCTCCGCCGCGCCGACGAAGCCGATCGCGGTGTCGTCGCCCTTCAGGGTTACGATCCAGCAGCGCCAGCCATTGTCGCTCCGCGCAAAGGCCTCGCGCGTCTGCTCGATGCTGGTGTGCGGCCCGTGCGACCACCAGTGCATCAGCTCGGCATCGGCATAGCTCGGGTGCAGCGCCTCGGCATCGGCGGGGGTGCGCGGGCGCAGCCGCAACCGCCGGGTCTTGAGCACCGGCGTGTCGCGCGCCGGAACCACGTTCACGCCGCCAGCGCGTCGACCAGCGCGCGCACCTTCTTTTGCCGCCATTGCGGCAGCGGCGCGACCATCCAATAGCCCGCCGGATAGGATTTGGGCTCGCCGATCATCACCACCCGCCCGTTCGCCAGGTCGCTGCGCACCAGCAATTCGGGCACCGTCGCGCGCCCCAGCCCCGCCGCTGCCGCCTCGATCGCCAGCCCGGCATCGGCGACGCGGACCAATGACAGCGCGTCTTCGGACAGACAGCCGGGCCACGAGATCCGCGTGTCGGCGCCGCCGCCGGGACGCTCGATCGTGACCATGCCGTCGCTCGAAAGCGCTTCGCCCTCATGCTCGCCCGGTCCCTCGCCCCAGCGGATCGCCAGGTCGAGATTGGCCTGCGCGAAGTCACCGCCCTCGTCGCCGCCGACCAGCACGAAGCGCAGGTCGGGCTCGCGCGCGGCGATCTCGGCGAGGCGCGGCATCAGCCATTTGTTGGTCAGGTCGCGCGGCGCGGCGATCGTCAGCGATTTCGACGACTGCCCCTGCTGCATGGCGCGCACCGCTTCCTCGAACTGCAGGAACCCCTCGCGCAGCGCGCCCAGCCCGCCCTCGCCCTCGGGGGTCAGCTCGAGCCCCTTGGTGGTACGACGGAACAGCACGACGCCGAGCGTATCCTCGAGCGCGCGGATCTGCTGCCCGACCGCGGCGGGGGTGACCGCCAGTTCGTCAGCGGCGCGCGTGAAGCTGAGGTGCCGCGCGGCGGCGTCGAGGACGCGCAGGCCGTTGAGCGGGAGGTGGGTGCGTTTCATGCGCTCGTGCCTTCATCAGGCGCAGTTCCCACGCCGTTCGTTTCGAGCGAAGTCGAGAAACGGCCCCCGCGCGCCCGGCTCGGTTTCTCGCCTTCGCTCGAAACGAACGGGAAAGATGTTCCCCTCACGACACCGCCGGCGCGAGCAGCGCGAATTTCGGGATCGTCACGTCGAACGCGCCGCCATCCTCGCCCAGCATTTGGTACGTCCCCTGCATCGATCCCGTCGGCGTCGCCAGATGGCAGCCCGATACATAATCGAAGCTGCCGCCGGGCTCGATCATCGGCTGTTCGCCGACCACGCCTTCGCCCTCGACCGAATGGCGCGCGCCGCGGCCGTCGGTGATGATCCAGTGGCGCGCGAGCAGCTGGACTGCCTGCTCGCCCTCATTCTCGATCCGGATGTGATAGGCCCAGAACCAGCGCCCGCGCGCGGGCTCGGACTGGTCGGGCAAATACGACACCGACGTGCGCACGATGACCCCGCCGGTCCGCGCCTCGGTGTCGAACAGCGCCTTCACAGGCCGGCCCGGCTCAGCGCCTGGTCGAGATCGGCGATCAGGTCGATCGGGTCTTCGAGCCCGACATTCAGCCGCAGCGTCCCCTCGGTGATCCCCATCTCGAGCCGCTTTTCCTCGCTCACGCTGGCGTGCGTGGTCGAGGCATTGTGCGTCATCAGCGAGCGCGAATCACCGATATTGTTCGAGATGTCGATCAGGTCGAGCGCGTCGAGCAGCGCGTGCGCCTGGGTCCGTCCCTCGACCTCGAACGAGAAGATCGGCCCGGTCATGTCCATCTGCGCCATCGCCAGGTTATGCTGCGGATGGCTCGGGAGCCCGGGATGGTTGAGCCGCGGCACGCGCGGTTCGAGGAAGCGACCGACCTGCAGCGCATTCTCGCTCTGGCGGCGGATCCGCAGGTCGAGCGTCTCAAGCCCCTTGAGCACCACCCAGGCGTTGAACGCGCTCAGCGTCGGCCCGGTGTTGCGCGTGAAGGGCAGCAGCGTGTTGGTGATGAAATCCTCGGTCCCGCACACCGCGCCCGCGAGCACGCGGCCCTGGCCGTCCATCATCTTGGTCGCCGAATAGGCGACGACATCGGCGCCGAACTCCATCGGCCGCTGCAGCGCGGGGGTGGCGAAGGCGTTGTCGACCACCGTCGTCACGCCGCGCGCGCGGGCGATGTCGCACACCGCCTGCAGGTCGACGATGTCCATCGTCGGATTGGCGGGGGTCTCGAAGAAATAGACCTTGGTCTTGTTGGTGGTCGCATCGGCGAATTGCTGCGCGTCGCGCGCATCGACGATCGTCGTGGTGATGCCGAACTTGGGCAGCAGCGTGTCGGTGAGCCAGCGGCACGACCCGAACAACGCGCGCCCGGCGACGACATGGTCGCCCGCCTCGAGCTGGCACAGCAACGCCGCGGTCATCGCCGCCATCCCCGATGCGGTGGCGCGGCATGCCTCGGCGCCTTCCATCAGCGCGATGCGGTGCTCGAGCATCTCGACGGTGGGGTTCTGCAACCGCGAATAGGTCATCCCCGCCTGGTCGCCCGCGAACCGCGCGGCGGCATCGCCCGCGCAGTCATAGGCATAGCCCGAGGTGAGGAACAACGCTTCGGAGGTCTCGCCGAACTCGCTGCGCATGGTGCCCCCGCGCACCGCTTGCGTTGCGGGACGCCACTTGCTGGTGACGCTGCGATCCTGACCGGTGTTGCGCTTCATGCCGCTGCTTTGCCGGGAGAAGCCAAAGGAAGCAAGACAACCTAATCCTCCCCCTTTGGGAGAGGATTGCGTAAGCGGCTGTCATGCGCCTCGCCCACCGCCCGCTCCTCGTTGCCCTGCTGATCGGCCTCGCCGCGCAGGCGCTGTTCAGCATCCAGCTCGGCCGCCCGACCAATCTGGTGTTCGACGAGGTCCATTACGTCCCCGCCGCGCGGACGATGCTGGCGCTCGCCGAGCCCGCGAACGTCGAGCACCCACCGCTCGCCAAGGAACTGATCGCGATCGGCATCGCGCTGTTCGGCGACAACCCGATCGGCTGGCGGGCGATGTCGACGCTGGCGGGCACCGTGACGGTGCTCGGCGGCTTCGCGATCCTGATGCTGGGGTTCGGGCGGGTGCGGGTGGCGGCGCTCGGAGCGTATCTGCTGGCGATCAACCAGACGGTGTTCGTCCAGGCGCGGATCGCTATGCTCGACGGGTTCCTGGGGGCGTTCGTGACGTGCGGGATCGCGGCATTGCTGTGGGCGATGCGCGCGCAGCCCGGGCGGAGGACGGCGCGGATCGTGCTGGCGGGGGCGTTGCTGGGGTGCGCGGTGGCGGTGAAATGGTCGGCCGCGCCCTATGTCGCGGTGGCGTGTCTGGCGGTGTTGTTATGGCACCTCGGTTCCCCAACCGTTCGCCCTGAGCTTGTCGAAGGGCGGCCTGCGCCAACCACCGACGCCCCCGCTGCGCTGTCGGGGCGCCCTTCGACAAGCTCAGGGCGAACGGCGCTGGGGCTGGGACTGGGGCTGGCCATCCTCCTCGGCCTCACCGCCCTAGCGGCCTATTTCGCCACCTTTACCCCCGCGCTCTTCTATGCCCGCGATGCGATCACCCTCGCCGACCTGCTCCCGCTCCAGCAGCAGATGTACGCGCAGCAGACCGTCGTCCTGCGGCCCCACCCCTATCAGTCCGACTGGTGGAGCTGGCCGCTGATGCTTCGACCGATCTGGTATTATTACGAGCGTGACCTGGGGATCATGCGCGGGATCCTGCTGCTCGGAAATCCCGCGATCTTCTGGGGCGGGCTGGTCGCAGTCGCCGCCTGCCTATGGGCAGGCGTGCGCGGTTCGCGCGCGCACCTGGCGCTGGCGTTGCTGTGGCTATTCTCGATCGCGATCTATGTCGTGATCCCCAAGTCGCTCGGCTTCTTCTATTACTACCATCTGTCGGGCATCTTCGTGACGCTGGCGATCCCGCCCGCGCTGATGCTTCGCAAGCACCGCAACGCCGATCTGTGGTTCGCGGGGGTCGCGACCGCGGTCTTCGTCTATTTCTACCCGATTATCGCCGCGGCGGCGTTGCCGAACGACCAGGCCTTCCTGCGCTGGATGTGGTTCGGAAGCTGGCGCTAACCCGCAGCCCGCCGCCCATACCGCCCCCAGGTGAAGCGCGACGACAGCGCGAAATTCCACACCGCCCCCACCACGATCCCCGCCAGCGCCGACACCGCCCAATAGTTCGACTGCGCCGAATGCAGATAGGTCGCCACGCCGACATTCGCCGCCAGCCCTACGCTGCACACCAGCGCGAACGACAACAGCCCAGTCAGCAGTTCGCGCGTGCCCTTCAGCCGCCTATCGCGATAGGTCAGCATGTTGTTCAGGAAGAAGTTGAAGGTCATCGCCACCAAGGTCGCGGCGATTTGGCCGGCGACGAACGCCCCCTCGCCCCACAGCGCGACGATCGGCGCCAGCACCGCCATATGTACCAATACCCCCAGCGCACCGATTGCGCCGAACATCACGAATCGCACCGGCACCAGCCGTCCGAACATCCGATCGTAGAGCGCGATCAGATATTCCATCGCGACCACGTGATCGAGCTTGCTTTCGCCTTCGCCGCGGGTGCGGAACACATAGGGTAGCTCCTTGAACCGCAGCGGCGTCGGGCTCGCGGTCATGATGTCGAGCAATATCTTGAAGCCGATCCCCGACAGCGCCGGTGCCAATGTGCGCGCCAACCGCGTGCGGATCATGAAGAAGCCGCTCATCGGATCGCTGAGATCGGCTTTGAGCACGCGCCGCGACAGCCGCGTCGCCAGCGCCGACTTCGCCACCCGGTCGCGGTCCCACGCTCCCGTCCCGCCGCCCGCGACGAAGCGCGATCCGATCACGAGGTCGAGCGCGGGATCGAGCGCCAACGCATTGGCCATTGCTGGCAGCAACGTCTCGTCATGCTGCATATCGCCGTCGATCACCGCCACCAGCGGCGCGGCGGTCGCACACATCCCCTCGATACACGCGGTCGACAGGCCGCGCCGGCCGATCCGCTGGATCACCCGCACGCGATCGTCGCCCCGCCCGATCTCGCGCACCGCCTCTGCGGTGCCGTCGGGGCTGTCGTCATCGACGAATACGACTTCCCAATGCCGCCCCGCCAGCGCGCGATCGAGCGCGGCGACCATCGGCGCGATGTTGCCGCGCTCGTTGAATACCGGAACGACCACCGCCAGTTCCAGCATGGGGCTCATCATAGCTGGGTCAGGATCGCGTCGGCCATCGCGCGGGTCGAGAGCGTGCCGCCCAGGTCGCGGGTCCGCGCGCCGCCCGCGATCGCCGCCGCCACCGCCGCCTCGATCCGATCGGCGGGCTCGGCCAGCCCCAGCGAATGCCGCAACAGCATCGCCGCCGACAGGATCGCGGCGGCGGGATTGGCGAGCCCCTGCCCCGCGATATCGGGCGCCGAACCGTGGATCGGCTCGTACAGCCCCTTGCCCGACCCATCGAGCGCCGCCGAGGGCAGCATTCCGATCGACCCCGCGCACATGCTCGCCTGGTCCGACAGGATGTCGCCGAACAAATTGCCGGTGACGATCACGTCGAACTGCCCCGGATCGCGCACCATCTGCATCGCGGCGTTGTCGACATACATGTGGCTGAGCGCGACATCGGGATATTCGGCCGAAACCTCGATCACCACGTCGCGCCACAATTGCGAGGTTTCGAGCACATTGGCCTTGTCCACCGAGCATAGCCGCCCGCCACGGGTGCGCGCGGTTTCGAAGCCGACGCGCGCGATCCGCGCGACTTCGGCCTCGTCATAGCGCATCAGGTCGCGGCCTTCGCGCAAGCCCTCGGCGGTGGTGCCGCGCGACTTCAGCCCGAAATAGACGTCGCCGGTCAGCTCGCGCACGATGACCAGGTCGATCCGCGCGGCGATCTCGGGGCGCAGCGCCGATGCGTCCTCTAGTCCGGCGAACAATTTGGCGGGTCGCAGATTGGCGAACAGCCCCAATTCCTTGCGCAGTCCCAGGATCGCCTGTTCGGGGCGAAGCTCGCGCGCCAGCCCGTCATAGCGCGAATCGCCCACCGCGCCGAACAGCACCGCATCGGCGCGCCGCGCGAGATCGAGCGTCGCGGGCGGCAGCGGATGCCCCGTCGAGTCATAAGCGGCCCCGCCGACCGGCGCTTCCTCGAAGCGCAGGTCGAGGCCGAGCGTCTCGAGCACGCGCTGCGCCTCGGCGGTCACTTCGGGTCCGATCCCGTCCCCGGGCAATATGGCGATCAACTGCGGCATCAGGCCCCCAAATTCTGCACCAGAATCGTCACCCCAGCGAAAGCTGGGGTCTCCTGGTTGGCGATCCGAACCTCACCGCCAGACCCCAGCGTTCGCTGGGGTGACGGCTGGCGCGGATCGTGCTCGCCCATGCCTCACGCAACCGCGCGCTGCAACCGTTCGACCAGCCGCCCGCGCGCCGCCAGCACCTCGGCAGCGCGCCCGGTCAGCAAGTCGCGTTCGAGGAAATGCCGCGTGATCGCCAGCCCTGCGAACACCTCGTCCCACCCCGCCTCGCCGCCCGCCTGCAGGAACGCGGGCAGCGCCAGCAGCCGCGCCTCATAGCCGCTCGCCGCCGCGCGGCTCACCGCCCCACCGCTCTTGGGGCTGACGAACGCAAGATCGTCGCGCGCGCCGGTCACCACGCATTCCTCGAGCGCCAACCCGAACCCTAGGTCGGCGAGCAGCAGCAATTCGTAGCGCGCGATGCTCCCCGCCCAGCCACGCGCCGAGGGCGCCGCCTCGACCGCGTCGATCACCGCATCGAGCGCGGCGTAGATCGGCGGATAGGGCTGCGCCTCGGGCAGCAAGGTCGCGGTGAGCGCGGTCAGCCATTCGAGCGCGGCGGCGGGCAGCGCCTCCTCGAACAACGGCGCGCGGCTGTGGACGAGCTCGACCGTCAACGCCGCCAACTGGACATCGGTACGCGCGCGCCATTCGCCGAGGATCGCGTTGGCGGGCTGCAACACCGGCCGTATCGCCCGCGACCGCCCGCCGCGCACATAGCCCGGCTGCACCCCGTCGCGCGGGGTAAGCGCACGCACGATCGCCCCATGCTCGCCATGCGGGCGCACCGACAGGACGATGGCGGGGGAGGAGAGGTGCATGGGGTGGGTCTACAGCTGCCCGTGGCTGAAAGGGAGCCATATCCTTTCCTCCCCCGCCAGGGGGAGGTGGCAGCCCGAAGGGCTGACGGAGGGGGAGGACACGCACAGGCCGCTCGTGTCCGCCCCCTCCACCACCGCTTCGCGGCGGTCCCCCTCCCCCTGGCGGGGGAGGATTTCAGCGTTCCCCTCAGCGCGAAGACACCACCCGCTTCACCCGCGCCACCCCCCGGTCGAACGCCCCCAACGCCGCCAGCGCCACCCGGTTCGCCACCGTCGCGCGCAGCACCAGCCAATCCACGCAATCGACATGCCCGGTCGAGAATTGCCGCTTGTGCTGCCCCTCGCCCTCGGTGAAGTCGAACCGCGCCAGCCCGCCCTCGGCCATCAGATCGCGCAGCGCCTCGGCCTGCAACACGCTCCCCGGCGACAGCGCGTCGAACCGTTCGGCATGGCCGACATATTCGTACAGCACGTCGCCGCCGTGGATCGGGCAATAGAGATACGCCGCGGGCTCGCCGCCTATGAACAACAGCCACGCCCGCACCCGATCGACCGCCGCCAGGCGCAGCATCTTGGCGACGAACTCCGCGTCACCGGGCAGGCCCATCGCCAGCAATTTCTCCTGATACGTCCCCGCCGCGAGCGGCCGCGCGATCGCGTGGAAGGCTTCGAGTTCGGCGGGCGTCCGATACCGCCGGATGTCGATCGCCCCGCCCGACGCCGCCGCCAGCTTCTTGGCCTTGCGCTTCAGCCCCGATCGCAAATTGCCCGAGAGCGCGGCGTGATAGGCTTCCCATCCAAGCGTCAGGTCGGCGAAGTAGCGCGGGTAACGCTGGCGTTCGGCGGCCAGCATCCCCGGCAGCGCGATCGGGTCCCCCGCGGGCAGCGAGAGGATCGAATAGCCGTCGGCCTCGGCGGGTAGCGGCGGTAGCGCAGGCGTCCGCCCCTCGATCGCATCGGCAAGCGACACCGCGATCCGCACCAGCCGGCGCGGCAGCGCGAAGACGGTGCGCGCGCCAACGCGGAAGTTGAGCGGGAGGGTGAGAGCGACCGCCTCCATTTGGTCCCCGTTCGTTTCGAGCGAAGTCGAGAAACCCTGGCCAGGCGCGACGCCGCCGTTTCTCGACTTCGCTCGAAACGAACGGGGCGAGGTGGCGGTCAAAACCCCCGCTCCTCGACGATATTCGACCAAAGCTGCTCGGCCTGCCGCAACCGCGTCCGCACCACGCTCGGCCCGAGCGGGGCATCGTCCTGCCCCAACCGCAACCCGCCAGCCTCGGCATACCACGTCGTCGGCATCGTCTCGGCCCGCGCCGCCAGCATCGCGCACAGCGCCTCGAACCGCCGCACATGCACGCGATTGGCGCGCGTTCCCGTCCGCGCCGCCAGCTCGAAGCCGTGGCTGACGATCGTCACCGCCGCATGGTCCTCGCGCACGGCATGATCGAGCGCGGCGCGCATCTCGGCCACCGACAGCGCGCAGATCTGGAAATGACGAAGCTTCCCCGGCACATCCTCGATCAGCGTCACCGGGCATTCGATCACCCCACGATGCGCCACCGGCGCGATCTGCCGCACCGGCAGCGAGATCGCGCTCGGCCAGGGATGCTCGGACCCGTTATGGCTGCTGTCATAGCCGAAGCCCAGTTCGGCCAGCGCCACCAGCGTATCGTCATTGGCGGCATAGCTGCCGCTCCGAAACGCCACCGGCTGCGGCACGCCTGTCGCCACCAGCAGCGCCCCCGCCTCGGCGATCAGGTCGCGCTGCTGCGCCAGCGTATAATCGACCAGCTCGAAGCGCGCATGCGCCGCCCCGCCATCGCCCGCCACCGCGCCCGCCCAATTGGGGTGGAGATGCAACTGCACCTCCTGCCGCGCCGCCAGGATCGGCGCGACGATCGCCTTGACGACGTCGAGGCCATACGTGCGCGCGGGCATCGGATCGACGAAGAACGTCGCCTTTAGCCCATGTTCGGCGAGCATACGCAGCTGATAGCCCACCCCCACCGCCGCGGGCTCGATCGATCGGGCAATCTGCTCGGCCACCGGCAACCCGGCGGCGTGGTGGCGCCACATCAGCTCGGTATCGACGGTGAGGAACACGCGGGTCGTCATCGCCCCCGCGCTATCAGCGCGCGGTGAAGAAAGCGGTAACGCTCAGGCGGTGATCCCCCAGCGGGTATAATCATCGGCGATGCGCGGCGCGATTGCCTGGGCGTCGGCGATATCGGTCGCGCCACCCTTCAGGTCGCCCTGTTTCTTGCGCACCAGTCCGCGCAGATACAGTGCAGCCGCGATGTCGGGCTCGAGCGCCAGCGCCTCTTCGAGATCGGCGCGCGCGGCATCGAGCCGTCCCGCGCGAAAATGGATCAGCGCACGACTGTCGAGCGCGGCGGCAGGATTATCCCCCAGCGCGATCGCGCGGTCGCAATCGGCAAGCGCGGCTTCGAGTGCGACGTTCATCTGCCCGCGCAGCCAGCAACGCTGGTTGAGGTGCCCCACGTCACGCGGCTTTTCGCCCAACGCGGAATCGGCGAGCGCAGCCGCAGCATCGATCTCGCCTTGGGTCGCAAGCAGATAGGCCTTGTGCAACGTCGCCCATTCGCGCTCGTCGCCCCCCGCAGCGATACGCGCGTCGATCATCGCGAGCGCCTCGTCATGCCGCTTGGCATCGGCGAGCCGCGCGGTGTGATAGGTCAGCGCGTTGTAATCTGAAGGATCGGCAGCGGTGGCCTTCTCGATCGCCGCCAGCGACTCGGCGTCGCGGCCCAGCACATAGAGAATATAGGCCTGGAAATAGAGGTTCGCGCCGCTCGGGTCGATCGCCACCATGCGCTCGACATCGGCCAGCGCGCCCTTCCAGTCGCCCAGCCCCTCACGCAGGCGCGCCCGCGCATCATAGGCCGTGGCGTCGCCCGGATCGGCATCGGCAATCGCCTTAGCATAGAGCGCGTCGAGCCGCTTCAGCCGCCCCTCGCGCACCGCCCGCGCGCGCAGTTCGTGCGTCCGCGGCAGATCGGCGGGCGCCATGATCTTCAGCGTGCGCCGTTCGGCGGCGGTCAGCGCGGCGCGCTCGGCAGCGATCGCGTCGGGGGCGATCTCGGTTCCCGCCGCGCCGATGACGTCCTCCATATTGGCAACGCCCTGGTCGAACGAGAAGCTGCGCGTGACGTTCATGCCGCCCAGCCGCGGGGGCAAGGTCCGATCGCCTTCGATCGTATACCCCTTGCCGCCATCGGGCAGCAGCACGCGGCGGGTGAACGACATTTTCTCAGGACCGCCGGTCGCGACCGGGATCGTCTTCCACACGGTGCGCGATCGATCGGGATTGAACTGGATCGTGTTCACCGCATAATCGATCGTTCGGTAGCGGCGGCCCTCTTCGCGCCCCCAGCCGCCGGGCGCGATCCCCTCGATCTCGACCGAGCCGGTATTGGCCGCCTCGTCGAAGCTCAACCGGTGCGACACGACGCGACCGTCGCTGACATGCTGGCTGGCGATCTGCGTCGCCATCGCCTCGCGTTGATCCTCTGTGCCCTGCGCGGTTACCATCCGCATCATCTCGGCGCCCTGGCCGCGCATCGTCATCCGCAGGCGATAGGGGGCTGGGAGCACGATCCCCGCGGTCTGATCGATTTCGAGCCAGATCGCGACATCGGGGCGCGCGGGGACGCGCATCGGCAGCGGCATCAGCCCCGCTCCCGCCGCGCGCAGCGGCAGCACGTTGCGGAACGGCGGGGTATCTTCGATGTCCGACAGTCGTGCGCCCTGCCCGGTGCCGTCGAGCCATAGCGAGGCACCGTCGATCTCGGCGCGCACCAGCACATGATCGAACGCACCTGCCGATGGCAGTCGGCGTGGCACATAGTCGCCGCCGTCGCTGCTCGCGAGCACGGGTTCGGCTTCGATGTCGAGCGCGCGGAGCATCGCCAGCAGCAGCAAGGTCTTGGCCTTGCAATCGCCATAGCGGACGCTCCAGGTCTGCGCCGCCGCCTGCGGGGTGTAATTGCCCCCCGCCATCCCCTTGAACAGATAGCGGATCTCACCCTGCACCGATTGCAGCGCCAGCGCGGCGCGCTCGCGCGGCGTCTTGCCCGCCGCCTTGATCCGGGCGACCTCGGCAGCGAGTGGCGAACCGGGGGCGATCGCGCCGTCGGTGGCATATAGCGGCGCGAAGGTGCGCGACACCGCCTGCCAGTCGGCGAAGCTGCTCGCCTCGACCATCGGCAAGGGACGTAGCCGGAGCGGCATGTCGTCGGGCAGATCGGGCAATTTGGGCAGCGGCCCGACCAGTTCGACCTCGTCGAAGCCGCCGGTGTTGCGCGGCGTCAGTTCGGCGCCGTCGAAATAGCTTCGCAGCGCGACCGGCGTCGCTTTGTCCCACGACAGGCGGTTGCGCGCGAACGCCGCGGTGACGGGCTTGGTCAGCACCGGCATCGACGTCGAGGTCTGGCCGCCGAGCACTGGATCCTTGCGCGTGATCGTGAAGGCGAAGTCGAGCACGTCGCCGACGCGCATCCCCTCGGCGTTCATCGTCGCGGTCAGCATGCCGGTGAGCATTTTGCGCTCGAGCCCCAGCTCGCGCTGGATCACCGCGAAACGTTCGCCCTTGGCGAGCAGGTCGATCGTCTCGCCCGCGCGCAGGATTCGCGCGTGATGGACGATCAGGTCGCCATGGTCGGGCAGCCATTCGAGGCGCAGCGTCCCGGCTTCGTTGAGCATCCCGGCATTGGCGATCAGCACGGCGCTGCGGACATAGGCCGATACCCCGCCATCGGCGATCCGGTGCTGCTGGTCCGAAATGAGCAATTGCGGCTTGTCGGCAGGCAGGTTCGCGGGATCGGGGGCCGGCGCTTCCTTTACCCAGGCAGGCGCGGGCTCATAGAGTGGCTTGTCCCCCGCCCACGCCGATGTCGCGCCCGCGACCAAGGCAAACGGTACCACGACATTCCGCAACATCTCGACGCCCCCCGGCCTAAACCACGCGCCAAGCCTAGCGGGGGCCATTCTGGTTGCAAGAGCGACCGGTCAGAAATGTCGGCCGAGCCTGCTGCGGCTGCCCTTACCGCGCGTGGAAGAAGTCGTGGATTCCCTGCGCCATCGCCTTCGACACGCCCGGCGCCTTCGACAGATCCTCCAGACTTGCCGCGCGCACCGCCTTGGCGGTGCCGAAGTGCATCAGCAGCGCCTTTTTCCGCGCCGGGCCGATGCCTGGCACGTCGTCGAGCGGGCTGGTGGTCATCGCCTTGGCGCGCTTGGCGCGGTGCGCGCCGATCGCGAAGCGGTGGACCTCGTCGCGCAGCCGCTGGAGGTAGAACAGCACCGGCGAATTGACCGGCAGCTGGAATTCGCGCCCGTCCATCATGTGGAACACCTCGCGCCCATCGCGGCCATGATGCGGCCCCTTGGCGATGCCGACGACGGTGATGTCCTCGATCCCCAGTTCCTCGAGCACCCCGGTCACCGCGTTCAACTGCCCGCGCCCGCCATCGACCAGCACCAGATCGGGCCAGTCGCCCTTTTCGCGATTGGGGTCTTCATCCTGCGCTCGGCCAAAGCGGCGGCTGAACACCTCGCGCATCATGCCGAAATCGTCGCCCGCGATCGTTTCGGCGCGCTTGATGTTGAACTTGCGATACTGGCCCTTGCGAAAGCCCTCGGGCCCAGCGACCACCATCGCCCCCAGCGCGTTGGTGCCCTGAATATGGCTGTTGTCATACACTTCGATCCGGTCGGGACTGTCGGGCAGGCCGAACAATTCGGCGACCTCGCGCAGCAGCCGCGCCTGCGTCGTTCCCTCGGCCAGCCGCCGGTCGAGCGCCTCGACCGCGTTGCGCCGCGCCTGTTCGATCAGCCGCCGCCGGTCGCCCCGCTGCGGCACCGACAGCGACACCTTGAACCCCGCACGCTCGCCCATCGCTTCGGCAAGCAAGTCGGCTTCGGCCAGCTCGCGGTCGATCAGCACATTGCGCGCGGGCGGCACCTCCTCATAGAATTGCATCAGGAACTGGCTGAGCACCTCGCCCTCGGGAACGTCCTGGACATGCGTCGGGAAGAAGGCGCGGTGCCCCCAATTCTGGCCGCCGCGGATGAAGAAGGCCTGGATGCCGATCGCGCCGTCCTTCGCCGCCATCGCAAAGATATCGGCATCGCCGACGCTCTCGGCGTTGATCGCCTGGCTGCCCTGGATGAAGGTCAACGCCTTCAGCCGATCGCGCAGCACCGCGGCGAGCTCGAAGTCCATCTTCTCGGCGGCCTCCTGCATCTGCGCGCCCAATTTGGTCTGCACCTTGGTCGATTTGCCGCCGAGGAAATCCTTCGCGTCGCCGACCAGCTCGGCATAATCCTCGGCGCTGATCCGATCGACGCAGGGCGCCGAGCAGCGGCGAATCTGGTGCAACAGGCACGGCCGGTCGCGATTGTTGAAGAAGCTGTCGGTGCAGGAGCGCAGCAGGAACAGTTTCTGCAGCGCGTTGAGCGTCATCCGCACCTGCCCTGCCCCCGCGAACGGCCCGTAATAATCGCCCTTCGACCGCCGCGCGCCGCGATGGAGCTGGACGCGGGGAAAGGCGTGATCGCCGCGCAGCAGGATGAAGGGGAAGCTCTTGTCGTCGCGCAGCAGCACATTGTACGCTGGGCGATAGCGCTTGATCAGCTGAGCTTCGAGCAGCAGCGCCTCGGCCTCGTTATTGGTCGTGACGATCGTCATCGACCGCGTCTGCGCCACCATCCGCTGCAGCCGCTTCGTCAGCCGGGTGACCTGGGTATAGTTGGTGACCCGGTTCTTGAGCGCCTTGGCCTTGCCGACATACAGCACATCGCCGCGCGCATCCTGCATCCGGTACACGCCGGGGCGAATCGGCAGCGTGGCAACGACATTGCGGATCGCCGCGACGCCGGCGTCGAGATCGGGCGCGTCGCTGCCCTTGACGGCGAAGGTGGCCTTGTCTTCGTTGAACCGGTCGGGGGTGTTGGGGGAGGACATTGGGGGGATTTAGGAGTCGCCAAAGAAGAACGCCACCTCGCAGCGTCTTCTTCCCTTCTCCCGCTTGCGGGAGAGGCCGGGTGAGGGTCTTCTTGTTTCTGCTGCTCGACCTGGTTGAAGGGAAGAAAGAAGAAGAACCCTCACCCAACCCGCATCGGGTGAACAGCGCCCCGCGCTGTTCAGGTCATGCCGGGGGCATGACCGACCCGATGCGCCCGCAAGCGGGAGAGGGCTCAAGAGAAAATCACACCATCCGCGCGCGCACCACGCGTTCCAGCACCGTCAACGGCATCGCCCCCATCGTCAACACCCCGTGGAACGCCTTCGGATCCCACGCCGCGCCCGCCTTGGCCTTGGCTTCGTCGCGCAGGCGCGTCCACACCGTGTGGCCGATCTTGTAGCTGCACGCCTGCCCCGGCCAGCAGGTATAGCGATCGATCTCGCCCTGCCCGCGGCCGCGCGCGATGCCGGTGGTGGCGAGGAAATAGTCGGTCGCCTTTTCGCGGCTCCAGCGCTTCACGTGCAGCCCGCTGTCGACCACCAGTCGCGTCGCGCGGAACAGCAGCGATTGGAGATAGCCGACCTGCCCCAGCGGATCGCCCTCGTACATCCCCATTTCGTCGGCCAGTTGCTCGGTATAGAGCGCCCAGCCCTCGCTATAGCCGCTATAGCCGCCGCGGCGGCGGATTAGCGGAATATCGTCGCTCTCGAGCGCCGACATCACCTGCAGATGATGCCCGGGCACGCCTTCGTGATAGCTGAGCGTCGCCAGGCCGAATTTGGGCCGGTCGAAGGTATCGCGCAGGTTGATGAAATAGATCGCGGGGCGGGTCCCGTCGAGCGACGCCGATTGGTAATAGCCCCCCGGCGCGCCGGCCTGGATCGCCTCGGGCACGCGCCGAACCTCGACCGGCGCCTTGGGCACCACCGCGAACTGCTCGGGCAGCCGCGCTTCCATCGCCTTCACCTGCGCGCGCAACTGCGTCAGCAGCGCCTCGCGGCCCGGATCGGTGTTGGGGAACAGCTGGTCGGGGCGCTTGTTGAGCGCCACCAGCCGCTCGCCGACGGTGCCGCTGCCCATCCCCTGCCCCTTGAGGATCGCATCGATCCGTCCGCTAATCTCGGCGACCTGCTCGAGCCCCAGCCGATGGATTTCGTCGCCGCTCAGCTCGGTAGTCGTCGCCGCGCTCGCGGCGGCGGCATAATAGGCCTCGCCATCGGGCAGCCGCCACACGCCGGCATCGTGCGTCGCGCGCCCGCGCAGCTCGGTCACCAGCGCGCGCTGCCGGTCGAGCGCGGGATAGACCCGCTCGGCCATCAGCTTCTCTACTTCGGCGGCGCGCTCGGGCGGCAGGTTCGCCGCCTTCAGCTTGGCGGCCAGATCGGTGACCGGACCGCTTTGCGCCGCAGGCTTGTCGCGCGCCTGGCCCAGCTGCTTGAGCGTCGTTTCGAGGATGAAGTCAGGGGCGAACACCCCCTTGGCGGCATCGGCGCGCTGACGCTCGGTTTCCTGGTCGATCACCCCGCCGAACGCCGCGACGCGCGCGACATAGGCATCGGCATCGGCGGCGCTCGCGACGCGGTGGGTGTTGCTCAGGAAATCGGGGACGTCGCGATAGGCGCCTGACAGCTGACTCAGCACATAAGGCGAATAGCGCCCGCCATTCGAGCCATAGGTGAAGCGCTCGCTTTCGACCACGCGATCGAGCTGATAGCCGACGACTTCGTAATCGAGCTGCGCCGCGGGCGAGAGCGCCGCGCGATCGACGGTCTTGAGCTCGGCCTGTTCGCGCTTGGCGCGCGCGAGCTGGCGCTGGTCCTGCGCCCGCGACGCGTCGGACAGCTTCGCCTTGAGCCCCGCGCGCGGACCGGTGTCGAGCCCGAGCGAGGTCGCGCCCTCGGGATTATCCTCGAGACGCGCGTAGAAAAAGGCATCGAGCATCGCGCGCAGCTTCTGGTCGGCGGCATTGCCCTGCGCCAGAGCGAAGCCGGGCAGCGCTGCGGCGGTGCCGGCGAGCGCGGTGGTGCCGATGAACTGGCGACGATCCATGCTGTAACTCCCTTGGGTGGTACCGCCGGGGTAGGCTAGGAGAGCGCCGTCTGTCACCCCCCGGGCGCGGCGAGCGCGATCAGCCCTGCGCGCTGAACTTGGTGCCGACGACCCCGATCACGATCAGCGCCATGAAGGCCGCCTGGAGCGGCGAAATCTTCTCGCCGAAGAAGATCGTCCCGCCGATGATCACCCCCACCGCGCCGAGTCCGGTCCACACCGCATAAGCGGTGCCCGCGGGGATGCCGCGCATCGCGAGGGCAAGCAGCCCCATATTGACGAACGACAGCACGATCGGGACCGATCCGGCGAGCCAGGTGCCGCGATCCCCCGCCCATTTCAGGCTGAGCGCCCAGATGATTTCGGTGCAGACCGCGATGCCAAGGATGATCCACGCCATCCCGGCGCCGCTAACGGCTTGTCCTGTTGTCAAAATGATGTTTCCTTGTCAGCATACAGCCGAGGAGTCGTACCGATGTCGCTGTCTCTAGTCGCTGCACTGGCGCTGATGCAAACTGCGGCGCCAACGCCTGCCCCCCCGCCAGCCCCTGCGTCCGACAGCGATATCGTCGTGCGTGGCAAACGCACCGCCGCCGCGCTCGCTGCCTGTATCGACCGGCAGTGCCCGACCGAAGACGATGTTCGGCTGTCGATCGCGCATGCCGAATCGCAGTTCGCCGAGGGCAAATATCGCGACGCACGATCGACGCTGCAGCAATCGATCAGCCGCAACCGCGACGCCGCGCCGCGGCTGCCGCGCCATGTCGCCGCGTTGCACGAGGCATATTCGACCGTGTCGCTCCATTATGGCGACATGGACGATTATCAACGTGCCATGAGCAACCAGGCAGAAGTCTTGCGCAGCTATTTGCCCGACAACGCCACCGAGGTGCAGTTGCTGCCCATCCGCCTCGGCGACGCCAGCCTGAAGCGCGGCTACCCCTATGAGGCCAGGCGGCAATACCGGTCTGCCGAGCGCGAGTATCGCGAGCGTGGCGAGCACAGGCTTGCAGCGGTAGCGGCGCTGCGCCGCGCGACGCTCGACATCGCACAGGGTAACCCATCATTGGCACGCGAAGTTCTCCATGAGGTCGATACCGGGCCGGCCGCGAACGATCCGGCGATATCCACCTATTCGGCCGTGCTGGCGACGCGCGTTGACATCTCGAAGGGTGACGATGCGGCAGTCGACCGCCTATTGACCGCATTGCGAACCGACCCCGCAGGGCCCCCGCTGTTGTTGGACGAGGCGGTGGGGCCGGCGTCGCTTGCGTCGGCCAAGCGCCCGACGCAGCGTGCGCTCGAACTGCGCGCCGAAATGATGCAGGCCAGAGGCTCGACGCCGATCCAATGGGCAGACATCGGGTTCATGGTGACGCCCGACGGTAGCGTCGGTGATGTCGAGGTGCTGCGCGGCAACCGGATGCTCGGCTGGACCAAACCGATCGTCGAGCAAGTAGCATCGCGCCGTTATGCCCCGATCGCGCTCGAGCCGGGGCATCCGGGCCTGTACCGCGTCGAGCGCTTCACGCTTCGGGCGCCGCGTGCGTTACAAACGGGATCGATTATCAAGGGCCCGACAGGCCCGGTCACCCTCGAGATACTCGACCTTACCCGGTCCACCACCACTACCCCGCCGCCGGCCTGACCGACCGCCAGCGGGCCGGCATCAGTTGACCCGGCCAAGCCCCGCGATCGTGCGGTCGACCAACGCGCGGTCGGCGGTCGCGCCGTGCTTTTCGGCGATGATCGCTGCCGCGGCTTTGGCCGCAGCGTCGGCTGCGCGGATGCGGACCTCGGCGATCGCCTGACGCTCGGCGGCGGCGATCTTGTCTTCGGCCATGCGGGTGCGGCGGCGCACCAGCGTCGCGGCGTCGATCTCGGCCTTGGCCATCATCGCGGTCGCCTCTTCATCGGCATGTGCGATCATCGCCGCGGCGTCGACCTCGACGCTCGCCAGCTTGCGCGCATATTCGGCGCGCAGCGCTTCGGCCTCGGCGCGAAGCTGCTTCGCCTCGTCGAGCCGCGACCGGATTTCGCCGATCTGCTTGTCGAGCATCGCGCCGATCAGGCGCGGCACGCCCTTGACCAGCAGGATGATCAGAAAGACCGCCATCGCCGCCGACACCCAGCCGGTGGGATCGAGGAAGAACAGCGTAGGATCGGCGTGCGCGCCCTCGGCGCCAACGCTTTCGATCGCGACCGCACCGGTCTCGGGCATGCCCTCGGCCGACAGGCTGGCGTTCGATGCTTCGGAATGGAGCACTGGGTCAGCCATGCATCACCACCTTCACTGCGCCGCGCGCTTCGTCTTCGCTTACCGGCGCGCCCGATACCCGAGCGACGATGTCGCGCGCGAGATCAGCGGCAATGCCCTCGATCTCACCCGACGCCGCTTGCGAAGCCGCAGCGATCTGGGCCTCGGCCGCCGAGACCCGAACCTGGTGTTCGGCGTCCGAGGCGGCGAGCGTCGCCTCGGTCCGTGCGGTAGCCTGCGCCTTGGCCGCCGCAAGCTTCTGCCGCGCCGCCTCGCGCGCCGCATTTTCCTGCGAACGCCAATTCTCTTCGTCGGCGTCGGCGGCGACGCGCGCCGCTTCCGCCGCCTGCAAATCGCCGGCGACCTGATGGTCGCGATCGTCCATCGTCGCCTGCACCTTGGGCACCATGCCCCGGCCGATGATCAGATAGGCGAGCCCGAACGTCAGCACGACCCAGAAGAGCTGGGACGCGAAGGTTGCGGCGACTTGTTCGATTTGCGGCATTCGAAAAATGTCCTTGGGGGCAGCGCCGGGCTAGCCGGCACTGCCCGCGAAATCAGGCGACGAAAATCAGCAGCACCGCGACGACGAACGCCAGCAGGCCCAGAAGCTCTGCAGCGGCGAAGCCGATGAACATGTTGCCCTGCTGGCTGGCAGCCGCGCCAGGATTGCGCAGCGCGCCCTGCAGATATGCCGAGAAGACGTTGCCCACGCCGAGCGCGGCAAGGCCTGCGCCGATTGCTGCAAGACCGGCACCGAGCAGCTTGATCGAGTCTGCGTCCATGAAATTCACTCCTTGAGAAAAACTGCGGTTAGAAAACGAAAGAAATCAATGATGGTCGTGCAGATGCTCGGCATCGTTGATGTACAGCGAGGTCAGCAGCGCGAACACATAGGCCTGCACGCCGGCAACCAGAATCTCCAGTGCCGAAACACCGACCATCAGCGCGAAGCTGGGGATGCCGACGAGTAGCCCGGTACCCGCCGACACCGCCGAGGAATTGATGACGAAATACGCCAACACCTTCAGCAGGATGTGGCCCGCGGTCATCGCCACGAACAGCCGCAGCGCCAGGCTGAACGGGCGCACCATGAACGAGACGAACTCGATCGGCGCAACCAGCAGCAGCACAGGGATCGGCGTGCCCTTGGGCGCGAACAGGCTGAAGAAGCGAAGGCCGTGCTTGGCAAAGCCGACGATCAGCACGATCGAGAAGCTCATGATCGCCAGCACGCCGGTGACGGTGAAGTGGCTGGTAAAGGTGAACGGGTGCAACCCGGCCAGCCCCAGCGGCAACAGCCCCAGCAGGTTGGCGAACAGGATGAACATGAACAGCGTGAAGACATAGGGCACATATTTGCGCCCCGCCTTGCCGATATTGGCGTCGAGCAACTTGTCGATAAAGCCGACGAATCCCTCGACCATCATCTGGCCGCGACCGGGCACCAACTGGCGCTTCATACCGACCAGCATGAACGCCCAGAGGGCGATCAATGCCGCGACCATGTAGAGCGCACTGTTGGTGAAGGCGATCGTCTGGCCGCCTACCGTAAACATATCCGCGATCGACTGCACCTCGAACTGGTGCATCGGGTCGATCTTGCCTGCCTCAGCCGCCACTGCCGTTTCCAATTTGCCAAAGCGCCCGAAGCATCACTTCGAGCGCCGGTTCGAAATCCTGATGATATTCCTGAACGCGCTGACGATGCCGAGGGCAAGCAGCACGAGCAGGAGCCAGGGAGAGGTGCCCAAGAAATAATCGAGCGTCCACCCGATCAACGCACCGCCAACCATTCCCCCGACCAATTCGGCGAGCACGCGATTGCCCAGACGATAGCCTTCGCCATCCTGCGCGCGCGTCTCGCCCGATCGGATCGATTCCTGCGTCTTGGCGCGCGCCAGCCGCTCGTCGAGCGAATCAAGGCGTGCATCCTCGGGCAGGGGGTCCGGTCCGGGCTCGTTCTCAGCCATGCTCGCTTCTCCAAGCCCCGTATGGGCCGGGCAAGCGCCATGTACCGAGGGCCAAGCCCGCCAAGGCACGCGCCGATTAGGATGAGGGGCCGGCCAAGTCAACCTTGGGGGTGGGATATGGGAGAACCGCGTCGCGAAGGCACCCCCACGCCGTCATGCCAGCGAAGGCTGGCATCTCCCGCCGTGATACGGCACCCTCACACAATGGCACGGGGCGGATGGACCTATATTATGGCGGCGAAGCCGCGTGGCATGACCTATATCGGAGTCACCGCTTACCTCGCTGCACGTGTCGATCAGCATCGCCGCGATGTCGGCTCAGCCTATTGCCGCCGCTACGGCATAAGGACGTTGGTACTTGCCGAATGGCATGAAGACATTCTTGCCGCGATCGCCCGCGAAAAGGCGCTGAAAGCCTGGAAGAAAGCGTGGAAATACCGGCTGATCGAACAAACTAATCCCGGCTGGCGCGACCTGTACGACACGATCGCCTAGCGGCAGGAGGCCCCAGCCTTCGCTGGGGCGACGATTTCCACATCACACACACCGCGGATCGCGCTCGGGCGGCCCCGCGCCTCGCTGCTTCCACGCGCCGCTCGGCGTCTGGTACATCTCGCCCGGTTCGGTGCGCGCGATCAGGTTGCAGCCCGACACGAACGCAAATTGTTCGATCGTCGAACCCGCGCCCGCGCGCTGGGTGTAGACCGATTTGCGCTTGATGTTGATGTCGCGAACGATCGCGCGGACATTGTCGGGCGCGTTGCCCACCACGCCCAGATAGCCGTCGGTCTGCTCGCCGATCTGCCCGGCAGCGCGCGCCTTGGCATAGTCGGGGTCACGCTGCGCCTGCGCGGTACCCGCAACCCCCGCCACCAGCGCCAGGCCGATCATCCATTTCGCGATACGCATCGTCAAAAAATCCCCGGGTTCTGCTGGATCAACGTCTTTGCTTCGCCATCCAGCCGGTACACCACCTCCTGGGTGATGTTGATGTTCAGGTTGATGACGATCGGCTTGTCGGGCGCGGTGACGTTCACGCACCCGCCAGCCAGCACCACCACCCCGATCGCCGCACGCTTCGACATCCGAAGCAAGGTCGCGCTTTTCATGGCTTTCATCAATCCTGTTTCGCTCATGGCACATTCTCGCTTGCGGGGGGCTGAACGGGGGGCGCTTCACGCTGCTGCTGCTGTTCGAGCAGCGTCGGCAGGTTGCGCTCGATCAGCCGGCTCGGGTCGTAATAGCTCTGCACCGAATCGAGCAATTGGCGAAACGGCGCGCGAATCGTGATGTTGAACACCAGCGGCAGCTTCGCGAGTCGATCGATGATGAAGTTCGATTTGGTGCCCTTGCCCTGGCTGATTCCGGCGAACTGGATCTCGGTCACCATCTCGCCCGACAGCGAACCATTGAGCACCAGGTTCAGCCGATCATAGTCGATCGCCTTGAGCGCTTGGAACGCCAGATTGCCCCAGGTGCCCAAATCCTCCTGCGTCAGCTCGCCAAGATAGGCGATCGTCCCGCCGCCCTCGCGCACCGTCAGCCGGCCATCCTCGATCCGCCCGCCGCGTTCGTCGAAGACCATCGGCAGGACGCCGTCGAAGGTGCCGGTGGCGTTGAGATTGTCGAAATCGAAGGTCTGCAGGAATTGCGCGCCATCGACCCCGCGAACGCGAAACACCATCCGCCGCTCGACCGTCTGACCGAAATCGAGCACCGTCGGCTCGAGCACCAGCTCGCCGCCGCCGAACGGCCAGCGCCCGCCCTCGACCGCCACCTTCTGGTTTCCGATCAGCTGGTAGCGCACCTGCCCATTCTCGACCGGGATCCCCGGATTGGCGACCGCGATCGTCGCGAACTGCGACGGCGCGGTCTTGAGCCC
This sequence comes from Sphingomonas sp. S1-29, assembly GCF_026167545.1. Classification (NCBI taxonomy): domain Bacteria; kingdom Pseudomonadati; phylum Pseudomonadota; class Alphaproteobacteria; order Sphingomonadales; family Sphingomonadaceae; genus Sphingomonas; species Sphingomonas sp. S1-29. The sequence continues at coordinate 3,121,594 of NZ_CP110678.1, read as the reverse complement.
GAGCAGGTCGGTAAAGCGGATCTCGCCCGATATCCCCTGCACCGGGCCGAAGGCGGCGGCGAGGTCGGTACCCGCGGTGCGGAACACCCCGTCGCTGGTAACCGACTCGGGGCTCCAGCGTATCTGCCCCGCGCCCGACACGGTGCCGGCGACGTCGGCGATCACGCCGAAGGTGAGCCTGGTAAGCACTTCGGGCTGGAACGCTTCGGTGAAGGTGATGCCGGTGACGGCGAGATCGGCGCGCCCCGCCCCCGCGCCCAGATCATGGACGATCGTGACGTCCGCCACCTTCACCCCCGCCGCCGGGGTGGTAAGCGTGCCGCTGGCGTCGATGCGGTTGCCCGAGAGCGTGAGCACGAAATCATTCGCCGCCAGCGGATTGTAACGTGGTTCGGGCGCGGCATCGGCGACCTGCAACGCCTCACCATTCAGGGTCAGCCGGCCATCGGCAAAGTGCCACGTGCCGGCACCGTCCGACAGGTTCAACGGCACATTGCCGATCGCGCCGCTTGCACCTGTGAACCGCCCGGCCGCACCGCCATCGCGCACCCGCCCATCGAGCGCCGCGATATCGAGCCGCGAGATGCGATCCCCCGCCCCCAGTCGCGCAGCGACATCGGCGACGTCGAAGCGCAGCCCGTCGAGCGCGAACCGCGCGCGCGCGGCCTCGAGCCGGAGCGGGGTTCCGCCGATCGTGCCGCGCAGCACCGGTCGCGCGACGCTGGCGCCGCCGCGCACCCCGCCGGGGCCGATGCTGAGCAACGCCGCCCCGGTCGGGCACAAGGCAAGCCGCGCGGGTGCGAGCAGCAACGCCGACACCCGCAGCCGATCGAACGACGTCGCCGCGCAGCGCGGGTTTACTGCAAGTCGCTTGCCCCCATCCCAGCGCGCGTCGATCGGCAACGTCAAGCCATCGACCCGCCCGCCCGGAAATGCCCCGCTGAACCGCATCCGGGTGGTGATCGCGGTCGCTCCGTCAGGCGCGCGCGAGAAGCGCACCGGGGCCAGCGCGAGTGCCTCGACCCCTGCGGCATAAGGTTCGAAGCGCGCCTCGCCGGTCACCGCCTCGCCGGGGCGCGCCTGGACCAGCCGCACCTCACCCTGCGGCAAGCCGCCGCCGCCGAGCGTCAGGTTTCCATCAACACCCAGCGCACCGCCGGGCCAGCCGAGCCGCACCCCCTGCCCGCCGCGCAGCACAATCTGTGCGCCGCTGGCGGCGTCGACCGTTGCCTCTCGCACCACCAGCGCGCCGCGGCTCCCGCGCTGCTGCACCGCGAACCGCAGGTCGATCGCGCTCCGCTTGCCTGCCTGCGCGATCGCATCGGCGAACTTCGCGCCGAGCGCGGCCACCGGCGTTCCCGCGGCGCTGCTTGCCAAAGCGCTCACTTGCGCCAGTCCTGCCGGCGCAAGCCCAACGCGATCGGCGCGCGCGCGCCCGGCGAAACGGATCGCGGGGCCTTCGATTCGATACCGCCCGTCGATCGCCAACCCGCTGCCGCGCGCATCGGTGGCGGCAAAGCCGCGCGATGCCAGATCGACCGCACCCTCGGTTCGCGCGGCGTTGCCGGCAAAGTCGACGGTGCCCGTCAGCCCCGACAGCCCGCCCGCCGCAGCGCCAGCCCGTGCCACTGCGACCTTCGCATTACCGCGCCAGCGATCGAGCTGCGCCCCCAGCGCGACGTTGAGCCCGAGCGCTACATCGCGCGCGCGGCCGGTGGCGCCGCAATCGACCGCCGCGGCACGGACCGGCCCGGTCAGCGTGGGCGCGCCCTCGTCGATCCTCAGCGCCATCGCCGCACTCACCCCGCCGCCGGTGCAGCCGCTCACCGCCAGCCGATCGGACACCGCGGCGATCCGCCCAACAAAGCCGTCGTTCAGCTGTCCGCGCCCGCTCACGCGCACCCCGACCACGCCATAGGGGGTCGTCAGCCGCATCCGCGCATCGGCGACGTCGACGAACATCTCGGGCAACGCGAACGGCTTGCCCGACGGCGCGGGCAGCAACCGGTCGAGCGCCCCCAGCGACAGCTTCCCATCGACCAGCCGTCCGCGCAGCCGCACCTGCCCCGCCTCGATCCCGGTGACGCGAGCGCCCGACAACCCCACCTGCGTCCGCACGATCACGCTGTCGGCGACCAGATCGGGGTCGGCGGGATCGCCGATCACCAGGTCGGTCAGCCTTTGGCTCGACAGGCCGATATCGGCGACGCGATAGCTCGCGGCGATACCGCGCCGCGCCAGTTCGTCGTCAATGAAATTCTCGGCGATCGGCCGACGCTGGCTCCAGACCGCGATGAGCACCGCCAGCAGCACGATCGCGATGCCCAGCGGCACCCGGCCGCGCCGCGGCACGCCCAGCAGCCGCCACCACCGCCGCGCCGCGACCGCGCCCGGTTCCTGCTCGGCTTGCGCCGTCACGCTGACCCTGTCGCCATCACCCCGCGATCGTTGCGGGGCCGCGCGGGGATGGTCAAGCACTTACCGGCGAGGCCCGACAGGCCCGTTCGTTTCGAGCGTAGTCGAGAAACCGTACGTTGCGCCTGTTGCCGTTTTCTCGACTTCGCTCGAAACGAACGGTCGGGGGCCGTCACCCGCGGGATTTGCAGCGCCCGCGCGCTTTGCTACCCCTGCCCCTCGATGGCCGAGCCCCCGCCCGACACGACTGGTCACCGCGCGCGGCTGCGCCAGCGGTTGCTGGGCAATGGCGGCGAGGCGCTGCTCGATCACGAGCTGATCGAATATCTGCTCGCACTGGCGATCCCGCGCCGCGACACCAAGCCGCTGGCAAAGGCGCTGCTGCGCGAATTCGGTGGCATCGGCGGGCTGCTCACCGCCGATCCGGCGGCGCTCGCGCGGGTGCCGGGGATGGGCGAAACCTCGGCCGCGGCGATCAAGATCGCGCATGCCGCCGCGATCCGGCTGGTGCAGGCGCAAGTGGCCGAACGCCCGCTGCTCAACAACTGGCAGGCGCTGCTCGATTATCTGCGCGCCGACATGGCGCACCACCCGATCGAGCGCGTCCGCGTCCTCCACCTCAACACCCGCAACATGCTGATCCGCGACGAATTGATGAGCGAGGGCTCGATCGACGAAGCCGCGGTGCATGTCCGCGAGGTGATCCGCCGCGCGATCGACCTCGGCTCGGCGGCGATCATCCTGGTCCACAACCACCCCTCGGGCGACCCTACCCCCAGCCGCGCCGATATCGAGCTGACCCGCGCGATCGTCGATGCCGGCAAGCGCCTGAACATCGCGGTGCATGATCACATCATCATCGGCACCAGCGGCCATGCCAGCCTGCGCTCGCTCGGGTTGATCTAGAATCCCTCGGGCAGTTCGATCGGCCCCACCACCTCGCGATAGCGCGCGATCGCATAGCGATCGGTCATGCCCGCGATGAAATCGGCGATGTGGCGGCTCCGCGCGGGTTCTTCGGCGGGGAGCAGTTCGCGCCATTCGTCGGGCAGGCGGCGCGGATCGTCGGCATAAGCGGCGAACAGCCCCGCCACCACCGCGCGCGCCATGTCGGCGGCGGCCAACTGGCGCGGGTGGTGATAAAGTTCGGCGTACATGAAGCGCTTGAGCGCGCGCTCCTGGTCGCGCATCGCGTCCGAAAAGCCGACCAGGCAGCGGCCCGCGGCGCGGACATCGTCGGCGGTTTCGATCCCGGCCTCGGCGATCCGGCCTTGCGTCGTCGCGATCAGGTCGTTGACCATCAGCCCGATCTGCGATCGGATCAGCTCGCCGGTCAGCCGATGATCGGGCACATCGGGCAGCCGCGCCTTCACCGCGTCCCATCCGCGCGCGATCATCGGCACCGCCATGATCTGGTCGCGCGACAACAGCCCCGCGCGCAGTCCGTCGTCGATGTCGTGATTGTCATAGGCGATATCGTCGGCGAGCGCCGCGACCTGCGCCTCGAGCGAAGGCCAGCGCGCCAGGTCGAGCGCGAAGGTCGAATCGGCCTCGGCCAGCGCCCAGCCGGGGTTGGTGATCGGCCCGTTATGCTTTGCCAGCCCCTCGAGCGTTTCCCATCCCAGGTTCAGCCCCGGCCAGCGCGGATAGGGGCTTTCGAGCAGCATCAGCGCGCGCAGCGTATGGCCGTTGTGATCGAACCCGCCCTTGGCCGCCAGCGCCGCACCCAGTGCGTCCTCGCCGGCATGGCCGAAGGGCGGGTGACCGATATCATGCGCCAGGCACAGCGCCTCGGTCAGATCCTCGTTCAGCCCCAGCGTGCGCGCGATCACCCGGCCAATCTGCGCGACCTCCAGGCTGTGCGTCAGCCGGACGCGGAAGTGATCGCCATCGGGCGCCATGAACACCTGCGTCTTGTGGCGCAGCCGGCGGAAGCTGATCGAATGGACGATCCGGTCGCGATCGCGCTGGAAGGCGTCGCGCGGCCCGCGTTCGCTCTCGCTCGCCTCGCGGTGCAGCCGCCCCCGCGTCGCCGCGGGGTCCGCCGCCCAGGGCGCGCGGGTCATTGGACCGGAAGCTTGGCGATCTTCTGCCCGGCCTCGCTCGTCCATGCGAAGCCGCTCAGCCCCGCCTTGGTCAGCGTGTTGACGAAGCCCTGCGCCTCGGCGCTGGTCTTGAACGGGCCGGTCAGCAGACGGTTCGTGAAGCGTAGCGGTGTCGTCCATGCGCCGCGTCCCTTCATCGCCGCGGGCGCCTTGTCGACCAGTTTCTTCCATTCCTTGGGCAGATCGGAGATGTTCGCGCCGCCCGCGACCTGCACCCAGTGGCGCGCGGGCTCGGCTGGCGGCTTGGGCGCGGCAGGCTTCTTGGCGACGGCCTTGGGCGCGGGCTTGGCCGCAGCGGGCTTGGGGGCGGGCTTGGGCTTTGGCGCTTCGACGGGCTCGGGCTTAGGCGGCGGCGCGGCGACGGGCGGTTCGGGCTCGGGAGCCGCGGGCTCGGGCGTCGCGACGATTTCGGGCTCGGGCGGCGGGCTCGGGGTCGGCAGTGGCGCGACGCCGAGTTCGGAGCCGGGGACGACGATTCCGCGGACGATCGAGGCGAGGATGCCGTCCTCGGCGCCGACCGACCGCGACGGCATGGCGCTGGCCGGAGCGACCGAGGGCTCGACTGCCGCGAGTCGCGGGGCCGTGCTTGGCGCTGCGGCCTCGGTCGCGTCTGTTGTGGTCGGCTGGGGGAGCGAGGCCGCCGCCAGTCTATCGGCGCCGGTGTTGGGCATCGCGGCGGGGATAGCGCCGACGCTCGTCGGCGGCACCACCGACGGTTCGGTCGCAGCTACCGCTACCGGTGCTGGCGTAGGAGCGACCGGCGCGCTCGCCGCAGGGGTCGGGCTTTGCGGAGGCGGAGTCGCCGCCACCTGCGTTGCGGGCGCCGGGGTGAAGCCAGGCTGCGGCGTCGCTGCTACGGTCTCGACCCGCTCCGGCGGGATCTCGCGCGCGGTGGCGACCGGCTGTGCATTCGCCGACGAAACATTAGGCGCAGGCGTGGGGGCGGCAGCCACCTGCACCGGGCTCGACGGTACCGGCGCGCGCTGCGGCGTCGGCGTCGCCACGCTCGACCGGACGAGCGGCGCGCGCCGCTCCGCCAGCGGCGTTGCCGCGGCCGATCGCTGCGACCGCGCGGGCGCCGCCGCAACCTGCACCGGTTCGCGGCTCCGCGTCGGCACCGCCGCCGGCTGCCGCTCTGGCGTCGCCGGGCCGGTCTCGCGTCGGCTCGCTACCGCAGGGGCAGCTCGCCGCGCCCGCCGCTCGGCCGCCGCGGCAACCCGTTCCGCCCGCGCCGCGGCGCGGCGTTCGGCGGCGCTGGGACGCCGCTCGCTCGCGTTTCTTGCCGCAGCGGCACCCGATGTGGTGACCGAAGCCAGCGCCACCGGTGCCGCGCGCACGCCAGCGGGCAATGCGGGGAGCGCCGGGGTCAGCGTGGCATCTGCCATCCGCGCAGGCGTCCGCGTGAACTCGCCCAGATGCGCGGCGAAGGCACGGTCGGCGGGGTCGCGGATTTCGGCCAGCCGGCGGAACAGCGGGATATAGGCGGTGCCGAACCCCGGCATCATCTGCACCGCGACGCGTTCGGCCTCGGGCAAATTGCCGCCGATCGCCAGCACCAGCGCGCGGGTTCGCCATGCCGCGCGGTCCTGCGCGCGCAACTGCGGATCGAGCATCGCGTCGGCCGCCGCCTTGTCGCCCGAAATCGCCAGCGACAGCGCATAGCGCCGCCGCAGTTCGTCATCCTCGCCCGCCGCCAGCGCGCGGGCATATTCGGCCTGCGCGTGGCGCTGCTGGCCGATCAGGTCATAGGCAAGGCCGCGATCGGCGGCGAAGCTCGTCGGCGGCATCCGCCCGGCTTCGGCCTCGGCGAAGCGGCGCAGCGCCTCGCCCGGTCGGCCCAGCCGCACCAGCGCGCGCCCGCGTCCCGCGGCGATCCGCGGGTCGCGCGGCGCGACCCTTTCGGCGCGGGCGAAGAATTGCAGCGCGGCGGCGGTATCGTCGAGCTGGGCGCTGAGGTCACCCGCCTCGATCAGCGCATTGGCGTCGGTGGGATTGGCGGCGAGCGCGCGCATCTGCACCGCCAGCCGATCGGCGATCGGGGTCGGCTGCGGTACGAACCCCGCCTGCCCGCTTGCGCCCTGGCTCGCTTGCGCCATCGCCGCACCGGGCACGGCAAGCGCGATCGCGGCCAGCGCGACGGACGGACGCAAGATACGAAAATGCTTCATGAATGCACGCGCTATAGCAGGCCCTGGATGAACCGCGACTGTCGCGCGCGCCAATGGCGACCGACGGTGCCCGCCCGGCGACGAGCCGGACGGGCAGCACCGATCACTGGTTGTTCTGCCGATGCAGGAAGCGCGGAATGTCGAGCGGCGCCTTGTCGTCCTCGGTGCCGCGGCTAAGGCCACGACCCGCGTTCGACATCCGCTCGAACAAGGTGCCGCCCGCCTTGGGTGCGGGTTCAGCGGCCGGCGCGGGCTCGTTCGCCTCGCCGGTCAGCCAGCGGCGCTTGGGGGCGTCGGCCTCGGCCGAGGCAGCGGCTTCGGTCGGCAACGTCGATTCGGCGCCGAGCACCAGCTCGTCGTCTTCTGCCTGTACCGGTGCGGGTGCCGGTTCGGCCATCGGCGCGGGCGCAGCAGGCTGCGGCTCGGCTGCGACGGGGGCTGGTGCCGGTGCCGGTGCCGGCTCGCTCTTGCGCGGTGCCGAGAAGCTGAAGCTGCGCGTGGTGTCGGCAGGCGTGCTGACCGGCGCGGGCATCGCCTCGCCGTCGGCTTCGATTCCGGTCGCGACCACCGACACGCGGATGCGGCCCTCGAGCTCGGGATTGAACGCCGAACCCCAGATGATGTTGGCGTCGGGATCGACCAGCTCGCGGATATGGTTCGCGGCCTCGTCGACCTCGAGCAGCCGCATGTCGTCGCCGCCGGTGATCGACACGATCACGCCCTTGGCGCCGCGCATCGACACGCCGTCGAGCAGCGGGTTGGCGATCGCCTTTTGCGCGGCTTCGATCGCGCGGCTGTCGCCCTCGGCCTCGCCGGTGCCCATCATCGCCTTGCCCATTTCCTGCATCACGCTGCGGACGTCGGCAAAGTCGAGGTTGATCAGGCCGGGCATCACCATCAGGTCGGTGATGCCGCGAACGCCCTGCTGGAGCACTTCGTCGGCCATCTCGAACGCCTGCTTGAACGTCGTGTTGGCGTTGGCGATCAGGAACAGATTCTGGTTGGGGATGACGATCAGCGTATCGACATACTTCTGCAGCTCTTCGATGCCCGCATCGGCCGACGCCGAGCGGCGCTTGCCTTCGAACGAGAAGGGCTTGGTCACCACGCCGACGGTGAGGATGCCCATGTCGCGCGCCGCCTTGGCGATCACCGGAGCCGCACCCGTCCCGGTGCCGCCGCCCATGCCAGCCGCCAGGAAGCACATATGCGCGCCCTCGAGCGCCTTCTGGACCTGCTCGATCGTCTCTTCGGCGGCAGCGCGGCCGATCTCAGGCCGGCTGCCGGCACCCAGGCCTTGGGTGATCTTGGCACCGAGCTGGATCCGCTGCGGTGCGGTCGACTGCTTGAGCGCCTGCGCATCGGTGTTCGCGACGAGGAACTCGACCCCCTGCACGTCGGCGCGGATCATGTTGGCGATGGCGTTGCCGCCAGCGCCGCCGACGCCGATCACGGTGATGCGCGGCGTCAACTCGTCGACGTCGGGCGGCAGAAAATCGATACCCATGGTGTTCTCCCCTGGGCCTCCGAAAACCGGGAGGCACCCAAATTTGTCAGCGGTTGTGCACGAACAATTAATGCGACTCTAGCCGCAAATGCGGCTGCTGTCGCAAATCCTCAATAATTCGACTTGAAAGCGGCCAGCAGTCGTTTGAATACCGCGCCCGTCGATGGTCTAACGACCAACTGGTGCGTGGGTTCAAACGCACGCAAATCGACCGGGTCGGCCGCGGCGAACATCGCAAGCCCCGCCAGCGTCGCGAACGCCGGCCCCGAATGCGCCTCGGGCAACGCGGTCAGCCCGCGCGGACGCCCCAGCCGCACCGTCCGCCCCAGCGCCTGCTGCGCATAATCGGCGATCCCCTTCAATTCGGCGCCGCCGCCGGTCAGCACGATTTGCCGCCCCACCGGATCGGCGAAGTTGAGCTTGGTCAGCTCGCGCTGCACCTCCTGCATCAGCCGGTCGAGCCGCAGCCGGATTACCGCGATCAACTGCGCCTTGGTGATCCGCGTCCCTTCGGCATCCTCGTCGTTCGACATCGGCGCGACGTCGATCATGTCGTGATTGTCGCGCGGACTCATGTTCGCCGAACCGTGGAAGCATTTCATCCGCTCGGCCTGCGCGCGGCGGGTGCCAAAGGCGCTGGCGATGTCGTCGGTCACGTCGGCGGCCCCCATCGCGATCGAGGCAAGGCCCGTCAGCACGCCGTTCAGATACACCGACACGTTGGTCACCCCCGCGCCGATCTCGACCAGCGCGACGCCGAGCTCGCGCTCCTCCTCGCTCAGCACCGCAAGCCCGGTGGCGACCGGCGCGGCGACGATCGACTTCACGTCGAGATGCGCCGAACGAACGCACAGGTCGAGGTTGCGCACCGGCGAGCCTTCGGTCGCAACGACATGGATTTCGACGCCCAGCCGATCGGCATGCAGCCCCAGGGGCTTGCGCACCCCGGTCAACCCATCGAGCGTGTAGCGCGTCGGCTGTGCGTGCAGCACCATCCGCCCGGCGGGATCGAGCGCGTTGCGCGCGGCCTTTAGCAGATCGTCAATATCGCCTTGCTCGACGCGGTGGCCGCCCAGATCGACCTCGAGCTTGACGATGTCGCTCACCAGGCCCCCTGCGGAAAACGCCACCCACACGTCTTCGATCGCGACCCCGGCGATCCGCTCGGCCTGCTCGACCGCCTCGCGCACCGCGACCTCGGTCGCTGCCATGTCGGCGATATAGCCGCGCTTGACGCCCTTGCTCTCGCGCTGGCCGGTACCGAGCACCACCAGCTCGCCGCCGTCGCCGCGCTGCGCGATCACCGCCGACACCTTCGACGACCCGATGTCGAGTGCGGTGATCAGACCTTCCGGTGCCGTTTTCGCCATATTCCTGCCCCTGTTACTTCAAACTGTCCGTTCGTGCTGAGTAGAGGCTGAGCTTGTCGAAGCCTCGTATCGAAGCACCCGCCTGCCCCACGGTCCTTCGATACGCCATTTCGACGAGCTCAATGGCTACTCAGGACGAACGGTCGGGGATTGTTCCCCGCCCGCATCGACCGGCGCAACCTTCTCGACGCCGCCCTTGCGCCGCATCACCAGCTTGGTCGGATCGCGCAGATCGAAGCGGGTATAATGCCCACCCAGCAACCGATCGCGCCCGTCCAGCTCGGCGAACTTCACCAGTGCCTTGGCGGCGGGTTCCTCACCGGCCGGCAGCAACAGCACCTCGCCCGAGACGAACTGCAAATCCCAGCGGCGATCGCCGACCCAGGTCGCCGCGCGCACCATCGGGCGAAGCGCGGGTGCCGCCGCCATCAGCCGCTGATAGGCCGGCTCCTGCGCGTTGGCACCGTCACCCACCACCAATGGCAGATTGGGCATCGCATCGGCGCGCACCGGCTCGAGCAAGGTGCCCGCTTCGTCGATCAGCATCAACTGGCCGTTATTCTGCCAGATCGCCGCCGGGGTGCGCTCGACAATGTCGATCACCAGCGTATCGGGCAGCCGCCGCGACACCCGCGCATCGGCGATCCAGCCATAGCGCAACAGCCGCTCGCGCACTTCGTTCAGATCGACCAGCGGCATCGCGCGCGATTGCTGTTCGAGCGCGACGGCATAGACCGACATCCGCTCCATCCGCTCCAGCCCGCTCACCTCGACCTGATCGACGCGAAGCCCTGCGCGCCCCATCCCCTCGGCCACCGCGACGCCGATCGCGCCGGGCACGCCAAAGAAATTGGCGATACCGATCGCCCCCGCCCCCGCCGCGATCGCAAAGGTCCAGGCGGCGGCGCGGCGCAGCGCCAGCTCGCTAACCGGCAGCGCCGCGATCGTCCGATCGAGGATAGAGGGCTTGCGCGCCCGTTTCGCCGGCTGCTTGCGTTTGGCGGGCGCGCCTCGCTTCTGGGCCGATCGACGCTGAGTCATGCTGCTCACGCGCCCCCCCCATCGTGCATCGCTTCATCGACGATCCGCTGCACCAGTTGCGGGTAGGAAATGCCGCGATGCCGCGCCTGTTCGGGCACCAGGCTGAGCGGGGTCATCCCCGGCTGGGTGTTGACCTCGAGCAGGAACAGCCCTTCGGCCCCCTGGCTGTCGTCCCAGCGGAAATCGGCGCGCGAGGCACCCTTGCAGCCCAGCAACCGATGCGCTTCGAGCGCGAACCCCTCGCACGCCTGCGCGATGGCGTCGGGGATGTCGGCGGGATAGACATGCTCGGTCAGCCCGTCGGTATATTTGGCGGCATAGTCGTAAAAGCCGCCGGTCGGCTTTAATTCGGTAACGCCCAGCGCCTGATCGCCGAGCACCGCCGTCGTCAGTTCACGGCCACGGATAAAAGGTTCGGCGAGCAATTCGTCGAATTCGTTCCACGGCCCCACGCTGTCGCGCGCGATCGGGTTGCCGTGATTGCCCTCATCGGTGACGATCGCGACGCCCACCGACGATCCTTCGTTGACCGGCTTGAGCACATAAGGGCGCGGCAGCGGGTCGCGCGCGTACAGTTCCTCGGTCGGCACGATCCGCCCGCCGGGCATCGGGATGCCGTGCGGCACCAGCGCCTGCTTGGTCAGCACCTTGTCGATCGCGATCACCGATGCCGCCAGCCCCGAATGGGTGTAGCGCAGCCCCATCAGGTCGAGCATCCCCTGCACGCTGCCGTCCTCTCCGGGGGTGCCGTGGAGCGCGTTGAACACCAGATCGGGCGCGGCTTCGGCCAGCCGCGCGGCGACATCGCGCCCCATGTCGATCCGCGTCACGCGGTGACCAAGCGATTCGAGCGCATCGGCGACGCCCGCGCCCGACATCAGCGACACCTCGCGCTCGGCCGACCAGCCGCCCATCAGCACCGCGATGTGGAGGTTCTTGTTGTTCACGCGCTACGCCCCACTCGCTGAATTTCCCATTCGAGGTCGATCCGCGACGCCGCCTTCACCCGCGCGCGGACGTCGTCGCCCAGCGCCTCGATATCGGCGCTGGTCGCGTCGCCGGTATTGATCAGGAAATTGGTGTGTTTCTCGCTCACCTGCGCGCCACCGCGCATCAGCCCACGACAGCCCGCCGCATCGACCAATGCCCAGGCCTTCTCGCCCGGCGGGTTCTTGAAGGTCGAGCCGCCGGTCTTGCTGCGCAGCGGCTGCGATGCCTCGCGCGCGGCGGCGATGCGGTCCATTTCGGCCTGGATCGTGGCAGGTTCGGCGGGGTGGCCGCGGAAGGTCGCCGACACCACCACTGCGCCTTCGGGCAAATCGCTGTGGCGATAGGTGTAGCGAAGGTCACCGACGCTCAGCGTCCGCCGCTCGCCCGATCGCAGCACGACGTCGCACGCGACCAGCACATCCTTCACCTCGCGCCCATAGGCACCGCCGTTCATCCGCACGAAGCCGCCGACGGTGCCAGGGATCGACCGCAGGAACTCGGTACCGCCGATTCCGGCATCGCGCGCGGTCGAGGAAACCAAGATGCCCGATGCGCCGCCGCCGCAGCGAAGCGTGACCGCATCGATCGCCTCGACCTTGGCGAAAGGCTTGCCCAGGCGAACGACGACACCGGGCACGCCGCCGTCGCGCACGATCAGGTTCGATCCGAGGCCGAGCGCCATCACGGGGATCGCGGGGTCAAGATCGGCGAGGAAGGCGGCAAGGTCGTCGGCGTCGGCGGGTTCGAACAGCCATTCGGCGGCACCGCCGGTCTTGAACCACACCAAAGGCGCAAGCGGCGCGGCGGGCGTGAGGCGGCCGCGCGGCGCGGGCACGCCCTTCCCGTTCGTTTCGAGCGAAGTCGAGAAACGCTGTTCGTGCGCGAGGCCCGGTTTCTCGACTTCGCTCGAAACGAACGGTTGGGTGGCGTTCTTCGTCACGGTTTCATCCCCGCGCCGCCTCAATCGCCTGCGCCAGCCCCGCAGCCCATTTCGTGATGTCGCCCGCCCCCAGGCAGATGACCTGATCGCCGGGCTGCACCACCGCCGCCAGCGCGGTCGCCAGCGCCTCGGGTCCGTCGATCGTCTGCGCCGAGCGATGCCCGCGCCGACGGATATTCTCGACCAAAGCATCGGCATCGACACCTTCGACCGGGGCTTCGCCTGCGGCATAGACCGGCGTCACATAGACCATGTCGGCGTCGTTGAACGCCTGCGCGAACTCGTCCATCAGCCCGCCGAGCCGTGAATAGCGGTGCGGCTGCACCACCGCGATCACCCGCCCCTGTGCACTCTCGCGCGCCGCCGACAGCACCGCGCGGATTTCGACGGGGTGATGGCCGTAATCGTCGACGATCGCCGCGCCCCCTCCTCCTGCAAAGGCTACCGCGCCCACCTGGGTAAAGCGCCGCTTCACGCCGGTGAACGCGGCGAACCCCTTGGCGATCGTCGGATCGTCGATGCCAAGCTCAAGCGCGACCGCGATCGACGCCAGCGCATTCTGCACATTGTGGCGGCCGGGCATCGGCAGCTCGATATTTTCGATTGATCGCGTGGTGCCGTCGCGGTGGCGGACGATCACTTCAAAGCGATTGCCGCCGACATGCGGCGTCACATTGACCCCGCGCACATCGGCCTGTGCGGCAAAGCCATAGGTGACGATGCGGCGATCGCGCACGCGCGGGATGATCGCCTGCACCTCGGGATGGTCGAGGCACAGGATCGCCGCGCCGTAAAACGGCACATTCTCGACGAACTCGACGAACGCGTCCTTCACCCGATCGAACGAGCCATAATGGTCGAGATGCTCAGGGTCGATGTTCGTCACCACCGCCAGCGTGCCATCGAGCCGCAGGAAGCTGCCGTCGCTTTCGTCGGCTTCGACCACCATCCAGTCGCTCGCACCCAGCCGCGCGTTCGATCCATAGCTGTTGATGATGCCGCCGTTGATGACGGTCGGGTCGACCCCGCCGGCATCGAGGATCGCGGCGATCATGCTGGTCGTCGTCGTCTTGCCGTGCGTCCCCGCCACCGCGACGGTCGATTTCAGCCGCATCAATTCGGCCAGCATCTCGGCGCGGCGCACCAGCGGGATGCGGTTGGCCAGCGCATAGTCGCGCTCGGGATTGCCCGGTTTGATCGCGGTCGAGGTGACAACCACCGCGACGCCTTCGACATTCTCGGCCTTGTGCCCGATATGCACCGGGATGCCGCGCGCGCGCAGGCCTTCGATCACATAGCTTTCGGCGACGTCCGATCCTTGGACGCTATAGCCCAGATTATGCATCACCTCAGCGATGCCCGACATGCCGATTCCGCCGATGCCGACGAAATGGATCGTGCCGATGTCGGTGCCGACGCCCTTCATGCGATCACCTGCAAGCGCGCGGGGGCGTCGGGGCTGAATAGCGACGGCTGGTCGATCCGCTCGACCAGATCGGCCAGGTCGCGCGCGGCATCGGGCCGCCCGACGCTGCGCGCACAGCGTGCGGCATTGGCGAGCGCCAGCGTGTCGAGCCCCAGCTTCTGCATCTGCTTGGCAAGTTCGGTCGCGGTGAACTGATGCTGCGGGATCGTCCGTGCGCCACCGGCTTGCGTGATCTCACGCGCATTGGCGGTCTGGTGATCGTCGGTGGCACCGGGCAGCGGCACCAGGATCGCGGGGCGACCGGCGGCGGTAAGCTCCGAAATCGTCGAGGCACCCGCACGGGCGATCACGACATGCGCCCAGGCCAGCCGCTCGGGCAGGTCGGGCAGATAGGTCGCGATCTCGGCGGGGATTTGGTGCGCGGCATATTTGGCGCGGACCTCGTCGATGTCCTCGATCCGCGCCTGGTGCGTCACCTGCAAGCGGCGGCGGAAATGGACGGGCAGCAGCGCCAGGCCGTCGGGGACGACTTCGCTCAGGATCGACGCGCCCTGGCTGCCGCCGGTGACGAGCACGCGGAAGATGCCGTCCTCGTCGAGTTCGGGATAGGGCCGCTCGCGCAGGTCTAGCACCGACTGGCGCACCGGATTGCCGATCAGCCGCACCTTTGCGACATGATCGGGCTTGAGCCGTTCGACATTGGCATAGCTGGTCGCGATGGCGCTGACCTTGCCTGCCACCAGCCGGTTGACCCGGCCCAGCACCGCATTTTGTTCATGGATGATCGTCGGCAGCTTGGCATGGAACGCCGCCGCCAGCGCGGGGAATGCGGGATAGCCGCCAAAGCCGATGACGGCGGCGGGCTTGAAGCCGCGATACAGTTCGATCGCCATCGAACGCCCCGCGATCATCTTGCGCGCTGCCCTGGCCCAGCCGATCGGCCCGCCGGTAAAGCGCCCGGCGGGCAGCACATGCGTCTGCACATCGTCGAACAGCCCGGGGAAGCGCACCCCGCGCTCATCGCTCACCAGCGCGACATGATGCCCGCGCGCGACGAGTTCGGCGGCGAGCGCGGCGGCGGGGACCATATGCCCCCCGGTACCACCGGCGGCGAGGACGTAATGACGAGGATTCACTGTTTGCTCCGTGCGACGCTGTACGGCGATCGCTTCAGATACGGGTTTCGCCGCGTGAAGGCGAGCAATAGGCCGAAACCGATCGACAAGGCGATCATCGACGACCCGCCATAGCTGATGAACGGCAGCGTCATGCCCTTCGACGGCGCGATCCCGGTGTTGACTGCCATGTTGATCAGCGCCTGGATGCCGAGCTGCACCGCCAGCCCCGAAGCGGCGAGCAGGCGGAACGCATCCTCTTCGTCGAGCAGTTTCACGAACACGCGGACGACGATCGCCAGAAACACCAGCGCGATCGCGGCGCAGGCCATCAGCCCGAATTCCTCGCCGACGACCGAGAAGATGTAATCGGTATGCGCCTCGGGCAGCTTGAACTTGACGATGCCGCCGCCGGGACCGGTGCCGGTGATGCCGCCGCCGGTGATCGTCGCATGCGCCATGTCGGTCTGGTAATGATCGGTCATCGCCTTGTCGGGATCGGGAAACAGGAAGGCGTCGATCCGCGTGCGCGCGGTGCCGTAGAAGAAATAGGCGGCGACGATCCCCGCCACCGCGCTGCCGATCAGCGCGCCGATCGCCTTGGGGCTGGTGCCCGCGATCATCAGCATCACCATCCACACCGCGCCGAACACCACCGTCTGCCCGAAATCGGGCTGGAGCATCAGCAGCCCGCCGACCAAAGCGGTGAGCCCGCCGGTGATGATCACCAGCGGCAATTCGGGGTCCTTGGCGCGCAGCGACAACAGCCACGCGGTGGTGACGATGAACAGCGGCTTGAGGAATTCGGAGGGCTGGAATTGGGTAAAGCCGAGCCCGATCCAGCGCCGCGCACCGTTCACCTCGGCGCCGACAAAGGGCAAGGCCATCAGCGCGACGATGAGCACCAACGTCCCGACCAAAGCGATCCGCCGGGCAGCGGTGGTCGACAGCATCGAGGTGCCGAGCATGAACGGGATCGACACCGTCACCCACATCGCCTGGCGCCAGAAATAATACATCGCGGGGAAGGTCTTCTCGCCGTCCGAATAGCGGATCGCCGAAGCGGGCGACGCCGCCGCGACCGCGACCAGCCCGATCGCGATCAGCAGGAACGCCAGCAGCAGCAATACGCGGTCGATCTCCCAGAACCACAGCCCCAGCGGGGTGCGATTGCCGCGCCCCAGCCGTTCCTCGACCCGGCCACGAAGCCCCCGCGATGCATTGTCGCGCAGCACGTCGGTCATTCGAACGCTCCTACCAGGTCGACAAAGGCATCGCCGCGCGCGGTGAAGTCGCGGAATTGGTCGAACGATGCGCAGGCGGGCGACAGCAGGATCGTGTCGCCCGTCACCGCATTGGCCCATGCTGCGGCGACCGCAGCGTCTAGCGTGCCGGCTTGCTCGACCGCCATGTCGGGAGCGAGCAGCCGTTCGAACAGCGCCGCGGCGTCGCCGATCGTGTAGGCGCGCTTCACATTGGCGAACCCCGGACGACACGCGTCGAGATCGTCGGTCTTGGCCTGGCCGCCGCAGATCCAGTGGATTCGGTCGAACGCCTGCAGGGCCGGCGCGGTCGAGGTGGGGTTGGTCGCCTTCGAATCATTGACGAAGCGAACGCCGCTGCGGGTCCCCACGATCTGCATCCGGTGCGGCAACCCGCCGAAACTGGCGAGCCCCGCGTCGATCGCTCCCTGCGACACCCCCAGCGCCTCGCACGCGGCGATCGCCGCCAGCGCGTTCTGCGCGTTGTGCGGGCCTTGCAGCGCAGGCCAGCGCGACTGGTCCATGCAGACCCCCGGCGCGATCTTGGTGACGTCTTCGGCCCGCCCGCCTCGCGCGAGTTGGCGAGCAATGTCGGACGATGCTTCGTCGCCGATGCCGATGATCGCGGCATGGCCCGGTGTCTGCATCGCAAACAACCGCGCCTTCGACGCGGCATAGCCCTCGAACCCGGTATAGCGGTCGAGATGGTCGGGGGTTATGTTGAGCAACACTGCCACGTCGCAATCGAGCGTCTGGGTCAGATCGATCTGGTAGCTCGACAGCTCGAGCACATAGACCCCGCCCTGCGGCAGCGCGTCCTGCGCCAGGATCGGCAGGCCGATATTGCCGCCCATCGTCGTCGGCACGCCGGCGGTGGCCAGGATGTGGTGGATCAGCGCGGTGGTGGTCGATTTTCCGTTGGTGCCGGTGATGCCAACGACGCGGTGCGGCGGCAGCTCGGGGCGCGCCTGCGCGAATAGTTCGATGTCGCCGATGATCGGCACGCGCGCGGTGGCGGCGTGCTTTGCAAGCGGCAATCGGTTCAGCGGGACGCCGGGCGAAAGAACCAGGCCGTCGACCTCGAACTCCTGCCAGTCAGTGAAATCGTCAATGACGAGCTGGTGCCCCTCGAATCTTGGATTTCTGATTGCCTGCACCCTTGCAGGATCGTCGTCGTGCGCGAGCACTTCCGCGCCGCTAGCTAACAGCGCCGCCACCGTCGCTGCGCCTGAACGCGCCAGGCCGAGAACCGCGAAGCGCTTGCCCGCCCAGGCGCGCGCGGCGATCACCGGATTTTCAACGTCGACAGGCCGGCCAGCGCCAGCACCAGCGAGATGATCCAGAAGCGGATCACCACCGTCGGCTCGCTCCAGCCGAGCTGTTCGAAATGATGGTGGATCGGCGCCATCTTGAACACGCGGCGGCCGGTGCGCTTGTAGAAGAACACCTGGATGATGACGCTCATCGCCTCCATCACGAACAAGCCGCCGATGATCCCCAGCACGATCTCGTGATGCGCGGTCACCGCGATCGCGCCGAGCGCGCCGCCCAGCGCCAGGCTGCCGGTGTCGCCCATGAAGACCGCGGCGGGCGGCGCGTTGAACCATAGGAAGGCAAGGCCGGCGCCTGCGATCGCGCCGCAGAAGATCGCCAGATCGCCCGCGCGCGGCACATGCGGAATGCCCAGATACGCCGAATAGATCGCGTTGCCCGCCAGGTAGACGATGACCATGAACGCGACGCTCGCGATGATCACCGGCATCGTCGCCAAGCCGTCGAGCCCGTCGGTGAGGTTCACCGCATTGCCGAACGCGACGATCGTGAAGGCGGCGAAGGGGACGTAAAACCAGCCAAGGTCGATCGCGACGTTCGACAGGAACGGCAGGTACAGCATCGTGCCGTTCTGCTGGATGATGATCCAGCTGGCGATGCCCGCGATCAGAAACTCGAGCGCCAGCCGGGTGCGCCCCGATACCCCCGCGGTGCTCGCCTTGCTGACCTTGTCGTAATCGTCGAGGAAACCGATGCAACCGAACCCCAGCGTCACGAACAGGCACGCCCAGACGAAGGGGTTGGTCAGGTCCATCCAGATCAGCACGCTGATCGTCAGCGCGGTCAGGATCATCAGCCCCCCCATCGTCGGGGTACCGCGCTTGGCGAGGTGCGTCTGCGGTCCGTCGGCGCGGATCGGTTGGCCCTTGCCCTGGCGAAGCCGGAGCCAGCCGATGAACTTCGGCCCGATCAGCAGCCCGATGACGAGCGCGGTCGCCACCGCGCCGCCGGTGCGGAACGAGAGATAGCGCACGAGGTTGAGGCCGCCGGGAAAGTCGAGATACTGGGCGAGCAGATAGAGCATTAGCGGGCGATTTCCTGGCTGCGTCGTTCGGTCAGCGCGCGGACGACCGCCGACAGCCCGAGTGCGTTCGAACCCTTGATAAGGACCGAATCGCCGGGCGCCAGCACTGCTTCCAACGCGGCGCGCGCGGCTGCGGCGTCGGCGACATGGACGAAGTCGACACGTCCGGCAAGCGCTTGCGCCAGCGGGAGCATCTGTTCGCCGACCAGGATCGCCTGCGCGACGCCTGCCGCCTCGACCGGCTCGGCCAAGCCACTGTGATAGCTTGGGGAATTATCGCCGAGCTCGCGCATTTCGCCGAGCACCGCGATCCGCCGGCCGGGCGAGGCGGCGAGCACCGCGAGCGTCGCGCGCATCGATGCGGGGTTGGCGTTGTAGCTTTCGTCGAACAGCGTCGCGGTGCCACCGGGCAGCGCGATCTGACTGCGCGCGCCGCGCCCGGGCAGCCCCGCCAAGTCGGCGAGTGCCAGCCCGGCCAGGCCGAGGTCGCCGCCCGCGGCATCGACCGCGGCGACGATCGCCAGCGCGTTCGATACCCAATGCATCCCCGGCTGGCCGATCGTGAAGCTGAGTTCGCGCTCCCCCACCTTGGCGGCGATGAAGGTGCCCGCAGGCCCCGGCAGCGCCTCGATCGCGCGGACATCGGCGCCCTCGCCGCTGCCGAAGGTCACGATGTGCGAGGCATAGGGCTGCGCGGCGGCGATCAGCCGGTCGCGATGCGGACTGTCGAAGGGGATGATCGCGGTGCCGCCGGGTTCGAGCCCCGCGAAGATCTCGCCCTTGGCATCGGCGATCGCCTCGACCCCCGAGAAGAACGCGGTGTGCGCGGGCGCAACCGCGGTGACGATCGCGACGTGCGGGCGCACCAGCCCGGTCAGCGCGGTGAGTTCGCCGGCGTGGTTCATCCCCATTTCGAGCACCGCGAAGCGGCTGTCGGCGGGCATCCGCGCCAGGCTGAGCGGGACCCCGGTATGGTTGTTGTAGCTCTTGACCGATTTGTGCGTGGCGCCCGGATCGGCACGGTCGAGCGCGGCGGCGAGCGCCTCCTTGGTCCCGGTCTTGCCGACCGATCCGGTAACGCCGATGATTGTCGCCGCGGTGCGCGCGCGGGCAGCGCGGCCGAGCGCTTCGAGCGCCGCCATCGTGTTGGCGACGCGGACATGCGGGTGGTCGCACGGCTGCGAAACGATCGCGCCGGCAGCGCCTTGGGCGAAGGCCTGGGCAAGGAAGCGGTGGCCGTCGGTCGATTCGCCGGTGAGCGCGATGAAGAGGTCGCCGGGGCCGACCTCACGCGAATCGAAGGTGACGCCGGTGACGGTGAAATCGGTCGAGGCGGTACCACCGGTGGCGGCGGCGATTTCGGCGGCGGTGTAGAGAGGACGCTGGGTCATGCCCCCCTCCCCCGCTCGTTTCGAGCGAACCATCCCCGTTCGTTTCTAGCGAAGTCGAGAAACGCCCAGGGTGCGCTCGCTTCGGTTTCTCGACTTCGCTCGAAACGAACGGTGTGTGCGCCCCTCACGCCGCGCACTCGCGCGCAACGGTCACATCGTCGAACGGCAGCACCATATCGCCGACGATCTGCCCCTGTTCATGCCCCTTGCCCGCGATCAGCACGATGTCGGCCTCGCCCGCCTGCGCGATCGCGGCGGCGATCGCCGCGCGGCGGTCGCCGATTTCGGTCGCGCCAGGGGCGCCTTTCAGCACTTCGCGGCGGATGCTCGCAGCGTCTTCGGTGCGCGGATTGTCGTCGGTGACGATCGCGACATCGGCGCGTGCCGCCGCCACCTGCCCCATCAGCTCGCGCTTGCCCGGATCGCGGTCGCCGCCCGCGCCGAACACGACGATCAGCTTGCCCGCGGCATGCGGCTTGAGCGCCGCGATTGCGGCTTCGAGCGCGTCGGGGGTGTGTGCGTAATCGACATAGACCGGCGCACCGCTGCGCGCGATCGCCGCGCGTTCGAGCCGGCCGCGCACCGGCTGCAACCGCGCCAATGCCTGCAGCGTCGGCGCAACCGCACCGCCGGTCGCGATGACCAGCCCGGCGGCGACCAGGGCGTTCGCCGCCTGATACGCGCCGATCAGCGGCAGATTGACCTTGTGGATCGCGCCATCGGCCTCGATCGTCAGCCCCTGCCCCAGCAAGGTCGGATCGCGCCCGACCAGCCGCAGCGTATCGCCATGCTCGCCGACGGTGATCAGCCGGTTGCCGCGATGCCGCGCCAGATCGAGCACGCGATCGGCGTGCGGATCGTCGACCCACACCACCGCGGTGCCGTCATCGGCGAGGACTTCGGCGAACAGCCGCAGCTTGGCGGTGAAATATTCCGCCATGTCCTTGTGGTAATCGAGATGGTCGCGACTGAGATTGGTGAAGGCGGCGGCGCGGACGGGCAGCCCCTCGGTGCGATATTGCGAAAGGCCGTGGCTCGATGCCTCGAACGCCAGATGCGTCACCCCCTCGCGCGCCAGCCCGGCAACGTTCGACAGGAAGGTGACGACGTCGGGTGTCGTGAGCCCGGTGGTCACGCGCTCGTCGGCGGTGGTGACGCCCAGCGTGCCGATCGAGGCGGCATGGTGCCCCGCCATCCGCCATAATTGGCGGGTGAGCTCGACGGTCGAGGTCTTGCCGTTGGTGCCGGTGACCGCAGCCGTTACCGGCGGGAACGGCGCGAAGAAGCGCGCGGCCATTTCGGCGAAGCACGCGCGCGGGCTTTCGTGCGCGATATGGACCGCGCCTTCGACCACCGCTTCGCGCCGCGCGACCACCGCGATCGCGCCGCTGGCGATCGCCTGGGGGATGAAATCCTCGCCATTCACCCGCGCGCCTTCGAACGCGCCGAAAACGGTGCCCGGCGCCACCTTGCGATGGTCGATCGCAAAGCCGGTGACGTTCTGCTCCTCGGTGCCGCCGGTCAGCGTGCCGAGTTTCATTGGTCGACCTTCTTGTCGCCCGCGGCGCGCCACAGCAGCGGCATCAGCTCGGACACGTTGATGTCGCGGTTCATGTCGGGGACCACCCCCAGCAAGGGGCCGGTGCGCGAGATGACGCGGCTGACGACGGGGGCGGCGGTCCAGGCGGCGCCGGTGAAGCCGAAGGTTTCGGCGGTGCCTTTGGGCGAATCGAGCATAGCGATCACCACATAGCGTGGTGCGTCCATCGGGAAAGCCGCCGCGAAGGTCGAAACGTTCACCCGTTTATTGTATCCGCCCGCACCCGGCTTCTCGGCGGTGCCGGTCTTGGCGCCGACGCGGTAGCCCGGCGCCTCGCCGCGGCGGCCGGTGCCCTCGAGCACCACGAGCCGCATCAGCTGGCGCATCCGCGCGCTGGTGGTCTCCGAAAACACGCGGCGCCCCGTTGCTGCCTTGCCCTGCGGCACCTTGAGCATCGTCGCCGGCCGCCACGTCCCGCCATTCACCATCGCGGCATAGGCGCTGGCGAGGTGGAGCGGGGTGATCGCGATGCCATGGCCATAGGCCGTTGTTAGCGTGGTCGAGCGTCCCCAATTGGCGGGCCAGATCGGCCGCGCCTTTTCGATCTCGATATCGGGCGCGGTGTCGAAGCCTAGCTTGCGGAACAAATGCTCCATCTTGGCCTGGCCCATTTCCTCGGCGACGCGCGCGGTGGCGATGTTCGACGAATGCACCAGCGTCTCGGGAACGTTGAGCCAGCGCTTTTGCGCGTGGTCGTCGCGGATCTGGAAGCGGCCGATCCGCAGCGGCGCGGTGGCGTCGTAGCGTTTCGACATCGACGTCACGACGCCGGTTTCGATCCCCTCGGCCATCACCAGCGGCTTGAAGGTCGAACCCAGCTCGTAGACGCTCTGCGTCACGTTGTTGAGGATGCCGCTGTCGCCCTTGCCCATGCGGTTGGGGTTGAAGCTGGGAAGCGACGCGATCGCCATCACCTCGCCGGTATCGACGTCGAGGATCACCCCGGCCGCCCCCGCCGCGCCGAAGGTCGCCATCGCACGCCCAAGCTCGCTTTCGAGCGCCCCTTGTACGCGCAGGTCGAGCGAGAGGGGCACCGGCGCGCCGCGCAGCGCGGGGTTGGTCAGCTTGGCATCGAGATGCTTCTCCATGCCGGTCACACCATGGCCGTCGAAATCGAGCAGGCCGAGCGCGTGCGCCGCCAGCGTCGTCTGCGGATACAGCCGCTCGGGCTCGCGGGCGAAGGCGATGCCCGGCTCGCCCAGCGCGTTCACGCTATTGACGAGTTCGGGCAGCGCGCGGCGCTGTAGATAGGTGAAGGTCGAGCCCGAGGTCAGCGCGCGATAATAATCGTCGGCACCGCGATCGGGCATCAGTTCGGCCAGCGATTCGGCGAGCTGGCGCTTGTCGCCGATCACCTTGTCAGGATGGACGCCGATCGACCACGCATCGATCGTCCGCGCGAGCGGCGCACCGTGGCGATCGACGATATCACCGCGCACCGGGGTGAGCATCGCGGCGACGTCGCGCCCCGTCGCGGGCTCGGCCGACCAGGCGAGCATCGCCAGCCGGCCGACGACGATCAACACTCCCGCCGCGAACAGCAGCAGCAGGATCATCAGGCGCGCCTGCGCGGTCTGGACCAGCGCGTGCCGGCCCGCGCCGTTGCGCCGGTCGGCGGTCGGAGGCGCCGTCAGGACGATCAACGTCGTTTCACCGTCTCGGATTTGGCGCCGCGCGCCAGATCACCGAGCGTCCGGTCGCTCAGCAGCGTGTCGTCGAGCATCGCGACCGCTTGCGCCTTGCGCTCGGTCGGCCGGCGCGAGGGCGCGGCGAGTGCACGCTCGGGGCTGGTGGTCGCGACCGAGGCGAGCGCGATCGGCGCGGCGCTGCGCTTGGGCGCGGCGGTCGCAGGCTTGGCCGCGGGCGCGTCCGGCGCCGATGTAGCGGGCACAGCCGGGCTGGCCGCTGCCAGCTGCTGCTGGTTCGCGCGGTGGAGATCGTTGTCATACAGCCCGGCGGGGACGATGAACGCCGCCTGCTGGACGGTGGCTTCGCCCGGCGTCGCGACATGCAGCTGCGCCAGCGCTTCCTCGCCCGCGACATATTGTTCGGGGCGCGGTGCGGCGAGCGCGAGCACGTCGCCATTCCAGCGTTCGAGCTGGGCGATGCTCGAGCGCGTCTGGAATTCGGTTTCGAGGTCGCGAATTTCGCGCTGCGCCGACACGATCGCACGCTGCAGGCTTTCGACCCGCGCGCGTTCGGTCGCCACCCAGGACGATACCAGATAGCAGGGCGGCGCTACCAGCACGCCGCACAGAAACCAGCCAAAGCCCTTCAAGCTCTTTGCCGCCATCAGTTTTCTCCCTGCCCCCATGGGGCTGCCGCGGTACGCCGGGCTACACGCAAGGTTGCCGAGCGCGCGCGCGGGTTGCGCGCGATCTCGTCTTCGCCGGCGCGCACAGCGCGCGCCGGTTGCTCGAAGCTTGGCGGCCGGGGCGACAGCGCCGCCGGCCGATGCCGCGATCCGGCGGGCTCGCTGCCCGACCGTTCGCGAAAAAAGCGCTTCACCAGCCGATCCTCCAGGCTGTGAAAGGTTACCACCGCCAGCCGGCCGCCGGGCGCGAGCACACGCTCGGCGGCGGCGAGGCCGTCGACCAGCTCGTCCAGCTCGCGGTTGAGATGGATGCGGATCGCCTGGAAGGTCCGTGTCGCGGGGTCCTTCTTGTCGTGCGGCTTGTAGCCGAGCGACCGGCGGACGACCGAGGCGAGCTCGCCGGTGCGGGCAAGCGGGCGAGCGGCGACGATCGCACGCGCGACGCGGCGTGAGCGCGGCTCCTCGCCATAGCGATAGAGGACGTCGGCAATCGCTTCCTCGTCGGCGGTGTTGAGGAAATCGGCGGCGCTCTCGCCCGCCTGGCTCATCCGCATGTCGAGCGGGCCGTCGCCCTGGAACGAAAAGCCGCGCTCGGGCTGGTCGAGCTGCATCGACGAGACGCCGATATCCATCGTGACGCCGTCGACCGGCACCGCGTCGCGCGCCGCCAGCTCGCTTTCGAGCGCCGAGAAGGGCGATTCGACCAGAATCAGCGCGCCGTCGCTCGCCGCTGCCATCGCCTGCCCGTCGCGGATCGCGTGCGGGTCGCGGTCGAAGCCGATCACCCGCGCGCCGGCTTCGAGCATCGCGCGGGTATAACCGCCCGCGCCGAAGGTTGCGTCGACATGCCGCTCACCGGGGACGATCGCGAGGCCGGCGATCACTTCGTCGAGCAGGACGGGGACGTGCGGCGCGGTCACAGCACCACCTTCTTCTGCGCCATGTAGAAGCGGCAGCGATCCTGCAGATCGGGATCGTCGATCTCGGCGGCGAGAAGCGTTTCGGGTGCCCACACCTGGAAGCGATCGCCGTCGCCCGCGAAGAACGCCCATTTGCCGATCCCGGCGCGCTGGCGCTCATAGGCGGGCAGCACGAAGCGGCCGCTGGGGTCGTAATTGGCGATTTCGACGCGATTCGCGCGGCGCTCGGCCTTTTCGTCGAAGGGGCGACCCTGTTCGGCGGCGAGGCGGCGGAGATGATTGAAATCGTCGTTGAGCTGGCGCGCCCAGGTGACGTCGTAGCACAGCAGGCAGTTCAATGCGGCGTCGCGGCCGACCAGCACGGTGCGGACCGGCGGCTCCTGCGGCGGGGTATTACGGTCGAGCACGACGCGCAGGTCGGCGGGAATCGCGACGCGACCCTTGTCGTCGACCGACTGCAGCGTGAAGCCGTAAAAGAGTTCCCTGTCTGCCACCCGCGCCCTTCATCGGGAGCACACACAGCCCCTCCCCGCCCGAAACCACGACCTGGCCTCGGCTGATATCGGATGACGAAGAGGAACGTGCCCCGCGGGAATTTCGTACCAAATCGAGGGGGTCGCTACAATGGAAATCTATGCCTTTTCGCCCCACTTTGCCCCACCAGCATCCACAAAGGCACGATGTACACTTTTGGTCTTGTTATGTTCTTTTTGCGCCGTGGAGGATCGGCTGGTAACGCATTGCCGGAAAATGAAAGAAGATGCTTAACGCGGCGCCGACGGCTGCTCGGTCACCACGACGTTGGCGACCTCGCCCGAGCTGCGGCTCGGCGCAACGCCGAGTTCGGCGAGCGGCTCGTCCTGCGGCGCTGGCGCCGCGACGCTGTTGCCGAGCAACGTCATGTTCGCGACGACATCGGGTTTCGACGAGCCGATCGCCTCGACCGGCGCCTGGCGGTCGACCGAACTGAAGATCGCGCTGGCGATCGTGATCAGCAGCACGACCAGCGCGAGCCCGGTCATTGCGACCCGGATACGCTGCATTGCCTGGCTTTGGTCGATGGTGGGTGGCATCACGATACCAGGAAAGTAACCATCCCGCCGCGACTTGTCGACCGCGGTGTCAGCGCGGCGCCAGCGCGGCCGGCACCGACAGCCCCTTGGCGGTCAGCCAATCGCGATCGTACAGCGTCGAGAGATAGCGAAAGCCGGTGTCGCACAGGATCGTCACCACCCGGCTGCCCGCGCCGAGCTGCCGCGCCAGCCGCACCGCGCCGGCGACGTTGATCCCCGACGACAGCCCCAGGCACAGCCCCTCTTCGGCGAGCAGCCGGCGCATCCATTCGAGGCCCTCCTCGTCCGAGACGCGGAACTGGGTGTCGATCGGCGCGCCCTCCAGATTGGCGGTGATCCGCCCCTGCCCGATCCCCTCGGCAACCGACGAACCTTCGGATTTCAGTTCGCCATGCGCGTAATAGTTGAACAGCGCGGCGCCGTGCGGATCGGTGAGCGCGATCGTCACATTGGGATCACGCTCCTTGAGCCCCAGCCCGACCCCGGCGATCGTGCCGCCGGTGCCCGCGGCGCAGGTGAAGCCGTCGATCCGGCCTTCCATTTGTTCCCAAATCTCGCTCGAAGTGCCGACGATATGCGCGCGGCGGTTGGCGATATTGTCGAACTGGTTGGCCCAGATCGCACCCGGCGTCTCGTCGGCGATCCGGCGCGAGGTGTGGACGAAATGGCCGGGGTTCGAATAGGGCGCGGCGGGCACCAGCACCAGCTCGGCCCCGAGCGCGCGCAGCGTATCCATCTTCTCGCGGCTCTGCGTCTCGGGCATCACGATGATCGTGCGATAGCCCTTGGCATTGGCGACCAGCGCCAGCCCGATCCCGGTATTGCCCGCGGTCCCCTCGACGATCGTGCCGCCCGGCTGAAGCAATCCGCGCGCTTCGGCATCCTGGACGATGAACAATGCCGCGCGATCCTTCACGCTGGCGCCCGGGTTGGTGAATTCGCACTTGGCGAAGATCTCGGCCCCGGCAGCCTCGCTCGGCCCCTTGAGGCGGACCAGCGGGGTGTTTCCGATCAAGGCGAGCGTATCGTTGGTTGTCTGCATGGACCAGAGATAGGGATTTGCGGGTGTGCGCGGCAAGCAACACCTGCTGTCAGCCGGTCAACGCCCGGTTGCCACCCCAGCGCGCTCGAGATGCGGCGCCAGCCTGCCGCCCACCGCCAGGAAGAACATGCGAAAGTCGCTGAGCAGCGACCACCAAGGATGGGTGAAGGTGGCGGGCCGGTTTCGCTCGACGCGGAAATGGGCGTACCAGGCGAAGCCATAGCCTGCCAACGGCACGGTAGCCCACCACCACCCGCCCGCGCCGATCGCGACGACGAGCAATACCAGCGTGAGCGCGGTGCCGATATAATGCAGCCGCCGCGTCTCGGGCCTGGCGTGCTCGCGCAGGTAATGCGGCCAGAACTGCGCATAGGTGGCGATGCGGGTCATGGGCGCGAGGCTATGCGAGGCCGGGGTGGTTGGGAACGGGTGGATTTGGTGATTCGGAGCCTCGGAAAGCTACAAAAGCTACACTACGTACCCCCCGGATTCGCCCTTTCCGCGTCGCGAAACGCGAAGCCGGTGGGGATGCGGGAAGCGTGTTCATGCGACGTTCGTACCAAAGCTCGCGCTTGTAGGACAGCGGTGCGGTGGGAAGCGTCGTGCCTGTGCCAATCCAGCTGACGCAATTGGCCGGTCTGGTAGAAAGCCGCCATTGTAGAGCGACACGGTATCGATATTAGTGCTGATCCACACGGCGCCAATGCCCTGATCGCGGCGGATTGTGCGAAACCCGACGCCGCCTTTCTACCATACGTTTTTCGAAAAAGCGCTGCGGTGCCACCATTGGAAGTTTAAGGTTCTGACGCGACCATCGGGCATCTCTTGAAGGATACCCAGCACGCCAGAGGAAGAATCCGGAGACGGGAAATACCGAATGTCGCGAATGGGCAGCCTTGACGAAAACAGCTGGAGGGATTGCGACAGGCGGCGATCGGAATGCTGGGTGAAGGACCGAGCGCCCCAAACTCCACCATCACGCCAGACGCCGACGAAGTCGCCACCTTCCAGCTTTGCATTCACGCGCGCGCTGTTGATCGGGGAAGTATCGCGCCAACGCGGCAGTTTTTTTTCAGCAACTGTCCGGCGATCATACCCGTCTTCGAACAAGGGGGCGCTATCCCGTCGGATATACGTGCCCGGGACGTCAGCACTTTGTTCCCCAGCCGTGCCATCATCGAGCAGAAGCTGCCCCATGAATGCAGCGCTTATGTTAGCGGCACAGGGGCCTTCGAACTGCTCCACCGATGACAGCCGTAAGGTGTCGGGGGCGAGAACCTCGATCTTGATTGACGATGCGGCGGCATCGGTTGCCACCTGCTGCGAGCGTATGTCGGAAACCTTGCAGTCTTTTGCAGACTGGCGAGGCTGCGCGACGCTCGCGGGAGCGGTCATTAAAATAGCTGCGAGCAAGAAGTGCCGAATAAGCATGCACTTTATCTAACACGTAGACTTAGACCGCGCCACGTACATTCATAATGGCAAAAGGCTCGTGTCACCGGTAGCGCGGCACCCTTGGTTGGCCTACCCTCGCACCCATGATCTACATTCTTCAAAACCTCATGCCCATCCTAGTCGCCACGCTTGCCGGGCTTGCGATCGGGGCGGTGTGGTATCGCGACCAGCTTCGGCGGGGCGGGAGTGTGGGGTTGTTGGTCGCTGCGTTCGTTGCCGAGTTCTGGCTTTGCGCGATCCTTGCGGGGGCGCTGATCCTGGCGCCGGCGCAGGCCGATCGGTGGACGATGTCGCTGGGGAGCGCGGTGGTGATCTGGATCGGGTTCGTCGTGCCGGCGTTGGTGGTGACGCTGCGGCTGCGCGGGGTGCGCGCGGGCGGGATCGCCGGGGATTGCGGGCATTGGCTGGTGGTGATGCTGGTGCAGGCGGCGATCCTGCAGGGGATCGGGTTGGTGGCGCCGGCGGGGTGATGGGGTGCGCTATTCGCTAGCGGTTTCTCGACTTCGCTCGAAACGAACGGGTGGGAATGGGATTTGGGTGATCGTCCCCTCAGACCGTTCGTGCTGAGCTTGTCGAAGCACCGTCCTTCTGCAGCGAGCGGCCCGAAAAGAAAGAACAGTGCTTCGACAAGCTCAGCACGAACGGGTTAGGGGGAAGTGCGCGCACTTTAAGTGCGGCGCGTGAGCCCCCTGCCCCTCTCCCCTTAAGCCGCAACCCCCTCGATCGCCTCGCTCGCCGTCATCCACCGCGTTTCGGCGTCGGCGAGCTTTGCCTCCACCTCGCTGCGGCGCTTCATCAGGTCGCTCATCGCCAGTTTCGCAAGGTCGGCCCGCGCGTCCGCCGGCGCGAACATCGCGTGGTCGAGCGCGCTTTTCTCGGCGGTCAGCTTGGCGATCTCGCTTTCGGCGGCCTTGGCGTCCTTGCGCAGTTCGGCTTCCTTCTCGCGCGCGGCGGCGGCTGCCTTGCGGTCGGCCTTCTTGTCCTTCTTCGACCCCTTTTCGCCCGACGAGCCCAGCACCAGCGCGATATAATCGTCGAGGCTGCCGTCATATTCGCGCGCGGTGCCGTTATCGACCAGCACCAGCCGGTCGGCGGTGGTTTCGAGCATGTGGCGGTCATGGCTGACCACCACCACCGCGCCCTGATAGGCGTTTAGCGCCTGGATCAGCGCTTCGCGCGCATCGACGTCGAGATGGTTGGTCGGCTCGTCGAGGATCAGCATGTGCGGCGCGTCGCGGGTGATCAGCGCCAGCGCCAGCCGCGCCTTTTCGCCGCCCGACAGCTTGCCCACCAGCGTCGTCGCCTTGTCGCCCGAAAAGCCGAACCGCCCGAGCTGGCCGCGGACCGCGCCGGGGGTCGCGCCCTTCATCAGCGCCGCCATATGCTCGATAGGGGTGTCGCGCGGGTCGAGTTCCTCGACCTGATATTGGGTGAAATAGCCGACGCGCATCTTGCCCGACGAGGTGATCTCGCCCTCCATCGGGGTCAATTGCGCCGCGAGCAGCCGCGCGAGCGTGGTCTTGCCGTTGCCGTTGCGCCCCAGCAGCGCGATCCGGTCGTCGGGGTCGAGCCGCAGGTTCAGCCGCTTGAGGATCGGCGTGTCGCCATAGCCGACGCTGGCCATGTCGAGCGTCACCAGCGGCGGGCGCAATTCGGTGGGATCGGGAAAGTCGAAGCTGAGCGTCGGATCCTCGGCCATCGAAGCGATCGGCGACATGCGTGCCAGGGCCTTTTGCCGCGACTGTGCCTGCTTGGCGGTTGAGGCGCGCGCCGAATTGCGTGCGATATATTCCTGCAGCTTGGCGCGCTGCGCCATCTGGCTGGTGCGCGCGGCTTCGAGCTGCGCCATCCGTTCGGCGCGCTGCTTTTCGAACGCGTCATAGCCGCCGGGATAGAGCGTCACCTTGCCGCCCTGCAGATGCAGGATGTGATCGACGACGTTGTTGAGGAAATCGCGCTCGTGGCTGACGACGACGATCGTCGCCTTGTAGCCTTTCAGGAAATCCTCGAGCCACATCACCGCTTCGAGATCGAGATGGTTCGATGGTTCGTCGAGCAGCAGCAGGTCGGGCTGGCTGAACAGCAAGGCGGCGAGCGCGACTCGCATCTTCCAGCCGCCCGAGAAGCTGTCGAGCGGGCGCTGCTGCATTTCCTCGTCGAAGCCGAGGCCGACCAGGATCCGCGCAGCGCGCGCGGGGGCGGCGTGCGCGTCGATCGCAATCAGCCGCTCGTGGATTTCGACCACGCGGTCCATATCCTCGAGCTCTTCGACCTCTTCGAGCAAAGCCGCGCGCTCGACATCGGCGGCGAGCACGGTTTCGAACGGAGTCGCGGTGCCCGAGGGGGCTTCCTGCGCGATATAGCCGAGGCGTGCGGCCTTGGGCATTTCGGCGGCGCCGCCATCGGGTTCGAGCAGCCCGGCAATCACGCGCACCAGCGTCGACTTGCCAGCGCCGTTGCGGCCGATCAGGCCGACGCGGCTTCCGGGGGGCAAGGCGGCGGTGGCGTTATCGAGGATAAGGCGCCCGCCAAGGCGCACCGTGATCGCGTTCAGGTTCAGCATGCGCGCCCGATAGCAGGCAATCGCCGCAAACGCGACCGGCTTGCGAAACGCTGGCAAGCGGTTCGCGATTACGATATGTCACGCCCGGTCAAATCTTCGTCGCGTCGGAGTTCGAACGGCATGCAGCGTCGCCCTTATGGTCTGGTCCTGATTGCGTTGCTGGTGCTGCTGCTGGCGGTGCGCCATCCGACCACCGACATTCGAATCAATCTGCACGACACCAGCGACCCCACCCCGCGCCAGATCGTCGCGGCGATCGACACCGGATTGATGGCGGTATCGGTGCTGGTGACCTGGACACAGCGGATCGCGCGCTAGCTTGCACCGCCCCAAAACGCTGCTTACACCTGTGTAAATGACCGATCCCGAGACCGCCTGGCGGACCGCCTATCACCACCCCGGCGCGTGGGATCGCGCATTCCCGCCGCAGACGATGATCGCGCTGTTCGAACAATCGGCGCGCGAACGCGGCGACGCGCCGCTGATCGAATTTCTGGGCCGGCGGTACAGCTATGCCGAGACGCTCGACGGCGCGAGCCGCGTCGCGTGCGGGCTGGCGGCGCTGGGCTATGGCAAGGGCGACCGGATCGGTTTGTACCTGCCCAACGTCCCGCATTACGTCGCGGCCTATTACGGCATCCTCAAGCTCGGCGCGACGGTGGTGAATTTCTCGCCGCTTTATACCGCCGACGAGCTCGCGCATCAGGTCGAGGATTCGGGGACGCGGCTGCTGTTCACGATCTCGGCGAGCGCGTTGTTGCCGACCGCGGTGAAGGTGCTCGACCAAAGCTCGCTCGAGCGGCTTGTAGTGGGGTCGGTCGCGGGCGCGCTGCCCGCCGCGAAGTCGGTCTTCTACCGGATGCTCAAGCGCAAGGAGATCGCGCCGCGCCCCGCTGATCCGCGCATCACCGCCTTCTCGGCGCTGATCGCCAACCAGGGCGCGTGCGATACCCCGCCGCTCGATCCGATGACCGATCTGGCGCTGATTCAATATACCGGCGGCACCACCGGCAGCCCCAAGGGCGCGATGCTGAGCCACCAGAATTTGTCGGCTAATGCGCGGCAGGTGGCCGAGGTCGATCCGCAGCGCGGGATCGGGGTCGATCGCATCCTGGGCGCGCTGCCGATGTTCCATGTCTTCGCCA
This sequence comes from Sphingomonas sp. S1-29, assembly GCF_026167545.1. Taxonomy (NCBI): domain Bacteria; kingdom Pseudomonadati; phylum Pseudomonadota; class Alphaproteobacteria; order Sphingomonadales; family Sphingomonadaceae; genus Sphingomonas; species Sphingomonas sp. S1-29. The sequence goes on along the minus strand of NZ_CP110678.1, from coordinate 3,089,396 downwards.
ACACCTGCGTGCTCAACCGCACCGTGGTGGCGGGCGGCGAGATGGTGTTGCTGCCGCGCTTCGAGGCGGGCGCGGCACTGGCAGCGATCGCGCGCACCGGCGCGACCGCGCTACCCGGCGTGCCGACGATGTATCGCGCGCTGCTCGAACATCCCAATCTCACCAAGACCGACCTCAGCTCGCTGCGGATCTGCATTTCGGGCGGGGCGCCGCTGCCCGCCGAACTCAAGGCGCGGTTCGAGGAGGTGTCGGGGGCCAAATTGGTCGAGGGCTATGGCCTGTCCGAAAGCTCGGGCGTGGTGTCGACCAATCCCTATGAGGGGCTGAACAAGTCGGGGACGATCGGCCTGCCGCTGCCCGCGACGCGGGTGCGGCTGGTCGACAAGGCCGATCCCTCGCGCCCCGCCCCCGATGGCGAGCCTGGCGAGATCGTCGTCGCGGGGCCGCAGATCATGCTCGGCTATTGGAACCGCCCCGATGCCGATGGCGAAGCGTTCTGCCACGCCGCCGACGGCAGTCGCTGGCTGCGCACCGGCGATGTCGGGACGATCGACGAGGATGGCTATATCCGCATCGTCGACCGACTGAAGGACATGATCGCGGTCGGCGGCTTCAAGGTGTTCCCCAGCCAGATCGAGGCGATCCTGTACCATCACCCTGCGGTGCGCGAGGCGCTGGTGATCGGCATGCCCGACACCTATCGCGGCGAAGTGCCGCGCGCCTATGTGACGCTGGTCGAGGACAGCGGCGTTACCGGCGAGGCGATCGCGGCGTGGATCAACCCGCAGCTCGGCAAGCACGAGCGGCTCGACGCGGTGGTGGTGCGCGAGGCGCTGCCCAAGACGATGATCGGCAAGCTCAGCCGCAAGGATCTGGTCGCCGAGCTCGCGGCGGAGGCTTGAGCGGCGCACCCAAGCACCTGAATATCGGGCTTGTGCCCGCGCTTGCGCGCAACCCGGTTGCAAGCCGACCCGAACCTGCCGCATAGCATCGCACATGGCAGAGGAACCCGGCATCGCCGAGCTTTCGTTCGAGGAAGCATTGAAGGAACTCGAGCGGATCGTGAGCCGCCTCGAAAGCGGCGACGCGTCGCTGCAGGAGGCGATCGACCTGTACGAGCGCGGCGACCGGCTGAAGAAGCAGTGCGCGGCGCGGCTCGATTCGGCGCAGGCGCGGATCGAGGCGATCCGGCTCGATGGCAGCGGCCAGCCGGTGGGCACCACCGCGTTCGCGGGCACCTGACGTTGAGCGGAATGCGCCACGCCTCGATCCCGTTGCAGAACGCGATGCGCGACATTGCCGGCGAGATCGATCGCCAGTTCGACCAGTTGCTGCCGGTCCCCGCCGATCCGCGCGCCGGGCTGTACCAGGCGATGCGCCACGCCGCGATCGGCGGTGGCAAAAGGCTGCGCCCCCTGCTGGTGTTCGCCACCGCCAAATTGTTCGGCGTCGATCGCGAATGCATCGCGCGCGTCGCGACCGCGATCGAATGCATCCATGTCTACAGCCTGGTGCACGACGATTTGCCCGCGATGGACGACGACGACATGCGCCGCGGCAAGCCGACGGTGCACAAGGCGTTCGACGAGGCGACCGCGATCCTGGCGGGCGATTGCCTCCACGCGCTGGCGTTCGAGCTGCTCGCCGACGAGCGCACGCATGGCGACCCGTTCGTCCGCGTCGAATTGGTCCAGTGCATCGCGAATGCCGCCGGCCCCGCAGGCATGGGCGGCGGGCAGATGATGGACCTCGAAGCCGAAAAGACCAGCTTCGACCTGCCCACCGTCACCCGGCTTCAGGCGATGAAGACCGGCGCGTTGATCGCCTGCTCGGTCGAGGCGGGCGCGATCCTAGGGCGGTTGCCGATCGAGGGGCGGACCGGGCTTCGCGGCTATGCGCGCGACGTCGGGCTCGCCTTCCAGATCGCCGACGACCTGCTCGATGTCGAGGGCGACGAAGAGGCGGTCGGCAAGGCGCTGCGCAAGGACGGGTCGGCGGGCAAGGATACCTTCGTCTCGCTGCTCGGCATCGAGCGCGCGCGCGAACAGGCACGCATCCTGGTCGAACAGGCGATTGACCATCTCCACGCCTATGGCAACGAAGCCGACCTGCTGCGCGACATCGCGCGCTTCACGCTGGAACGCGATCGTTGACCGACAAAGGGACTTCATGACGATTCGCACCGCCGTCTATCCCGGCACCTTCGATCCGGTGACGCTCGGCCACATGGACATCATCGGCCGCGCCGCAAGGATCGTCGACCGGCTCGTGATCGGCGTGACGACCAACCCGTCGAAATCGCCGATGTTCACGATCGAGGAGCGGCTGGCGATGGTCCGCCGCGAGGTCGAGGGGATGGAGACCGAGGTCCATGTCGTCGCGTTCGATTCGCTGCTGATGGACTTTGCCGAGCGCGAGGGGGCCGACATGATCGTGCGCGGGCTGCGCGCGGTCGCCGATTTCGAATATGAATATCAGATGGCGGGGATGAACCAGCAGTTGAACGACCGGATCGAGACGGTCTTCCTGATGGCCGATGTCTCGCTCCAGCCGATCGCCAGCCGCTTGGTGAAGGAGATCGCGATGTATGGCGGCGATATCGGCAAGTTCGTCTCGGGCCCGGTGCGCGCCGATGTCGCCGCGCGCGTCGAGGTGATCGGCCGCAAGGGCAGCTGACGCCCCCGCCCCGCCGCGACGCGGGGCGGTCTTTTCGCCACCGGGCTTTTGTTCTAGGGCCACCACCACATCAGGTTGACGGGGTTTCCCATGCGTTTCGTTCTTGCCATGCTTGCGGTCCTCGGGCTCGGGGCGGCGTTGCCCGCCAGCGCCCAGATCGTCGAATCCAACGCCACTGGGCGTGCCACGCCGCCCGCGACCACCGATGCCGAGAATCTGTGGCTGCTCGACCTGTCGACCGGCGGCCGCGTCACGATCTGGCTGCGTCCCGATGTCGCGCCCAAGATGGTCGAGCGGATCAAGGGCCTCACCCGCCAGAAATTCTACGACGGGCTGCTGTTCCACCGCGTGATCGACGGCTTCATGGCGCAAACCGGCGACCCCAAGGGCGACGGGACCGGCGGCTCGTCGCTCCCCGATGTCGAGGCCGAGTTCAACTATCTGCCGCACGTCCGCGGCGCGGTATCGGCCGCGCGCCAGGGTTCGGCGCCCGGCGCCACCGCCGAAGTGCGCACCGCGGCGGAGAACAGCGCGAACAGCCAGTTCTTCATCGTTTTCTCGCCGCGGCTGTCGCTCGACAAGGATTATACCGTGTTCGGTCGGGTCCTTTCGGGGATGGAGCATGTCGATGCGATCCCGCGCGGCGAGCCGCCCGCGAACCCCGCACGCATCCTCCGCGCCTATATCGCCGCTGACAATCCCCCGCCCTTCACCCCGCAAGCCGCTACCGCCCCCGCGCTGCCGGCTGGCGAGAAGGAAGTCGTGCTGCCCGGGACCGCGCCGAGCAACTGAGATATTGCGACCGGCCAACCCCCGTTCGGACGGAGCTTGTCGACGTCCGGCCCGAACGATCGGCGAGCACAGCGCCCGGGTTAGGGCGGGGCGCCCTTCGACAGGCTCAGGGCTAACGGGCGCAAGGACTGCATTGAAGCGATGAACGTCGACCTGTTCGATTTCGAACTGCCGCCCGAGCGGATCGCGCTGCGCCCCGCCGCGCCGCGCGATTCGGCGCGGATGCTGGTGCTGAGCGGTGGCGCGACCACCGACGCGGTCGTCACCGACCTGCCCGGCCAATTGCGCGCCGGCGATTGCCTGGTCTTCAACGACACCCGCGTCATTCCCGCACAGCTCGAGGGCAAGCGCGGCGAGGCGAGCATCGGCGCGACCTTGCACAAGCGCGAGGGGCCGCGCCGCTGGCGCGCCTTCATCCGCAACGCCAAGCGGCTGCGCGACGGCGACACCGTCGATTTCGGCCATGACGTCACCGCCACCGCGAGCGACCGCGGCGACGATGGCAGCTTCGCGCTCGATTTCGCCGGCGACGAGCCGGTCGAGCTGCTGCTCGAGCGCACTGGCCGGATGCCGCTGCCGCCCTATATCGCGGCGCGGCGCGGCACCGATGCGCGCGATGCCGACGACTATCAGACGATGTTCGCGGCCGAACCCGGCGCGGTCGCCGCCCCCACCGCGGCGCTGCACTTCACCCCGGCGCTGCTCGCCTCGCTCGCCGCAGCGGGGATCGGGCACGAAACGCTGACGCTGCATGTCGGCGCGGGCACCTTCCTGCCGATGAAGGCTGCCGATACCGACGACCACCAGATGCATTCGGAATGGGGGCGGATCGACGCCGCCACCGCCGAGCGGCTGAACGCAGTGCGCGCGCGCGGCGGGCGGGTGATTGCGGTCGGCACCACCAGCCTGCGGCTGATCGAAAGCGCCGCGCAGGACGACGGTCGGATCGCGGCGTTCGAGGGCGACACCGCGATCTTCATCACCCCGGGCTATCGCTTCAAGGGGATCGACGGGCTGATGACCAATTTCCATCTGCCGCGATCGACGCTGTTCATGCTGGTATCGGCGCTGATGGGGCGCGAGACGATGCAGGCGGCCTATGCGCATGCGATCGCGGCCGAATACCGCTTCTACAGCTATGGCGATGCCAGCCTGTTGATCCCCTGACACGAGTTTGTCACACAGGGCGATGACCGTCCCCGATGCAGATGCCGGCGCGCCGATCCGGCTGGTGATCTTCGATTTCGACGGCACCTTGTCCGACAGCGGCGGCTGGTTCCTGGGGATCGTCGACCATCTGGCCGAGAAATACCGCTTTCGCGCAGTCGATCCCGACGAGGTCGAGGGGATGCGCGACAAGACCACGCGCGAGGTGATCCGGCACCTAGGCATTCCGCCATGGAAGCTGCCCTTCATCGCGCGCTATGTCCGCAGCCTGTTGGCGCTGCACACCCACGAGATCGCGCTGTTCGAGGGGATCGCCGAGCTGCTTGCGGCGCTGAAGGCCGCGGGGATCCGCGTCGCGGTGGTCACTTCGAACTCCGAACTCAACGCGCGCCGCATCCTCGGGCCCGACAATGCCGCGCTGGTCGATGTGTGGGAGTGCGCGTCGTCGCTGTACGGCAAGGCGCCCAAATATCGCCGCGCGCTCAAACGCGCCGGGGTCGCCGCGAGCGAAGCGATCTCGATCGGCGACGAAACTCGCGACATCGAAGCCGCGCGCCGGGCGGGGATGCGCGCAGGGGCGGTGTTGTGGGGATATGCCAGCGAATCGGCGCTGCGGGCGCAGTCGCCCGACCTGGTGTTCGCCGCGCCGAACGACATCGCGCGCATGCTCATCGCGGGCGATAGGTAGCCTCGACCGACACCGGGAAATTCACCGATCGCGCGATGAAGCAATAGCGGTCGACCTCGTGGTGCAGCCGATCGGCGAGCGTAAGGTCGGCACCCGCTGCCAGCTCGATCGCCGGCCGCAGCGTCGCCCGAAGGAAACGCCCTTCGCCGCCGGGGAGCGTTTCGCCCACCCCCAAGGGGTCGTCGACATAGCCATGGACGACGATCCCCGCCTGGCTCGCCAGATGCAGATACCAGAGCATGTGGCAGGCCGAGAGCGACGCCAGCAGCAGGTCTTCGGGATTGGGCAGCGCCGGATCGCCGCCGAGCAGCGGGTCGTTCGAGCAATGGATCACCGGCTTGCCCGGGGTCGTCACGTCCCAGGTCCGGGCATAGCCGCGATAGCTTGCGGTCCCCTGCCCGCGATTGCCGGTCCAGGCGATCCGCGCACCATAGTCGTGTTCGGCCATCGGCATGCCCTTTCCATTCGGCGCGCGGGACGGCAAAGCATCGCGGATGCGTCCCCGTTTCGATTTCACCATCCACGCGACCGATGGCAAGGCCCGCACCGGCACCATCGCGATGCGCCGCGGCGATATCCGCACCCCTGCTTTCATGCCGGTCGGCACCGCCGCGACGGTGAAGGCGGTCAAGCCAGCCGATGTCCGGGCGGCGGGGGCGGATATCCTGCTGGGCAACACCTATCACCTGATGCTGCGCCCCGGCGCCGAGCGGGTCGCGCGGCTGGGTGGGTTGCATCGCTTCATGGGCTGGGACCGGCCGATCCTGACCGACAGCGGCGGCTATCAGGTGATGAGCCTGTCCGACCTGACGACGCGCAGCGAGGACGGCGTTGCGTTCCGATCGCATATCGACGGGTCGCGCCACATGCTGTCCCCCGAACGGTCGATGGAAATCCAGCGGCTGCTGGGCAGCGACATCGTGATGGCGTTCGACGAGCTGGTGCCGACCACCGCGACGCGCGAGGTGCAGGCGGCGGCGATGGAGCGGTCGATGCGCTGGGCGCGGCGATCGCGCGAGGGTTTCGATGCGGGCGGCGAGCATGCCGAGGGTGCGGCGTTGTTCGGCATCCAGCAGGGCGCGCTCGATCAGGAACTGCGCAAGGCGAGCGCCGACGCGCTGCTCGATATCGGCTTCGATGGCTATGCGGTCGGCGGGCTCGCGGTGGGCGAAGGGCAGGAAGCGATGTTCGGGGTGCTCGATTATGCGCCGGGCCAGCTCGATGCCGCGCGTCCGCGCTATCTGATGGGGGTCGGCAAGCCCGACGACATCGTCGGCGCGGTCGAGCGCGGAATCGACACGTTCGATTGCGTGCTGCCGACGCGCAGCGGGCGCAACGGCCAGGCCTTCACCCGCAACGGTCCGCTCAACATCCGCAATGCGCGCTTCGCCGAGGACCAGGGGCCGGTCGATCCGAGCTGCGGCTGCCCGACCTGTGCGGGGTGGAGCCGCGCCTATCTGCACCATCTGGTGCGCACCGGCGAGATATTGGGCGCGATCCTGATGACCGAGCACAATCTGTGGTTCTATCAGGCGCTGATGGCCGATCTGCGCGGCGCGATCGGCGGCGGCACCCTGAGCGCGTTCGCCGACGAATTTCGGGCGCGCTATGCTGAACGCGATCACGGCTGAAGCATTATACCAAAGAAGGAGAGGGATATGTCGGACCAAGACGAGCTGCCGAGCAACGAGATCGTCGTGGCGGCCAAGGATGCGCAGGCGCGCCGCACCGCGGCACAGGCCAAGCCCCCCGCCGAGGATCGCAGCCGCCACTGGCCGATGACCGCGATCGGTGTCGGCATCGGATCGGCGGCGCTGGCAGCCGCCTTGCTGTACGCCAACCGCGGCAACAAGAAGCCCTGACTGCCGCCAACGGTGGCGATTATCGGGCCGGCGTCGCAACCTTGCGCGCCGGTCGCGGGTTGATGCAGCGACGCTTGGTCGCTTCTGCGGGCTTGGCGTCCACTCTTACGATGGAGGCCATCATGGGCTTGTTCACCAAAGACATCGCCACGTTCGACGACCTGTTCCTGCACCAGCTGCAGGACGTCTATTATGCCGAAAACCAGATCACCAAGGCGCTGCCCAAGATGGTCGCCAAGGCGACCGACGCCGGGCTGAAGGCCGCGTTCGAGCAGCATCTGAGCGAAACCGAGGGTCAGATTGCACGACTCGAGCAGGTGTTCGAGCTTATGGGTGAGAAGGCCAAGGCGGTTACTTGCCCCGCGATCGACGGCATCATCAAAGAAGCCAATGAAACCGCGGGCGAGATTTCGGACAAGGCGGTGCTCGACGCCGCGCTGATCGCCGCCGCACAGGCAGTCGAGCATTACGAGATCACGCGCTACGGCACGCTGGTCACCTGGGCCGAGCAGATTGGGCGGCCCGATATCGCGACCATCCTGCAGCAGACGCTCGACGAGGAATATGCGACCGACGACAAGCTGACCGCGATGGCCAAGTCGAAGGTCAATCCGCGCGCCGATGCGGTGACCGAACCCGCCTGACCCCCCTGCTTGCGCCGGCCCCGATCGGGTCGGCGCGGGCTTCGGACTGTAGCACCGCGAGTCGCGCCGCACCGATCGTTCGGAAGGCTACAAAAGCTACACTACGTACCCCCCAGATTCCCCTTCCCTGCCGCATGAGAGACGATGGCGGTCGAGTGCAGGAGGAGCGTGATCATGGGTTGGGCCTACCAAAACCGGCGCTTGTAGGACAGCGGCGAGCGAACGCTCCGGCGGCGATTGACACCTGCCGGGACTGGGGCACAACGGCGGCGCTTTACCGGAGACCGCCATGACCAAATTCGCCGCCGCGCTGTTGTTCGCCACCATGCTGACGCCGGTCGCGGCGCCCGCGCAGACGCCGCCCCCGGCGGCGACCGCGCCGGTCTCGGTCGAGCCGATCGCCTATACCGAACGCACGCTCGCCAACGGCCTGCGCGTCTATGCGATCCGCGACACCACGACGTCGACCGTCTCGGTGCAGGTCTGGTACGATGTCGGGTCGAAGGACGATCCCGCGGGCAAATCGGGCTTCGCGCACATGTTCGAGCATCTGATGTTCAAGGGCACGCGCAACCTGGTCGACGAGCAGGTCGATCGGCTGACCGAAGATGTCGGCGGCTACAACAACGCATCGACCGGCGACGACTACACCAATTATTTCGAGGCGGTGCCCGCCAACCACCTCCAGCGGCTGCTGTTCGCCGAGGCCGACCGGATGGCGACTTTGGTCGTCGATCCCAAGGTGTTCGCGTCCGAGCGCGAGGTGGTGAAGGAGGAATTGCGCAGCCGCGTCCTCGCCGCGCCCTTCGGCAAGCTGTTCTACCTTTATCGGCCGATGATCGGCTATACGACGCATCCTTATGCGCGCCCGGGCATCGGCAGCATCGAGGATCTCGACGCCGCGACGATCGACGATATCCGGGCGTTCCATGCGACCTATTATCGCCCCGACAATGCGGTGCTGGTGGTGGCAGGTAATTTCGATCCCGCGCAGCTCGACCAATGGGTCGACCAGTATTTCGCAGGCATCAAGAAGCCCGCGCGCCCGATCCCGCGTGTCACCGCGACCGAGCCCGAGCCGACCAAGGCCCGCGCCTATACGGTGTACGAGCCCAACACCCCGCTACCCGCGGTGCTGATCAACTATCCGCTGCCGCCGTCGAACCATCCCGATGCCGCGGCGCTCACGGTGCTCAACACGATCATGGCAGGCGGCGACAATTCGCGGCTGTACCAGTCGCTGGTCTATCGCGACCAACTCGCGGCGCAGGCGGCGAGCTTCTACGACGCCAAGCAATCGACCGGCCAGTTCAGCGTCTATGCGATCCTGGCCGGCGGCAAGACCGCGGTCGATGGCGAGGCGGCGCTGCGGCGCGAGATCGCCCGGCTGCGCGACGAACCCGTCACCGCCGCCGAGCTCGCCGAAGCCAAGAATGAATTGCTGACCGAGAATATCGAGGGGCGAGAGACCGCCGAGGGCAAGGCCTTCACGCTCGCCAATGCGATCATCGTCGATCGCGATCCCAGGGCCGCCGACAAGCGGCTCGCCGAACTGGCGACGGTCACCGCCGCCGATGTCCAGCGCGTCGCGCGCCGCTACCTGACCGACGCGCGCTCGTCGTCGATCCGCTACAACCCGGCCGAGAGCGCGCCGGCGGGCAGCAAGGGCGACACCATCACGCTGGCACCGACGGTGCAGGTCGCCGAACTCAAGGCCCCTGCCGACATCGTCATCCACACCGCAGCAGCGGCGGGCGAACGCGTCGCGCCCCCCGAGCCCGGCGCGCCGGTGAAGCCGGTGCTGCCGCAGCCGACCGAGACCCGCCTCGCCAACGGGATGCGGGTGATCGTGGTCGAGAAGCGCGGGTTGCCGCTGGTGAGTGCGGCGCTGATGGTCGAGGGCGGCGGCGCGCTCGATCCATCGGGGCGCGCGGGGCTTGCGAGCATGACCGCATCGCTGCTAACCAAGGGCACGACGACGCGCAGCGCCACGCAGATTGCGGAGGCGGTCGAATCGCTCGGCGGATCGATCGCGAGCGACGCGCAATGGGATGGCGCTGGCGTTACGCTGACGGTGAAGTCCGACCAGCTCACGCCGGCGCTCGGCATCCTCGCCGATGTCGCGCGCAATCCGGCCTTGGCCAGCGAAGAGCTCGATCGCGCGCGAACGCAGGCGATCGACGGGGTGACGGTGCAGCTGAAGGACCCCGGCGCGCTGTCGCGGATCGTCGCGACGCGCGCGGTGTTCGGCGATGCGGCCTATGGCAACCGGCTGGGGGGCACGCCCGCCTCGCTCAAGGCGATCACCCGCGACGAGGTGATGGCGGCGTATCGCGCGAGCTGGCGTCCCGAGCGCGCGGCGTTGGTGCTGGTGGGCGATATCGATGCTGCGGGCGGGCAGAAGCTGGCCGAGCAGCTGTTCGGCGACTGGCGCGGCCAGGGCCAGGCGGCCGCGCGCGCTGCGGCAGCGCCCGCGGTGCCGCAGCCGCGGGTGATCGTCGTCGACCTGCCCGATGCGGGTCAGGCAGGCGTCGTCGTCGCACGCCCGGGGATCGCGCGCAGCGATCCGCGTTTCTATGCCGCCAATGTCGCTAATGCGACCCTCGGGGTCGGCTTCTCGTCGCGGCTCAACCAGGAAATCCGGATCAAGCGCGGGCTGGCCTATGGTGCGGGGAGCCAGCTCGACGCGCGGCGCGGGGTCGGCCCGGTCTCGGCGGCGACGCAGACCAAGAACCCGACTGCGCCCGACGTGGTGGCGATCATCGCCGCCGAAATGCGCCGGCTGGGCACCGAGCCCGCCCCCGCCGCCGAGCTCGCGACTCGCAAGGCGGTGCTGATCGGCAGCTTCGGCCGCGCGACCGAAACGCGATCGGGGATTGCCGGGCTGGTCGGCGACTATGTCGTCGAGGCGGTGCCGCTGGCTGAACTGCAGCGCTATGGCAGCGCGACCGAGGCGGTCGACCCGCGCGCGGTGCAGGCGGCAGCGGCGGCGCTGCTCGATCCGGCGGCGGCGAGCATCGTCGTGGTCGGCGACGCCAAGCAGTTCATCGAACCGCTGCGCAAGGCGTATCCGCAGGTCGAGGTGATCGCCGCGGGGGCGCTGAATTTGGATCGTGCGGCGTTGCAGTAGCCACCGTCCTCCCCCGCTAAAGCAAGGACGGTTTTGGGGCCGGCAAGGATCGCGATTGGGCCGCATCCTTCCTCCCCCGCCAGAAGGAAAATGGTTTGGGGCGGGGGCGGCCGGGCGCCAATTCTTTCCTCCCCCGCCAGGGGGAGGGGGACCGCGCGAGCGGTGGTGGGGGCGGACGCGCGCGGGCCGTTGGGGGTCCTCCCCCTCCACCATGCTGCGCATGGTCCCCCTCCCCCTGGCGGGGGAGGATTGTATTGGGGCGGACGGGCGGCTGGGCACCAATTCTTTCCTCCCCCGCTGGGGGGAGGGGGACCGCGCAAGCGGTGGAGGGGGCGGACGCGAACGAGCCGTTGGGCGTCCTCCCCCTCCACCATGCTGCGCATGGTCCCCCTCCCCCTGGCGGGGGAGGAGTAATTGTATCGGATGGGCCGCGCAGAACCGCCACCTCCCCCCCTGGCGGGGGAGGATTGCGGGTCGATCCTGCCGTGCAGCCGCTACCCCTTGATCTGCTTCGCGATCGAGCGGCGGGTCGCGGCGCCGTAAGGGGGCTTGAGCCCTGCCAGCCGCGCCACGTCGATCTTGGGCTGGCGATAGATCGACCGCGCATGGCTGAAGGTGCGGAAGCCCGCCTCGCCGTGATAGGCGCCCATCCCCGAGGGTCCGATCCCGCCGAAGGGCAGCTCCTCCTGGCTGACATGGAACACCACGTCGTCGAGCGTCACCCCGCCCGAGATCGTCCGGTCGAGCACGCGGCGGCGTTCGGCTTCATCGGTGCCGAAATGATACAGCGCGAGCGGGCGGTCGCGGCGGTTCACCTCGGCGATCGCGTCGTCGATCGTGTCGTAGGTGCGGATCGGCAGGATCGGGCCGAAGATTTCCTCCTGCATCACCGTCATCGCGTCGGTCGCGCCGCGGATGATATGCAGCGGCAGCTTGCGGCTGTTCGAGGCGGCGAAATCCTCGTTCGCGGGGTTCACGACGATGACCTCGGCACCCTTGGCGCGCGCGTCTTCGATCCAGCCGGTCAGCCGTTCGTGGTGCCGATCGTTGATGATCGCGGTATAATCGGGGTTGGCGAGCAAGGTCGGATATTGCGCGCTCGCCGCCGCCTGCAGCCCTGCCACCGCTTCCTCCTCGCGATCGGCGGGGACCAGCAGATAATCGGGGGCGAGGCAGATCTGCCCGGCGTTGAGCAGCTTGCCGATCACCACCCGCTCGGTCGCGCGCGCGATATCGGCCGATCGCCCCAGGATCACCGGCGACTTGCCGCCGAGCTCGAGCGTCACCGGGGTCAGATGATCGGCGGCGGCGTGTAGGATATGCCGCCCGATGCCGGTCGCGCCGGTGAACAGCAGGTGATCGAAGCGCAACGCGGCGAATGCCTTGCCGACGTCGGCCGCGCCCGACACGAACGCGACTTCGCTGGCATCGAAATAGCGCGCGCCCAGCTCCTCGAACAACGCAGCGACTCGCGGGGTGAATTCGCTGGTCTTCACCATCGCGCGATTGCCCGCCGCCAGCACCCCGGCGAGCGGGCTCATCACCAGATTGACCGGAAAATTCCACGGCGCGATGATCCCGACCACCCCCTTGGGCTGATATTCGACCCAGGCGCGCCCGCCGAGCAGCCCCAGCGGAAACAGCACCGGCTTTTTTTCGGGTCGCGACCAGCGATCGAGATGCTTGAGCGCATGGCGCAGCGGCGCGATCGACGCGGCGATGTCGGTCAGCAGCGACTGTTCCTGGCTGCGATGGCCGAAATCGTCGCAGAGCGCGTCGCAGAAGCGTTGCTGGTTGCCGATCAGCATCGCGATCGCGCGCTTGAGCCGGTCGCGCCGCGACTCGATCGTCGCGGGAAGCTCGGCAAGGAAGGCGGCGCGCTGGACGTCGAGGATCGATTGCATGCGGCCGCTCCCAAGGATGTCACCCCACTGTAGGCGCTGCCCCCGCCGCGACAAGCCACCAGCCATAGGCGCCGATCGCGAGCAACGTCCCCAGCGGCAGCCGGTCGCTCGCGCGGGTGCGGCGCAGGAGCAGCGCGGCGGCGATGCCGAGCACGCACGCGGCGAGCAGCACCGCGGGCAGCGCCTGCCACCCCAACCACAGCCCGATCGCGCCGAACAATTTGGGATCGCCGCCGCCCAAGCCCATCCGCCCGCGCACCCGGCGATAGACGAAGGCGACCAGCCACAGCACGCCGAACCCCGCGATCCCGCCGATCGCACGATCGAGCAGCGATGGCGGCAGCCCGGCGGCGGCGCTCGCCAGCCCGCCGATCGCCAGCGCGAGCACCAGCGGGTTGGGCAACCAGAAGGCGGCAAGGTCGATCGCCGCCAGCGCCAGCAACAGCCAGCCCAAGAGCGCCCCGGCAGCCCCCTCGATCCCCGGCGCCACCAGCCCCGCGCTCACCCCGATCGCCAGCCCGGCGACTTCGGTGACCGGATGGCCGAGCGCGATCCGCGCGCCGCACCCGCGGCATCGCCCGCGTTGCACGACAAAACTGACGATCGGCATCAATTCGGTGGCGCGCAGCGGCTTGCCGCACCCGTCGCAGGCCGAACGCCCCTGCAATGCCGAGCGCCCCTGCGGCCAGCGGATCGCGACGGTGGCGATGAAGCTGCCGAACACCGCCCCCAGCGTGCCGAGCAACACCGGCCAGATCATAAGTCACCCTTCCCGTCGCCACGATCCCGCCCGCCTAGCCGTCCGACCGGCCGATGCCCAGCGCCCCGGCTTTGCAAAGCCGCCGCCTGCCCCCTAGATCGGCGCAAACCAGAACCGAGAGGAACCGCCCTTGTCATCCAACCCCACCGATCCGGTCGTCATCGCCAGCTATGCCCGCACCCCGATGGGCAGCTTCATGGGCTGCCTGACCGACGCCACCGCGACCCAGCTGGGGGCCGCCGCAGTGGGCGCCGCGGTCGAGCGCGCGGGGCTCAAGGGCGAGGCGATCGAGCGGATCTATATGGGCTGCGTGCTCCCCGCCGGCCTCGGCCAGGCCCCCGCGCGGCAGGCGGCGCTCGGCGCGGGCCTGCCCGAGCATGTCGAGGCGACGACGCTCAACAAGATGTGCGGATCGGGGATGCAGGCGGCGATCATGGCCGCCGAGACGCTGGCGGCAGGGTCGGCCGATTTCATCGTCGCGGGCGGCATGGAGAGCATGACCAACGCCCCCTATCTGTCGCTGCGCCACCGCTCGGGCGCGCGGATCGGCCATGACGTGATGAAGGACCATATGTATCTCGACGGGCTCGAGGATGCCTATGAGCCCGGCCGGCTGATGGGCAGCTTCGCCGAGGACACCGCCGCCGAATATCAGTTCACCCGCGCCGCGCAGGACGATTTCGCGATCGCCAGCCTCCAGCGCGCGCAGCAGGCGCAGACTTCGGGCGCGTTCGATCGCGAGATCGTGAGCGTCGAGGTCAAGGGGCGCAAGGGCGTCACCACCGTCCGGCTCGACGAGCAACCCGCGCGCGGCGACATCGCCAAGATCCCGACGCTCAAGCCCGCTTTCTCGAAGGACGGCACGATCACCGCCGCCAACGCCTCGTCGATCTCCGACGGCGCGGCGGCGCTGGTGATGACGCGGATGTCGATCGCCGAGAAGTTCGGCCTCACCCCGGTCGCACGCATCGTCGCGCATGCCGGCCACGCCCACGCATCGGCGCGCTTCACCACCGCCCCGGTATTCGCAATGCGCAAGGCGTTGGAGAAGGCCGGGTGGAGCACCGGCGATGTCGACCTGTTCGAGGTGAACGAAGCATTCGCCTGCGTCGCGATGATCGCGATGCGCGACCTGGGGCTGTCGCACGACGTGGTCAACGTCCATGGCGGCGCCTGCGCGCTGGGGCACCCGATCGGTGCGAGCGGCACACGTATCCTCGCGACCTTGCTGTCGGCGCTCGAGACCAAGGGGGCGCGGCGCGGGCTGGCGTCGCTTTGCATCGGCGGCGGCGAGGCTACCGCGATGGCGGTCGAACTGATCGGGTAAAATCCCCCCTCCCTGCAAGGGAGGGGTCGGGGGTGGGTCGAGGCTTGGAGCTACGGCAGCCTAGCGAGCGACGCAGCCGTATCGCGAGCACGCGACCCACCCCCAGCCCCTCCCTTCCAGGGAGGGGAGCCAAGTCAGTCGACGTCCTCGTCGGGCGCGACGCCCCATAGCCGTGCTTGCTCGATATACCCGCCGCGCCCCTTGATATCGATCCGGCACCAGCCGCGCGCGCAACCGATGATCCGCCCGACCACGCCGGGCGCGACTCGCCACGCGACTCGCGCGCCGGCATCGGCCGATTCGCGAAGCTCGGTGATGCCGCCCTGCACGATCCCGGTGCGGCGATCGCTCAGCAGCCCCACCTGCATCCATCCGCTGGTGCCGTCGGCGCTCTCCACCTTGCGCCAGTCGCGATAGATGTCGATCACCCGGATCGGCAGGTCGGCGCGGACATAGACCCAGTTCACCGGATAATTGCGCCCAGGTCCCGTCCGCATCCGCGCCTTGCTCGCCGCGATCGACGCATAATAAGGCGGCTTGCGCTGTTGCGCCGATACCGGCGCCGCGATCAACGCCAGAGTGATCGCCGTCGCGGCCAGGCCGCCTTTGCTCATGATGATGTTCCGCCTGCTCATCGCCGACCCGTAGCGCGGCGATCGGGCGACGTTCAAGGCGTTGACTGGCGGCGGCGGCAGGGCCAATCGAATGCGATGCCCGATCAGCGATCCGCCCGCCCCAAGGTAATCGTCACCCGAGCGCTGCCCGACGGCGCTTCGGACCGCATGATCGAATTGTTCGATACCGTCCTCAACCGCGACGACGTGCCGATGCCGCGCGCGGCGCTGGCCGCCGCGATGGCCGATTGCGACGTGCTGGTGCCGACGGTCACCGATTCGATCGACGCCGCGCTGATCGCGGGTGCGGGGCCGCGGCTCAAGCTGATCGCCAACTACGGCGCCGGGGTGAACCATATCGACCTCAAGGCGGCGCGTGCGCGCGGCATCCTGGTCACCAACACCCCCGGCGTGCTCACCGAAGACACTGCCGACATGACGATGGCGCTGATCGTCGGCGTCCCCCGCCGGCTGGCCGAGGGCGAGAAGCTGGTGCGATCGGGTGCCTGGACCGGCTGGAGCCCGACCGCGATGCTGGGCCACCGGATCGGCGGCAAGACGCTGGGGATCGTCGGCATGGGCCGGATCGGCCAGGCGGTGGCGGCCCGCGCGCGCGCCTTCGGGCTAACGATCCATTATCACAACCGCCACCGCCTGCCCGGCGTGCTCGAGGCGCAGCTCGGCGCGACGTGGCACGCCGATCTCGACGAGATGCTCGCGGCGATCGACATTCTGACGATCCACACCCCGCGCAATGCCGACAGCGAAAACCTGATCGACTCGCGCCGCATCGGGCTGCTGCGCCCGCATGTCTATGTCATCAACGCGTCGCGCGGCGGCATCCTCGACGAAGAGGCACTGGTCGACGCGCTCGAGGGCGGGCGGCTGGCGGGCGCGGGGCTCGACGTGTGGAAGCACGAGCCTGCGATCGACCCACGGCTGCTGGCGCTGCCCAATGTGGTGATGACCCCGCATATGGGATCGGCGACCTTCGAGGGCCGCGCCGCGACGGGGGCGAAGGTCATCGCCAACATCCGCGTCTGGGCCGATGGCCACCGCCCGCCCGACCAGGTGCTCGACGGCTGGGTGTAGGCACCTGCCTCTGCCCCTCCCCGTTCGTGCTGAGCTTGTCGAAGCACCGTACTTCGTGCCGCGAACGCACCGTATGGAGATAAGCAGGACGGTGCTTCGACAAGCTCAGCACGAACGGTTGAGGGGTGAGTGGGCCTAAGCAGATCCCGCGCTCGACCGAGTCCCCCTTACTCCAACGGCCCCGCATATTGCGGCCCGGCATAATCGCTGAACCGCGTGATCTCGGGCTCGAACTTCAGGATCACCTTGCCCGTCGCGCCGTGGCGCTGCTTGGCGATGATCAGCTCGGCGAGGCCATAGACCCGCTCCATCTCCATATGCCATTTCTGATGGTCTTCGAACACGCGCGGATCGTCGCCCTCGACCGGGCGCTTGGGTTCGCGCGCGGCGACGTAATAATCCTCGCGATAGACGAAGAACACGATGTCGGCGTCCTGCTCGATCGATCCCGATTCGCGAAGATCCGACAGCATCGGTCGCTTGTCCTCACGCTGTTCGACCGCGCGGCTGAGCTGCGACAGCGCCATCACCGGCACGTCGAGATCCTTGGCAAGCGTCTTAAGGCCCCGGCTGATCTCCGAGATTTCCTGCACGCGATTGTCGCCCGCGCGATTGCCCGATCCCGACAGCAGCTGGAGGTAATCGACGACGATGAACTTCAGATCGTCCTTCAACTGGCGCTTCAGGCGGCGAACGCGGGTGTGCAGCGCGCTGATCGACAGGCCCGCGGTATCGTCGATGAACAAGGGCAGGTTCTGCAGGTCGGTCGCGGCATCGGCCAATTGGCGGAATTCGGCCTTGCTGATCTTGCCCATGCGCAAAGCTTCCGAACTGATCCGCGATTGTTCGGCAAGGATACGCGTCGCGAGCTGATCGGCGGACATTTCGAGGCTGAAGAAGGCGACCTTCGCGCCCACCGAATCCTTGGGCGCGATCCCCAGCGCCATGTCGTCGATCCAGCGCCGCGAGGCGTTGAAGGCGATGTTGGTGGCGAGCGAGGTCTTGCCCATACCCGGACGCCCGGCAAGGATCATCAAATCCGAATGATGGAGGCCACCGATCCGCGCGTTGATGCTGTCGAACCCGGTGGTGACGCCCGAAAGCCCCCCGCCGGTGTTGAGCGCCTTGGCCGCCATGTCGACCGCGGCGGTGGTCGCCTGCGCGAAGGTCTTGATCGTCTTGGTGGTGTCGCGCCCCGCCGCAACCGCGAACAGCGCCTCTTCGGCGGCCTCGACCTGCGCCGCCGGATTGATCGCCTCCGACGTGTCCATCGCCTTTTCGACCAGGTCGCGCCCGACCTCGACCAGCGTGCGCAGCATCGCCAGGTCGTAGATCTGCTTGGCGAACTGCTTGGCCCCGATCAGCCCCGCGCCCGATCCGGTGAGCTGCGCCAGATAGGCGGGGCCGCCAAGCTCCTTCATCCCCTCGTCGCCCGCGAACATCGGTCGCAGCGTCAGCGGGTTGGCGAGCATGTCCTCGCCGCGCAGCTTGCCGATCGCGCCGAAGATTCGGCCATGCACCGGCTCGAAGAAATGGTCGGGGGTCAGCATGTCCGAAACGTCGTCGGCCAGCCGGTTGTCGATCATCATCGCGCCGAGCAATGCCGCTTCGGCCTCGACATTCTGCGGGAGCCGCAGCCCCTCGCCGGGGGCGGTATGAATCACGGGGAGCGTTGCCATGCGTCCTAATCCGGCAATGCGGCGCGGCGCGCAAGGCGGCGCATCGGTGAATCATGTGGAAGGTTCACCCCCCCCTCCCCGTTCGTGCTGAGCCTGTCGAAGCACCGTCCTGCCTTTGGCGGGCCGCCCGCAAAAGAAGAACGGCACTTCGACAAGCTCAGTGCGAACGGGAATAGGGTGAAGTCGCGCGCGCCCCGTTGATCTTGCGCGCCAAAGGCTTATCGCGGGGGGACCATGGCCGACCCCAGGATCATCGCCGTCACGCTGGACGAACGCACGATCCTGTGGCGCAACGCCGATATCGAGCAGGAGCGCCGGATCGCGATCTTCGATCTGCTCGAGGGCAATTATTTCAAGCCGTTGCGCGAGCATCCCGACGGCTATGCCGGCCCTTACAAGCTGACGATCAGCGTCGAGGAGGGGCGGCTGGCGCTGGCGATGGCGCGCGAGGACGGATCGCCGCTCGAAACGCTGGTGCTCGCGATGGGGCGCTTCCAGCGGCCGATCAAAAGCTATTTCGCGATTTGCGACAGCTATTATCAGGCGATCCGCAGCGCCACCGCCGAGCATATCGAAACCGTCGATATGGCGCGCCGCGCGGTCCATAACGAAGCCGCCGAGCTGCTCAAGGAACGCCTCGAGCGCAATATCGAGGTCGATTTCGATACCGCGCGGCGGCTGTTCACGCTGATCTGCGTGCTGCACATCAAATCATAAAGGGGCGAACGGGGTGCAATTTTGGGGGCTGGGGCGGCTGCTGATCGCAGTCGGCGCGGCGGGGGCGATTGCGGGCGGCGGGTGGATCTATGCCGGCCAGTGGCAACCGTCGATCGAACAATATCCGGTGCAGGGGGTAGACGTCAGCGCCGCGACGGGGGCGATCGACTGGTATGTCGCCCGCGGCGACGGCGTCGATTTCGCCTATGTCGTCGCGACGCAGGGCGACGTGTCGCGCGACGCCGCGTTCGAGCAGCATTGGCGGGCGTTGCCCGTGGCCGGCGTTCGCCGCGGCGCGCTGCACCTCTATGCGCCGTGCCGACCGGGCACCGAACAGGCCGATCATTTCAACGCCACCGTTCCGCGCACCGCCGATGCGCTGCCCGCCGCGGTCGCATTCGAGCTCGACCCGGCTTGCAACCCCGCCCCCACCCGCGGCGCGATGCTCGGCGAAGTGCAGGCGTTCCTCGCGCGCGTCGAACGCCATACCGGCAAGCCCGCCCTGCTGCGCGTATCGCCCGCCTTCGAGGCGCCATACCAGCTGAGCCAAGGCATCGACCGTACCTTCTGGGGGGTGCGTGCGTTTCGCGAGCCCGCCTATCTGGCGCGCGGCTGGCGCATGTGGCAGGCGAACCCGATCCGCCGCGTCGATGGTATCGAACGGCCCGCCCATTGGAACGTGGTAGCAACTTGACCCAGACCGACCCGACCGCGATCGACCCGCAACCGCTGATCGCCGCCGCGCGCGAAGCCGCGCGCAACGCCCACGCGCCCTATTCGCGCTTCTCGGTCGGTGCTGCGGTGCTGCTGACCGACGGCAGCGTCGTCACCGGCGCCAATTTCGAGAATGCCAGCTACGGCCTGTCGCTGTGCGCCGAAACCGTCGCGATCGCGACGCTCAGCGCGGCGGGGCGGCTGCGCGATGTCGTCGCGATCGGGGTGATCGGCGGGATGCAGGTCGATGGCGTCGCCACCGGTACCGATCCGGTGCGGCCGTGCGGGCGCTGCCGCCAGGTGCTCAACGAGGCCGCAGGCATGGGCGCGCGCGACATCGCGGTGTTCTGCGCCGGCGCACAGGGCGAGCGGATCGAAACCCACCGGCTGCGCGACCTGCTGCCGCACGCCTTCGGCCCCGCCGACCTGGGGCTGTAAACGCCAGCGGCGCTCAGTGCGCCGCCGCCGCCCCCGCCTTCTTGGGCAACAAGTGCAGGATCGCGACGATCGCGCCGCCCACCACCAGCCCGACGATCCCCGCGCCGAACGCGGTGACGACCCATTCGACCACGCCGCGCGCGCCCGCCAAGGCACCGCCCGCCGCCACCGCGACGTCGTGGATGCCATGTTCGATTCCCGCCAGCCCGAAGCCGGCCAGGCCATGGACGATGATCCCGCCACCGACCCAGATCATCGCCGCGGTGCCGACGATCGACAGGAACTTCAGCAGCACCGGCATCGCCTTGACCAGCCCGCGCCCGAAGCCGGCGCCCCCCCCCCCGCCCTTGGCGAGATGCAGCCCGACATCGTCCATCTTCACGATGATCGCGACGAAGCCATAGACGCCGACGGTGATCGCCAGCCCGACCAGCGCGAGTACCAGCGCCTGCTGCCAGATCGACCCGGTGTCGAGATCGGCGAGCGCGATCGCCATGATCTCGGCCGACAGGATGAAGTCGGTGCGGATGGCCCCCGATACCTGGCGATCCTCGAGCTCCTGCGGATCGGTGATCGCCGCCACCTCCTGGCCATGGTCCTCGCCCGCCAGCGCTTCATAGACCTTCTCGGTCCCCTCGAAGCACAGATAGGCGCCGCCGATCATCAGCAGCGGCGTCAGCGCCCAGGGAAGCCATGCGCTGATCGCGAGCGCCGCGGGCAGCAGGAACAGCAACTTGTTCTTGAGCGACCCGATCGCGATCTTGCCGATGATCGGCAGCTCGCGTTGCGGCGGCAGTCCGACGACATAGCGCGGCGTCACCGCGGCATCGTCGATGACCACGCCGGCCGACTTCGCCCCCGCACGCGCCGCCGCGGCGCCGACATCGTCGAGCGACGCTGCCGCCAGCTTCGTCAGCGCCGCCACGTCGTCGAGCAGCGCAACCAATCCTCCGGCCATATTTCCTCCTGAACTCGTGTCGCTGCCTATCGCGCGCGGGCGCACAACGCACGCCCAATCGAAAACGCTTCATGACGCTCGCGTAGCAAGCCGGCCTATGACACGCTGGCTACCCGTGGGAGGCCATTGCCATGTCGATTCTGATCCTGTCGCTGCTGCTGCCGCTCCAATCGATCACGCCGCAGGCCTTGCTCGCGAGCAACGCCGGCCGGTGGCGCGGCGAGCTCGCCTATCGCGACTATCAGACCGACCAATGGGAGGGCCTGCCGGTCGAGGTGACGATCGTCGCCCAGCCCGACGGCGTCACGACGGTAAGCACCGCGGCGTATGACGACGGCCCCAAGACCGGCACCGTCTGGATCACCACGACGTCGATGGTCGAAGGCGACACACTGAACTCGGCGACGTTCCGCAAAGGCCGCCCGCTCGAAACCGGCACGGTGCGGCTGACCGTTTCCGCCGCGACCGACCCGACGCACTGGACGATGATCGCGCAGGACCGGCGGATCGACGGCGACGCCATGGCTCGGGTCCGCGAAACCACTAGCCGCGACGGCGCGACGATGACCACGCTGAAGGAGGTCGATCCCGAAGGCGACGGCAAGGATGTCTGGCTGCCGCGCAACCGCACCGTGCTGACGCGCGTCGACTAAGCCGCTTGCCCCGCCGCGCGCGACCCGCGAAAAGGCCGCGTACGCAAGGGGAAGCCATTCATGATCCTGTCCGACCGCTGGATTCGCGAGGCCGCCACGACGCGGCGGATGATCGAGCCCTTCACCGAATCGCAGCGCCGCGAAGGCTGCATCAGCTACGGCCTGTCGTCCTATGGCTATGACGCGCGCGTCGCCGACGAATTCA
The DNA here is from genome assembly GCF_026167545.1 of Sphingomonas sp. S1-29. Taxonomy (NCBI): domain Bacteria; kingdom Pseudomonadati; phylum Pseudomonadota; class Alphaproteobacteria; order Sphingomonadales; family Sphingomonadaceae; genus Sphingomonas; species Sphingomonas sp. S1-29. The sequence continues at coordinate 3,067,376 of NZ_CP110678.1, read as the reverse complement.
AGATCTTCACCAATGTCGACAGCGCGATCGTCGACCCGAAGAATTTCGATTCGAACAGCTTCGTCGATCGCAAGACCGATTGCTGCATCATCCCACCCAACAGCTTCGCGCTGGCGCGGACGGTCGAATATTTCCGGGTGCCGCGCGACGTGCTGGTGATCTGCCTCGGCAAATCGACCTATGCGCGCTGCGGGATCATCGTGAACGTCACCCCGCTCGAACCCGAATGGGAGGGGCATGTGACGCTCGAATTCTCGAACACCACGCCGCTCCCTGCCAAGATCTACGCCAATGAAGGCGCGTGCCAGTTCCTGTTCCTGCAGGGGAACGAGGTGTGCGAGACGAGCTACGCCGACCGCGCGGGCAAATATATGGGGCAACGCGGGGTTACGCTCCCCAAGCTGTAACTGATCGTACCCGCGGCAAAGGCAGGAACGGGTCCGGACCGCTGGTGCGGTCCGGATCAGTCAGCGCTTCAGCGTGCCGCGGTGCGCTGCACGTCGAGCTTGCGCAGCCCGCGCTGCGCGATCGCGTGCGCGCCCAACGCATAATCGGGGCGCAGCAGCAGCGACACATCCTCGCCGGCCATGACGCGCGCATAGAGCGCCTCGGCCTGTTCGAGCCGGTTGGTGCGCGCGTAGATCGCGGCAAGGTTCAGCAGCAATTCGGGCTTGGTCGGCTCGAGCGCCAATTGCGCGCGCAGCGACGTTTCGGCCTCGCCGAACCGGCCGCGTTCGATTGCTTCATGGGCATAAGGGTCGGTCCGGTTCTGGGCCACGGCCGACGCCGCCGGCACACCCAGCATCGCCGCGACAATGATCAACTTCGTAGCACGCATTTCGCTCTCCAAAAGCTAAGGTTACACTCACGTGACTCTTATATGTCACTTTTGTGTCATGCGCTTTCGGGGGGTGGCGTGCAAACCAAATCGTCGCTGCAGCTGCGAGCGTCCCGGCGCGGGGCATAAAAAAAGGGGCGGTCCGAAGACCGCCCCTCTTTCTCTATCCGTCGATGCCGAAGCGATCAGAACTCGCGATATTGCTCGTTGCCGATGAAGCCCAGCTTGGTGACGTTCGCACGCTTCACGATCGCCAGGATCTGGTCGACGCGCTCGTAACGCGCGGTCGGCTCGGGCTGGAAGTGCAGCTCGGGCTCGGGATCGAGCGCGACCGACTGGTCGAGATACTGCGAAAGCGTCACGTCGTTGACGGGTGCGCCGTTCCAGCTGACCGTGCCAGCCGCGTCGATCACGATCTTGTTCTTCACCGGATCGACGACCTGCTGGTTCTGGTTGTCGTTTGGCTGGGGAAGATCCACCTTCACCGCGTGGGTCTGGATCGGGATGGTGATGATGAACATGATGAGGAGCACGAGCAGGACGTCGATCAACGGCGTCATGTTCAGGTCCATCATCGGCTCGCCGTCGTCTTTGCCGCCGCTCATTGCCATGTCATTTACTCCTGGTACGCAGCGTCAGACCCGGCCACGGGCAGTGCCCGCCGGCGGTTCCGAAATGAAGCCGACTTTCACGAAGCCAGCCTGCTGCATCGTGTAGATCGCGCCGCCGATGCAGCGGTACGGCGTGTTCACGTCGCCGCGAATATGCACCTCGGGAATATCGTCGGGCTTCAGGTTGTCGCCGAACCGCGCCACCACTGCCTCGAGATTTTCGGCACCGCGCCGCAGCAGTTCGCCGCTGTCGACCTGGGTAAGGTTCCAATACACCTTGCAACCGGCTTCGGAGCCGCTGACCGACAAGTTGATATTCTCGGGCTTGGTCGTGGTGGGCTCGTACGCCACCTCGGGCAATTCGAGATCGACCGCCTGGATTGCGACCGGAACCGCGATCAGGAAGATGATCAGGAGCACCAGCATGACGTCCACCAGGGGAGTCGTGTTGATGTCCGAAAGTGGTTTTTCGGTGGAGTCACCACCAACGCTCATCGCCATTTGCGCGCTATCCTATTTTTATACTCGGTTCGATCGTCCGAACCGGGGGATGGCGACGCCGGGGCTGGATGCCCGCGGCGTCGCCGTCCGATCAGGCGCGGGTCTGCACGCCGCCGGTCTGGCCGGCAGTGGTCGTGGCAGGCTTCGCAACCGGGGCAACCGGCTTGCTTGCAGCAACCGAGGCGTTCGTCGGGCGAACCGCGCCGTTCGATGCCAGGAAGCCCAGAACGTCGTTCGAGAACGCGCTCAGATCTTCCGAGATCGCCTTGTTGCGACGCTGCAGCCAGTTGTATGCCAGCACCGCAGGCACCGCGACGAGCAGGCCGAGTGCGGTCATGATCAGTGCTTCACCGACGGGGCCGGCAACCGCGTCGATCGATGCCTGGCCCGACGAACCGATCTTCACCAGGGCGCGGTAGATACCGATAACGGTACCGAACAGGCCGATGAACGGTGCGGTTGCACCGACGGTTGCCAGGAAGGCGAGACCGCCGCCGAGCTTCGAGTTGATCGACGCTTCCGAACGCGCCAGCGAACCGTGCAGCCAGTCATGCGCCTCGACCGGGTCGGTCAGCTTGCCGTGCTGCTCCTGCGCGGCCAGGCCGTCGTCGACGATCTGGCGATAGGCCGAATTCTTGTCGAGCTTGGCTGCGCCTTCCTTCAGGTTGTTCGACTTCCAGAAGTCGGCGCGCATGCGCTTGGCCTGGTTCATGATCTTCTGCTGTTCGAACAGCTTGGTGAACATAATGTAGAACGAGACGATCGACATGATGACGAGGATGCCGAAGGTGCCCTGAGCGATCAGGCCGCCTTCTTTCAGCGCGGCTGCCAGGCCGTAGGGATTTTCTTCGACCGAAGCCGCCGCGGCAAAGATGGTGGTGAGCATATCTGAGATCTTCCTCTGACGAATAGAGCGTTATTCAAGGGCGCCGGCGCGAGGGATGGCCACTCGCGCCGGCAGAAACGGGTCAGTCTTCGAGCTGCCAGCGGATGCCCGGCAGACTATATGTCGCCACGACCGGGTTACCAGCGTCGTCGAGCGCCGGCGAGAACCGCCCGCGGCGTTCGGCAAGACGGCACGTCGTGTTGTCGAGATCGCTGTTGCCGCTCGACGAGGTCACGCGGCAGGCGGTGACGCGGCCATTGGTGCCAACGGTTACCGAAACCGACACACGACCCTCTGCCTCTGCGCGACGCGCAGCAGGGGGATAGTCGTCGTTCGAGAACCACGAACCCGGATTGCCCTTGGGCCCAGCCTTCTTCGACACCTTGGGCGGCGCCGGAACCGGCGGCGCAACGGGCGCTGCAGGGACTGGCGGCGCTGCGATCATCGTCGTGACGATCGAAGGCGGCGGCGTGTTGACCGACTGGATTACCACCGGCGGTGGCGTGTTGGTCCGCACGAGCGGCGGCGGGGTCACCACGGGGGGTGGCTGTACCTGCGGCGTGTCAGGCGGCGGGGGCGGCGGCTCTTCTTCTGGCGGCGGCGGCGGCGGTTCCTGGACGTCGAAGGTGTTTAACTCTTCGCTCACCTGCTTCACGTATTGATACGCGAGGCCGGAGACCAGGAAATAACCGAGCACGGCATGGACCGCGGCAACGATGATGATCGCCACGATACGGCCAGAGCCCGCTTTTTGGTCAGCATAGGCCATTCAGCAACGAAACTCCCTCAAATCGCGCGTGCTGAGCACAACGCTGGGCAATACGCCCGAAAAAAGGCGAAGCGCCAACCCGACTGAACCGTAACGGCCAAGCGTTCCGGTCGGAATGGTTGTCTATCGCCGCGTCGGACGTGACGCAAACGCTTTGTCGGACGCAACAAACGTATAGTCGCCGCGCCCTGGATTAATTTCTGTATCAAAAGCGGCCGATCGGGTACCTGTCGCGGCATGTTCCAGCTTGCCCCCAGCATCGTCCTCGCGGCGCTCGCCCTCACCCCATCCCTTGAAAATACGGCGCAAAACGGCCAAATCGTGGCAGTTCCGGGGCAAGGCTTGCCCACCCGGAGCTATGCCGAACTCGCGCCACTAGTGCTGCAAGCGCCGATCATCGCCGATGCGACGATCCGAAGCGCAGTCAGGATAAAAGGTGCCGAGGCGCAGACCGTCGCCGACGGATTTGTCCGATTTTATGTCAACGCCGACGTTGCCGCACTGATTCGCGGGCCCGGTGCCGTAGTGGCGCAGGTCGGCTATGTCATCGATATGCCGTTCGATGCGCGCGGCCGTACACCCCGACCAAAGGGCATGCGCGTCCTAATCTTCGCGCGGCCGGTGCCCGGCCGGCCCGACCAGGTACAGTTGCTCGAGCCCGGCGCGCAGCTGCCCTGGACCCCCGCCAACGACGCGCTGGTCCGCCAGATCGCGCAGGCCGCGGTTGCACCCGATGCGCCGCCCACGATCACCGGGATCGGCAACGCCTTCCACGTCCCCGGCTCGCTGCCCGGCGAGGGCGAGACGCAGATCTTCCTGCGCACCCAGTCGGGCGACCCGGTATCGCTGTCGATCCTGCGCCGCCCCGGCGAACAGCGCCGCTGGGCGGTCGCACTGGGCGAGATCGTCGACGACGCCGCCGGCCCACCGCAGCGCGACACCTTATTATGGTATCGATTGGCGTGCGGCCTGCCCCCGGCACTTCCCGAGGAGAGCACCGCCAACGAAGCGCCCGATCGTGCCGAAATCGCGCGCGACGATTATGCCTTCGTCATGCAGGCACTGGGGCCGTGCGCCCGCTGATCGCTCAATCGCGCCCCAGATGGACGAAATCGCGCGCGAAGCACGCCTGCGCCGCGCCGCCATCGACATATAGGGTCTGCCCGGTGCTCGCGCCTGCGCCCACCAGGAAGCATACCGCATCGGCGATTGCCTGCGGCGTCGGCAGCTGGCCGAGCGGCATCATCGCCGCCAACGCATCGATCTGCGCCGGCGCGTAATCGGCGGTCGGCAGCGTCAGCCCCGGGGCCACCGCATTGACGCGCACCGGCGCCAGCACCGCCGCCAGCGTCCGCGTCGCCTCGGCCAGCGCCTGCTTCGACAGCGTATAGGCAAGCTGGTCGCGATGCGGCCGCGCGATCCGCTGGTCGAGGATGTTGACGATCGCGCAGCCCCCCTGCCCCGCGACAGCAGTCGAGAGCGCGATCGGCGCGGCGACGTTGACGCGGTAATGCGCCACCAGCGCCGCCGCATCGGGAAGTGCGCCGTCGCCCGCGTCGAACATCGATGCGTTGTTGACCAGCACGTCGACCCGCCGCCCGAAGCGCGCGGCGACTGCGGGCACCAGCGCCTCGACCGCGGCGAAATCGTCGAGGTCGCAGGCGAAGCCGTGCCAGGTGGCGCCGGCCGCCTCGATCGCCTCGACCAGCCAGGCCTCGGGCGCCGGATCACGGGTGGCGTGGAGCGCGACGTCATAGCCCGCCGCCGCCAGCGCCGCCGCGATATGCGCGCCCAGCCGACGGCAGCTGCCGGTGACCAGCGCCAGCCCCGCCGCGCTCACCGCCGGTGCCGTACCATCGTGATCCCGATCGATTCGCCCGCTTCGGCGATCGCCAGCTTCACGATCTCGATCTCGACGCGCAGCACGCGCGGATCGGCGACGAACAGCGTTTCGGCGATATGGTCGGCCACCCCCTCGATCAGCGTGAAATGCACGCCTTCGGGCAATTGCGTGGCGGCTTCCTTGAGCTCGAGATAGCTTTTCGAGGCCGACAGCGGGGTGTCGGGATGGAAATGCTCGGCGCAGGCGATGTCGACCGTCATCGAGATCCGCAGCGGCTGCGGCAAATGGGTCTCTTCGGAATAGACGCCGGTGAGCACGTTGACCTCGAGGTCGCGGACCTGAAGCTTCAGCGAATCGTGCAAGAGGGTATGGCCTTGTTCGGGAGGATGGAGACCGCGGGCTTAGCGCCGCGCATCGCGCGCGTCGATCAGGCGGCGGCGCTGGGGCGCGCGGTGGCGGCGGCGTGCCAGCGCAGGATATGCTTGGCGCGCTCGGGCACCGACAATTTGGCCGCCGACTTGGCGAAGTCGATCGTCACCAGCGCGGTGATGTCGGCGAAGCTATAGCCGCCGCCCGCGATCCAGGTGCGATCGGCCAGCCGCTCGTCGAGCGCCTTCACGAAGCCGTCCCACATCACCATCCCGCGCGCCGCGAGTTCGGGGATCTGCGCGACCGGCGGCCAATTGCCCGGGATCCCGCGGTCGACAAAGGCGGGCGAACGATTGCGAAAGGCATAGACCGCGGCGGCATAGCCATCGCCCTCGATCCGCCGCGTCCAGGATTCGATCCGCCCGATCGCCAGCGGATCGCTGCCGAACAGCGAAGGCTCGGGGTACAGCGCCTCGATATAGCGGCAGATCGCCGCCGATTCGCACAGCACTTCGCCGTCATCGAGCTCGAGCGCTGGCACCGCGCCGCGCGGGTTGATCTTTAGATAGGCGTCGCGCAGCTGCTCGCTGTCGCGCAGGTCGACATGCTCGCGATCGATGACGACGCCCTTTTCGGCCAGGAAGATGCGCACGCGGCGGGGGCTCGGCGCCCAGGGTGCATCATAGAGTTTCATGCGGCATCGTCCTTATGGCTTGCGCGCGGCGCGGCACGCGGTAAGCCGCGCCGCCTCCGCTCATGTCGGAGCCCCTGATATGCCGGGGTAGCGGGAAGATAAAGCGTGGCCGACCTGATCCCGATCGCCGAAGCCGACCAGCAGGCGATCGAAACGCTGCTCGACAGCGTGTTCGGCACCGATCGGCACCAGCGCACCGCCTATCGCCTGCGCGACGGTGTTGCCGCGATCCCCGAGCTCAGCTTCGCGGCGGTCGAGGACGGCCAACTGGTGGGCAGCATCCAGTGCTGGCCGGTCGAACTCGCCGCCGATTCGGGCGCGCGCATCCCGATGATCCTGGTCGGGCCGATCGCGGTGTCGCCGCTGCGCCAGGATGTCGGCATCGGCCGCGCGCTCACCCACCGTGCGATCGCGGTGGCGCAGCAATCGGACATCCCCGGCGGCGACTCGCTGATGCTGATCGGCGACCCCGATTATTATGGTCGCTTCTTCGGCTTCGGTGCCGAGCGGACCGGCCAGTGGCGGCTGCCGGGGCCGTTCGAATCGCATCGATTGCTGGCGCTCGGCAGCGACGTACCGATGCAGCCGGGACACGTCGGTCCCAGGATCGGTGCTACCGTCCAAAGGCGGCTTGCCGGTGGGCCGCGCGGGTCCTAACGGATGACGGCTATGCCCATGCCAACCCAGCCCGATCTGTCCAGCCTATCGCTCGCCGACATCGCCCGCCTTGCCGAAGAGCATAAGCTGCCGCCGGTCGACAAATGGAATCCCGAGCATTGCGGCGACAGCGGCATGCGGATCGCCAGCGACGGGACCTGGCATCACGAAGGATCGCCGATCACGCGTACCGAAATGGTACGGTTGTTCTCGACGATCCTGCGCCGCGAGGAGGATGGCAGCTATGTGCTGGTCACCCCCGTCGAAAAGCTCGACATCGCGGTCGAGGATGCACCCTTCGTCGCGGTCGAAATGAAGGCCGAGGGCGCCGGCGAGGCGATGAAGCTGGCCTTCCGGCTCAACACCGGCGATCTGGTGACCGCCGGCCCCGACCACGCGCTGCGCTTCGCCGCGGGCGAGGATGGCCCGCGCCCTTATCTGCACGTTCGCGGCGGGCTCGAGGCGCTGGTGGGGCGCTCGGTCTATTACGAACTGGCCGAAATCGCGCTCGCCAATGGCAGCACCCCCGCCGGGGTGTGGAGCAACGCCGCCTTCTTCGCGGCCGAGCCCGCCGCATGACGCTTGCCGAAAGGCTTCGTCACGCACTCGAACGGCCCGCCCATCCCGATACCGTGCTGCTGCCCGGCGACCTGCCCGCGCACGAGATCGAACAATCGGGGATCGACGCCCCCGCTGCGGTGCTGGTGGCGATCACCGATCGCTTCGAGCCCGGCGTCATCCTCACCAAGCGCACCGAAACGCTCGCGCGCCATCCGGGGCAGGTCGCCTTCCCCGGCGGGCGGATCGATGCCGGCGACGTCGATGCGATCGCCGCCGCGCTGCGCGAAGCCGAGGAGGAAATCGCGATGCCGCGCCATGTGGTAGACATCATCGGCACCGTCGATCGCTATCGCACCGTCACCGGCTTTTCGGTGACCCCGGTGCTGGGCGTGGTGCCCGCCGACCTCGCGCTGACGCCGCAGCCGAGCGAGGTCCAGACGATCTTCGAAGTCCCGCTCGCCTTCCTGCTCGATCCCGCCAACCATGTCCGCGCCAGCGCCGAGTATCGCGGCACCACGCGGCATTTCCACGAGATGTTCTGGGACGGCCACCGCATCTGGGGCGCGACCGCCGCGATGATCGTCAACCTGTCGCAGCGCCTGCGGTGGTCGCTATGATCCTGCCCGACGTCGCTTGGCGCCAACGCGAGGGGCTCGCCGAGCTCAACGCCGCGCTCGGCGCCGACAACGCGCGCTATGTCGGCGGCGCGGTGCGCGACACGCTCCTCGGGCTCGACGTCACCGACATCGACATCGCCACCCGGCACGCCCCCGAGGATGTCGTCGAGATCGTCCGCCGCGCGGGCTTCAAGCCGGTGCCGACCGGGATCGAGCATGGCACGATCACCGTGGTCCTTCCCTCGGGACCGGTCGAGGTCACCACCCTGCGCCGCGACGTCTCAACCGATGGCCGCCGCGCCACCGTCGCCTTCACCGACGATTGGCGCGAAGATGCCAGCCGCCGCGATTTCACGATGAACGCGCTCTATGCCGATCCGCTGACCGGCGAGGTGATCGACTATTTCGACGGGCTGGGCGATCTGGCGGCGCGCCGGGTACGCTTCATCGGTGACCCACTGCGCCGGATCGCCGAGGATCATCTGCGGATCCTGCGCTTCTTCCGCTTCCTCGCGCGGTTCGGCGATGCGCCCGATACCGCGGGGCTTGCCGCGTGCACCGAGCGCGCACGCGACCTGATGGCGCTGTCGCGCGAACGCATCGCCGACGAGCTGCTCAAGCTGGTGGTGGCGCGCGATGCGGTGCGCGTGCTGACGATGATGATCGATCGCGGCATCCTGCTGCCGGTGATCCCCGAGATCGATCCCACCAGCGTCGCGCGCGTCGAAGCGCTTGCCGCCCGCGAAGCTGCGCAAGGCATCACCCCGGACCCGATCCGCCGCCTCGCCGCGCTGCTGCCCGCCGATCCGGCGATCAACGAAGCCGTCGGCGCACGGTTGAAGCTGTCGAACGCGCGGCGCAAGCGGCTCGCCAGCGCGATCCTGCCGGTAGGGAGCGAGGGCGCGCGCGCGCTCGGCTATCGCATCGGGATCGAGGGGGCGGTCGATCGCCTGCTGCTCGCCGATGGCGACACCCACGCGATCACCGACTGGCAGCCGCCCGCGCTACCGATCGGCGGCGGCGCGCTGGTCCAGCGCGGCGTCGCGCGCGGCCCCGATGTCGCGCGGCTGCTGCGGCAGGTCGAGGATCGCTGGATCGCCGAGGGCTTTCCCGATGCGGCGCGGATCGATTCGATCGCCGACGCCGCGGTCGCTCAGTTCTTGCAGAGCGACAGCAACCGAAACGCCTGATCGGCGGGCAGCGGCCGGGCGTAGAGATAGCCCTGGCCATAGGTGCACCCCAGCGCGGTCAGCGTCTGCCCGAGCTCGATCGTCTCAATCCCCTCGGCAGTGGTCTTCATCCCCAGCGCCTGCGCCAGGCTTAGGATCGCGCGGACGATCGCCACTTTGTCGCGATCGGCGAGCATCCCCGACACGAAGCTGCGATCGATCTTGAGCACGTCGATCGGCAGCTTCTGCAGATAGGCAAGGTTCGAATAGCCGGTGCCGAAATCGTCCATCGCCAAGGTGGTGCCGAGTTCCTTGAGCGCGCGGATCGTGTGCGCGGTGCGATCGGGATCGGCGACGATTGCGCTTTCGGTGAGTTCGATCGTCAACCGGCGGCCTTCGACGCCGTGGCGTTCGAGGATATCGCGCACCATCGTCGCCACACGGTCGCGCTGGAGCTGGATCGCCGACAGATTCACCGCGACGCTGACGCCGCAATCGCCCCCCGCACGCCGGTCCCATTCGGCGATCGTTTCGATCGCCTGCGCCATCGCCCAGCGGCCCAAGGGAACGATCAGCCCCGATTCCTCGGCAACCGGAATGAAGTCGGTCGGCGAGAGTTCGACGCCCTGTTCGGTGCGCCAGCGCGACAGCGCCTCGAACGCGACGATCCGCCCGGTCGCCAGGTCACAGATCGGCTGGAACGCCAGCCGCAGCGCGCCATGGTCGATCGCGCGGCGTAGCTCGGTCTCTATCCCGAACTCCTGGCGCGCGAGGTCGAATGCGCGCGTTTGATAGACTTCGGTGCGACCGGTCTTTTTCGACCGTTTCACCGCGAATTGCGCATGGCGGACCAATTCCTCGGCATCGCCTTCCTGATCGGCGCCGAGGGCAATGCCGATCGAGCACGAGACGCGGATTTCGAAATCGGACAGCCGAAACGGCGCCACCAGCGAATCCTCGATCCGCTTGGCGACATGCAGCGCGTCGGAGGGGCCGTCATCGACCGCCATCAGGATCGTGAATTCATCGCCGCCGGTCCGCGCGACCACGTCGCCGACGCGTAGCGCCCCCTTCATCCGCCGCGCGACCGAGATCAGCAGCTCGTCGCCCGAGAGTCCGCCCATGCACGCATTGACGCGGCTGAAGCGATCGAGGTTGATCGATAGCACCGCGAATGCCGCGCGCGAACGCTCCGCAATCGCGGTTTCGAGCTGTTCGGTGAAGCCCGCGCGATTGGGCAGCCCGGTGAGGCTGTCGGTCATCATTTCGCGGCGCAGGCTGTTCTCGGTACGCGTCTCCGACGTATTGTCGATCAGCGTCACCAACGCGCGCTTGTGGACGTGATCGACCTTCCGTCGACTGATCTTGACCCGGAAATAGCGGCAATCGACGGCATCGCCGAACGCCCAGTCGAATTCGATCGACCGTTCGTCGCTGGCGAAGAAGCTGGCGATCCGCTCCCCCAGCAAGCCGATCACCGGCGACGACTGCGCAGCGACGCCCAGCCCCGCGCGCCGGAACGCCTGATTGATGCCTTCAAACCCGAATCCGGTGCTCGTGAGCACCACGATCGCCGCCGGGATCGGCAGCATGTCAAGAAACTTGGCGCTCTTTTGCGGCCCGAACAGCTTGGTCGACGCCTCTAGCGACAGCCGGGGCGTGTCTGAAGATTGCGCTTCGCAGGCATCGGGTACTTCCATTTTCCCAGCGCTAGGGCGAAATGGTTAAAACCGCTTGAAGAACTACGGGATCACGGCGCGCGCCGAAGTGGTTCAGCCGAAACGATTATCGCGCGGGAAGCCGTTGGGCGGCATCCGCCCCGCCGCGCCGCGTGCGGCACGCCAGGCCGACATATCGGCCTCGGTCCGCGTCCGCGCGCTTTCGCCGCCCATCGTCCAGCTCAGTCCCTCGGCGAAGCGGAAGGTGCGCGCATCGGACAGCCCGCCGTCGCGATAGCGCTGCAACTGCACCCCCTGCCCGCGCGACAATTCGGCCATTTCGGTCAGGGGAAACACCACCAATTTGCGATTGTCGCCGATCGCCGCGACATAATCGTCAGCCGGATCGATGACGCGCACCAGCTTGAGCTTCCCCCCGGCGCGCGGGGTCACCACCTGCTTGCCTTTGCGCGTCTCGGCGATCAGGTCGGCCATCCGCACAACGAAGCCGCGCCCGTCGGTCGCCGCGACCAGCAGCCGCATGTCGGCGGCGCCGGCGCGCACGAACGCGACGATGTCGCCATCGCCGTCGAGGTCGACCATCGCGCGCACCGGCTCGCCAAAGCCGCGCCCGCCGGGCAATTTGTCGGCCCCCAGCGTGTAGAAGCGCCCGCTTTCGGACGCGAGCACCAGCTTGTCGGTGGTTTGCGCGTGGAAGGCGAAGCGCGGGCCATCGCCTTCGCGGAACTTCATCGGCTCGGTCGATGCGAGGTCGGCATGGCCCTTCATCGCGCGGATCCAGCCGCGCTGCGACAGGATGACGGTGATCGGCTCGCGCTCGATCATCGCCTCGAGCGGGATTTCGCGCGCTGGTCCGGCTTCCTCGATCAGCGTGCGCCGCTTGCCGAGCAGCGTCTCTGGACCATAGCGCTCGCGCACCTTGCCCAGGTCGCGCTTCAGCCGCGTGCGCTGCTTGCCGGGCGACGCCAGCAACGCCTCGAGCTCGGCCTTTTCCTTGTCGAGCTTGTCGCGTTCGCGGCGGAGTTCCATTTCCTCGAGCTTGCGCAAGCTGCGCAGCCGCATGTTGAGGATCGCCTCGGCCTGGCGGTCGGTCAGCGCGAATTCGGCGATCAACACCGGCTTTGGCTCATCCTCGGCGCGGATGATCGCGATCACCCGGTCGAGGTTGAGATAGGCGATGATATAGCCGTCGAGCAGCTCGATCCGGTCGGCGATCTTGTCGAGCCGGTGCTGCGACCGGCGCTGAAGCACCACAAACTGATGCTCGACCCACGCCGCCAGCGCCTCGCGCAGCGACATCACCCGCGGCGTGCGATCCTTGTCGAGCACATTGAGGTTCAGCGGCACGCGCACTTCGAGGTCGCTCAGCCGGAACAGCCCATCCATCAGCGTCTGGGCGTCGACGGTGCGGCTGCGCGGTTCGAGGACGATGCGGATTTCGGCATCCGATTCGTCGCGAATATCGGCGAGGATCGGGAATTTGCGGTCGTTGATCAGCGCCGCGATCGCCTCGATCAGCTTGCCCTTCTGCACGCCGTAAGGGATTTCATGCACCACCGCGGTCCAGCCGCCGCCCTTTTCGCGCTCGATCTGCCACTTGGCGCGCACGCGAAACCCGCCGCGCCCGGTGGCGTAGCTCTCGGCGATCGACGCGGGCGAATCAACGACGATGCCGCCGGTGGGGAAATCGGGGCCGGTGACATGCGCCAGGATCGCGGCGTCATCGGCATGCGGCTGGTCGATCAGCAGGATCGCGGCATCGAGCAATTCGGCGGCATTGTGCGGCGGAATCGAGGTCGCCATCCCCACCGCGATGCCGGCGGCACCATTGGCGAGCAGATTGGGGAAGGCGCCCGGGAACAGCTCGGGCTCGTGATCCTCGCCATTATAGGTCGGGCGATAATCGACCGCATCCTCGTCGAGCCCGGCCATCAGGTCGATCGCAACCTGCGTCAGCCGCGCCTCGGTATAGCGATAGGCGGCAGCGTTATCGCCGTCGATATTGCCGAAATTCCCCTGCCCGTCGACCAGCGGATAGCGCAGCGCAAAGGTCTGCGCGAGCCGGACCATAGCATCGTAAACCGACTGATCCCCATGCGGATGATATTTGCCGATGACGTCGCCAACGACGCGCGCGCATTTCTTATAGCCGCTGGCGGGATCGAGCTTGAGCAGCCGCATCGCCCATAACAGCCGCCGATGCACCGGCTTCAGCCCGTCGCGCACGTCGGGCAGCGATCGCGCGGTGATCGTCGACATCGCATAGACCAGATACCGCTCGGACAGCGCGCTGTCGAACGGGGCATCCACGATCAGGTCGAAGGGGTCGGGTGGATCGGTCAGGTCGGTTGCCATTACGCCAAGCGATAGCAAGCCAGGGCCGCGCTGGCGAGATGCCAGCAGTAGGCGGCTGACGCCTCGAAGAAGATCGCCTCCCCTCCCTGGAAGGGAGGGGTCGGGGGTGGGTCGGGCGGTTGGCTAGCGCACCGCCCGCCACCAACCCACCCACCCCCAGCCCCTCCCTTCCAGGGAGGGGGGTAAAATGCGCGTTCTTCTAAAGATCGTCGGAAGGTCGTAACGACCGGCAATGCCTCGTATCGCCCTCCTCGCCGCGCTGCTGCTCGCCGGCTGCGCCGCCACCCCGCCGCCCGCCGCGAGCGGCGCCTTCACCCCGATGCGCTGGCCCGCGCTCACCGATCGCGCCAAGCCCGCCCCCGATGCGACGGTCGCCTATGGTGCCGACGCGATGCACAAGGTCGATGTCTGGCTGCCCGCGGGCACCGGCCCGCACCCGACCGTCGTCATGGTGCATGGCGGCTGCTGGACCAGCAGCATCGCCGATCGCAGCCTGATGAACTGGATTTCGGACGATCTGCGCCGTGACGGGATCGCGGTGTGGAACGTCGAATATCGCGGGGTCGATCTGCCCGGCGGCGGCTATCCGGGGACGTTCCGCGACGTCGCAGCCGCGACCGATTCGCTGCGGACTCATGCCGCGCACTTCCGCCTCGATACCCGCCGGATCGTCGCGGTCGGCCATTCGGCTGGCGGCCATCTGGCGCTGTGGCTGGCGGGCCGCCCGAAGCTCCCCACCGGCAGCGCGCTGCGCACCGCCGATCCGCCGCCGATCGCGCATGTCGTCAGCCTGGGCGGGTTGCCCGATCTCGAAGCCACCGCCGCCGCCACCGACAATGGCTGCGGCACCGAAGTGGTGGGCAAGCTGGTCGGCCCCTCGCCCACCGAACGCCGCGACGTCTATGCCGACACCTCGGTCCCGCGCCTGTTGCCGATCGGCGTGCCGCACACCCAAATCGTCGGGCGCGAGGATCGGATCATTCCGATCCGCCTGCCGCAGGGCTTCGACGCCGCGGCGCGCGCCGCCGGCGATAATGCGACGCTGACGATCGTGCCCGGCACCGGCCATGTCGAACTGATCGCGCCCGAAACCGCCGCCTGGGGCCAAGCCAAGCGCGCGATCCGCAAGGCACTCAAGCCATGATGACGCTCGACGAAGCCCGCGCGCGCGACCCCGCCGATCCGCTGCGCGATCTGCGCGATCGGTTCGTGCTGCCCGAAGGCGTCATCTATCTAGACGGCAATTCGCTCGGGCCGCTGCCGCGCGCGACGATCGCCGCGCAGACCGACCTGCTCGAGCGCCAATGGGGCGACCGGCTGATTCGCAGTTGGGGCGAGGGCTGGATGGACAGCCCGGCGCGGATCGGCGGCAAGCTCGCGCGCTGGATCGGCGCCGAGGCGGACGAAATGCTCGTCGCCGATTCGACCTCGACCAATCTCTTCAAGCTGATCGTGGCGGCGCTCCGTCATGATCCGACGCGCACGGTAATCGTGAGCGAGGCGGGCAATTTCCCCTCCGACCTGCACATTGCCGAGGGCGCGGTCGCCTGCGTCCCCGGCGCAACGCTGCGCGCGGTGCCGCGCGAAACGCTGGCCGAAGCGATCGACGAGCGCACCGCGCTCGTGCTGCTGACGCATGTCCATTACAAGACGTCGCAGCGCTTCGACATGCCCGCCTGGACCGCCCGCGCGCACGATGCCGGCGCGCTGATCTGCTGGGATCTGAGCCACAGCACCGGCGCGGTGCCGGTCGATCTCACCCAAGCCAATGCCGATTGCGCGGTCGGCTGCGGCTATAAATTCCTCAACGGCGGCCCCGGCGCGCCCGCATTTTTGTACGTCGCCAAGCGGCATCAGGCGGGGTTCCACAATCCGATCTCGGGCTGGATGGGCCATGCCGACCCGTTTGGTTTCGCCGATCCCTATGAAGCCGGCCCCGGCATGGAACGCTGGCGCACCGGCACCCCCGCGATGCTGGCGATGGGCGCGCTCGAGGCCGGGCTCGATTCGATCGCCGACGTCTCGATCGATTCGCTCGCCGCCAAGAGCGCGGCGCTGTTCGACGTCTTCGTCGGCATCGGCGATGCGCTCGGCCTCGAATGCGTCTCGCCGCGCGATGCCGGCCAGCGCGGCAGCCACATTGCCTTTCGCCATCGCGATGCCCGCGCGATCATCGCCCGGCTGATCGACGCAGGGGTGATCGGCGATTTCCGCGATCCCGACATTCTTCGCTTCGGCCTGACCCCGCTCTATATCGGCTATGCCGACATCGTCCGCGCGGGCGAAGTGCTCGCCCAAGTCCTTCGGCACGATTGATTGCGCCGCCGCATTCGTTTCGATATATGCGCGGTCAACATGCCCCGGCACGCGCGGCGAAAGCCGAGCGCCGCCGGGGTCTCTCATTTTCAGGGGTTCCGCCCATGGCACGCCGCCGCCAAATCTATGAGGGCAAGGCCAAGATCCTTTACGAGGGTCCCGAGCCTGGCACGCTGATCCAGTATTTCAAGGACGATGCCACTGCGTTCAACGCGCAGAAAAAGGGCACGATCAGCGGCAAGGGCGTGCTGAACAACCGAATTTCCGAGCATGTCTTCACCTTGCTCGGCAATATCGGGGTCCCGACGCATTTCCTGCGCCGCCTCAACATGCGCGAGCAGCTGATCCGCCAGGTCGAGATCGTGCCGATCGAAGTCGTCGTGCGCAACGTCGCCGCCGGATCGATGTCGAAGCGCTTGGGGATCGAGGAAGGCACCCAGCTGCCGCGCACGATCATCGAATATTGCCTTAAGGACGATGCGCTCGGCGACCCGCTGGTCACCGAAGAGCATATCCTGTGCTTCGGCTGGGCCGCGCAGGAAGAATTGCACGACATCGCCGACCTGGCGATCCGTGTGAACGACTTCCTGTCGGGGCTGTTCGCCGGGATCGGCATCCGGCTGGTCGACTTCAAGCTCGAATTCGGCCGCATCTGGGACAATGATTACAGCCGGATCATCCTGGCCGACGAGATCAGCCCCGATAATTGCCGGTTGTGGGACATGACCACCGGCGAAAAGCTCGACAAGGACCGCTTCCGCCGCGATCTTGGCGGCGAAGTCGAAGCCTATCAGGAAGTCGCGCGCCGCCTGGGCCTGCTGCCCGAAGACGCCGATTCGGCGGTGCTCGACCTCGAAACTCACCGCAAGCGCCGGGGCAAATAACGCCATAACAACGGCCCAATAACCCGTTCGTTTCGAGCGAAGTCGAGAAACCGCTGCCGGATAAGCCCCGCGCTTGCCCGGCCGCGCACGAGACGAACGGGCTGCTCGCTTGCAGCCCCGGCCCCATCGCGGCATAGCGACCGCGACATTCCGCATCACCCGAAGGCGCACCCCATGAAGCTTCGCATCATCGTCACGCTCAAATCGGGCGTCCTCGATCCGCAGGGCAAGGCGATCCAGCACGCGCTGGGGTCGCTCGGCTTTGCCGGCGTCGCCGATGTCCGCGCGGGCAAATTGTTCGAACTCGACGTCGCCGACGACACCAGCGATCAGGCGATCGACGATATGTGCCGCAAGCTGCTCGCCAACACGGTGATCGAGAATTATCGGGTCGAGAAGCTGGCATGAAGACCGCGGTCATCGTCTTCCCCGGATCGAATTGCGACCGCGACATCGCGACCGCGCTCCACGACGTGACCGGGGTGGCGCCGACGATGGTGTGGCACGGCGACACCGATTTGCCCGATGGCATCGGCCTGGTCGCGGTGCCCGGCGGCTTTTCCTATGGCGACTATCTGCGCTGCGGCGCGATCGCCGCGCGCTCGCCGATCGTCGCTGCGGTCCATGCGGCAGCCGAACACGGGATGCCGGTACTCGGCATCTGCAACGGCTTCCAGATCCTCACCGAGACCGGACTGCTGCCCGGCGCGCTGATGCGCAATGCCGGGCTCGATTTCGTCTGCCGCGACGCGCGGCTGAGCGTCGCCAACGACCAGTCGATCTTCACCCGCGGCTATGACGCGGGCGAAGCGATCACCGTCCCCGTTGCGCACCACGACGGCAACTACTTCGCCGACGCCGAGACGCTCGACCGGCTCGAGGGCGAAGGCCGCGTCGCCTTCCGCTATGCCGAGGACGTCAACGGCTCGGCGCGCGACATCGCCGGCGTGCTCAACGAACGCGGCAATGTGCTGGGCATGATGCCGCACCCCGAACGCCGGATCGAAGCCGCGCATGGCGGCACCGATGGCCGCCGCCTGTTCGAAGGCCTGCTCGCCGCGATTGCGTAATATAGGGCGATCGATACACTGAAGCCGTCCGGAGAATCGAACGATGACGGCTATATCCATCACCGAGTTCAAGCAAAACATCGCCCAGCTCATCGATCGCGCGGCCAAGGGCGAGGTGATCGAGGTCACGCAGAACAACCGCACGATCGTAGAGCTTCGGCCACGGCGCGGTGCAAGCGATGCCGAGTGGAATGCCGCCAACAAGCGAATGATCGATACGATGCGCCGCGGTTTCGTGCTGGAGGCCGGGACGATCACCGAAGATGACAAATATGGTGACGTCGCGCTTTGAGATACTCGCTGGATTCGAACGTCCTGGTCTATGCGCTGGATCGTGGCGAACGACAGAAACGCGATATCGCGCTCGACATCATAAGCCGCGCCGACGGCTTGCTGTTGGTGCTTACCAGCCAGGTGATCGGCGAATTCCTCAACGTCGTCCGCCGCAAGAATGCGGCCGCCTATGAAGAAGCCATAGGATTGGCAGCCGATTGGTCCTTGCTCTTCGCCACGTCGCCGACCCAGCCCGAACACGTCATCGCCGGGGCGCGGTTAGCCCAGCGGCACAAGCTGCAGCTCTGGGACTCAATCATCCTGGTGTCGGCAAAAGCGATGGGCGCCGAAACGCTGCTGACCGAAGACATGCAGGACGGGGCCATCATCGACGACGTCCGGATCGTTAACCCGTTCGCACCGGCGAACGCTGCGATCGTCGCCAGCTTGAACGATTAGGCCTCAAACCCGCGTGCGGAACGGGGTGAAGTCGGTGCCTTGGTCGAACACGTCGACCCCCTCACGGCGCTTGAGCCAGCCGACGACGGCATAGGTGACCGGGGTCAGCAGTGCCTCCCACAGCACTTTCAGCCCCCAATTGGTGACCAGCACGGTGAAGACCTGCGCGGTGTCCCACACCCCCAGGAACGCCAGCGGATAGAAGATCAGGCTGTCGACGCCCTGCCCCACGACCGTCGATCCGATCGTGCGCGACCACAAGTGCTTGCCCTTGGTCAGCAGCTTCATCCGCGCGAGGACATAGGAATTGACGAACTCGCCCGCCCAGAACGCGGCGATCGACGCCAGTACGATCCGCGGCACCGCGCCGAACACCGCCTCATACGCCGCCTGCCCCTCCCAGCCGGGCGCCGGCGGCATCGCCACCACCACCGCGGACATCACCGCCAGGAAGATCATCGCGCCGAACCCCGCCCAGATGCAGCGGCGCGCGCGGGCATAGCCATAGACTTCGGTCAGCACGTCGCCGATCACATAGCTGACCGGAAAGAACAGGATCCCTGCGCCAAACACGAAGCCGTCGATCGCCGACACCTTGCCCGCGCCGATGACGTTCGACAGCAGCAGGATGGTGACGAACGCCGCCATCACGAAATCGAAATAGCGAAAGCCGCCGCCGCCGATCCTGTCGGCGGGGATCGCCGCCGGCCCCTTCATGCTGTCCTGCTCGCTCATCGCCCACCCCTTCGATGCAGCTTCATCCGCGATCCGCCGGGCGACGGCAAGCCGCCTCAACGTCCATCACGAAGCTCGGTTCGCGTGCGCCCGCGGCGTTTCCTCGCCCCGCGAAATCGGCTAGGGGAAGGTGGCGCGCGCCCGTAGCTCAGTTGGATAGAGCAAGGAGCTTCTACCTCCTCGGTCGGGGGTTCGACTCCCTCCGGGCGCGCCAATCCTATGCATTATTGCTGGGACAGCCTTACCATGCCCAAGGGGCCACCTTGAAGCAGCCCCCCTGGCTAATCAGTCCCGGGACAACGTCAGGAAAAAACGTCTGTTCGATCCTGAACTCAAGGCCGTCGGCCAACATGGATGTCGAATCCGACGCGATTTGCCCAAGCATGTGAGATACGGCGGCGGAGACAAGCGCTTCAACCAACGATGAATTTTCGTCGAAACCGTCGAAAACGCCTGCCCTCTCCGCAAGCGAAGCGCCATAACGATCTCCCAACCGCGAGCGGACGTCAGCTCCATGCCACGCCAGAACGTTATAATCGATCTGCATGGAAAGCTCGACGCCCTTCTGGGCGGCCAACATCGCTCACGTCGGGATCAGCGTTCATATCTACCGGCTGCAGCAGAGTCTGCATGGAGGACTGCGCGATCCTATACGCTTTCGCAGAAGGGATGCGACGACGCGCACTAAAAAAAGGCCTGTTAGCGCCGCTTGGTTCGGCCATGACCTAAGATGCAATTAGCGCCATTGGAAGCGCCACCCGGCGGGCCGACCATGCGAAGCATCATGCCGTCGCAGATATGCCAGTAGGAGGATCGATTGACCCGTAGATTTCAGCTGCCTGGCATGATCCTCCAATGCGCACTCGTGGGCGGAATAGCTGCACTAACATTGGCGCCACCCGCCGAAGGCGTGATGTTGGTGGCACCCCTGCGACCTGGCACTGCAGCATCAACTTTGGGCTGGGTGCTACCAACCGGTGCCCGGCTTGTGGCTCCCGGCTTCTATGAAGGTTCGTTTATCGTATACGGTGTGAGATCGGCACTGATCGCTTCCGCCGTGAAGCATGGCGCACTGCTTCTTTCATTCCGCTTTTACGGATGTGGCACTACCGCGAGCACCGTTGCATGAATACCGATCTCGGTCTTGCGAAGCTTCGTCATGTGGGCATGCGCCTTGTCGTGGGCCTGATCGCTACCTTGGCGGCTTTGGCAGGCCTCATGGTGCTGTTTCTCC